>JAYRFB010000001.1:0-32090 GCA_041908585.1 Candidatus Krumholzibacteriia bacterium
GGTCCCGGGGGGGGGCGCCCTTTTGGGGGGGGGGGGCCCCGGCCCAACGGCGGTATTTCGGGGGGGCCATCGCGGGGGGCCCCCCCGGCCCGGGGGGGCCCCGCCGCATCGTCCCGTCCATCGTCCCGCCCGGCGGGACCGCTCAGACGGCCTTGACCTCTTCGCGGGGCTCGACCTTGAACGACAGCTTGCCGCTCTTGACCCCGATCACCATCCGGCTGCGGCTGACCACCTCGCCGCGCAGCAGCTTCTCGCTGAGCGGGTCCTCGACGTGCTTCTGGATGGCGCGCCGCAGGGGACGCGCGCCCAGCTGGGGGTCGTAGCCGACGTCACAGAGGAAGTCCTTGCAGGGCTTGGTGAAGTCGAACTCGATCTCCAGGTTGCGCAGCCGGTGGCTGACGTCGGCCAGCAGGATGTCGACGATGCGCGTGATGTCCTCGCGCCCGAGCGACTTGAAGGTGATGATCTCGTCGATGCGGTTCAGGAACTCCGGGCTGAACGTCTTGCGCAGGTCCGAGTCGATGTTGCCCTGCACGCGCTGCTGGTTGTGGTCCGCCTCGTCCGACCCGAAGCCGACGCCGCGGATGCCATGGGTCTTCCGCGAGCCCACGTTGCTGGTCATGATCAGCACCGCGTTGCGGAAGTCCACGGTGCGGCCGAAGCTGTCGGTCAGCTGGCCGTCGTCGAGCACCTGCAGCAGGATGTTGTAGACGTCGGGGTGCGCCTTCTCGATCTCGTCGAGCAGGATCACGGAGTACGGCTTGCGGCGGACCTTCTCGGTCAGCATCCCGCCCTCGTCGTAGCCGACGTAGCCCGGGGGCGCGCCGACCAGGCGGCTGACCGAGTGCTTCTCCATGTACTCGGACATGTCCACGCGGATCAGCGCCGACTGGTCGCCGAACAGGAACTCGGTCAGGCGGCGGGCCACCTCGGTCTTGCCGACGCCGCTGGGGCCCAGGAAGATGAACGAGCCGATCGGCCGCCGCGGGTCCCGCAGCCCGGCCCGGTTGCGACGGATCGCCTTCGAGACGGCGGTCACGGCCTCGTCCTGGCCGATGACCCACTTGCCCAGCTCCTCCTCCATGCGCAGGAGCTTGTTCGTCTCCTCCTCCTCGACCTCGGACACCGGGATGCCGGTGATATCGGCGATGACGCGGCAGATCAGCCGCTGGTCCACCGTCGCCGTCGTCTCGGCGCCCTCGCCGGTCCAGTTCTGCTTGAGGTCCTGGAGCTTCTTCTTGAGCTCCTTCTCCTCGTCGCGGAACGCGGCGGCGCGCTCGAACTCCTGCGCCTGGATCGAGGATTCCTTCTCCGCGATCACGCCCTCGATCCGCTTCTCGATCTCGCGCAGGTCGGGCGGCACCACGGTCTGGCTCAGGCGCGCGCGACTGCCGGCCTCGTCCAGGATGTCGATCGCCTTGTCCGGCAGGAAGCGCCCGGAGATGTAGCGGTTCGACAGGAAGACGGCGGCGCGCACGGCGTCGTCGTCGAACGTCACGCGATGGTGGGCCTCGTACTTGTCGCGCAGGCCGAACAGGATCTGGACGGCCTCGGCCTCGCTGGGCGGGTTGACCATCACGGGCTGGAAGCGGCGCTCCAGCGCGCCGTCCTTCTCGATGAACTTGCGGTACTCGTCCATGGTCGTAGCGCCGACGCACTGGATCTCGCCGCGGCTGAGCGCCGGCTTGAGCATGTTCGAGGCGTCGATGGCGCCCTCGGCCCCGCCCGCCCCGACGATGGTGTGCAGCTCGTCGATGAACAGGATCACGTCCGGATTTTCCTTGATCTCGGCCATGATCTGCTTGAGGCGCTCCTCGAACTGCCCGCGGTACTTGGTGCCCGCGACCACGCTGGCGAGGTCCAGCGAGACGATCTCCTTGTCGCGCAGCAGCGCCGGCACGTTGCCCTCGACGATGCGCGTGGCGAAGCCCTCGACGATGGCGGTCTTGCCCACGCCGGGCTCACCGATCAGCACGGGATTGTTCTTCTTGCGGCGGCTGAGGATCTGGATGCACCGGTCGATCTCGCGGGCCCGGCCGATGGTGGGATCGAGCTTCCCCTCGCGCGCCATGTCGGTCATGTTGCGCCCGAACTGCTCGAGGACGGAGTTCTCCTTCTTGCGCGCCGCCTTGCGCTTGCGGGCATCTCCCGGCGCCGACCCGCCGGCCGGCTCGCTGCCGCCCAGGGCCTTCATCACCTCGCGCTTGACCGTCTCGTGATCGGCGCCCAGCTCGCGCAGCACGCGCGCCGCGACGCCCTCGCCCTCGCGGATCAGGGCCAGCAGCAGGTGTTCCGTCCCCACGTAGTTGTGGTTGTGCAGGCGGGCTTCGTCGATCGAGAGCTCCAGGACCTTCTTGGCGCGGGGCGTGAAGGGCACCTCGCCGATGCTGACCGGTCCCATGGGCGCGGTGACCGAATCCTCGATCGCCTTCTGGATGCGGTCGAACTCGAGGTTCAGGCGCCGCAGCACGTTGGCCGCCACGCCCTCGCCCTCGCGGATGATCCCGAGCAGCAGGTGTTCGGTCCCGATGTAGTCGTGCTGGAGCCGGCCCGCCTCGTCCCGGGCCAGGAACAGGACCTTGCGCACTCTCTGGGTGAAACGGTCGTTCATGCCGCGCGCCTCCGTTCGCCGCTGCCGGATCCCGCCGTCGCGGACCGGGGCCCGCGCGCGCGGATGTTGCTGCAGAATATACTGGACCCGGCGGGTGGGCGCTACACCGGCAACGGCCGCCCGCATCCGCCCGCTGGCAAGTTCCGGGCCGCGCAACCACGCGGTCCGACAAGGAGTTTTCGCCTTTGCGGCGGGGGACTTTACGGGGATTCGCGACCCGGCTGCGGCACGGACGGCGACGGGACGGCCCTAGAGCGCGGCAAAATGTTCCCGCAGCAGGTCGGCCCGCGCGGCGGCCCGTTCGCGGCCGTCCAGCGCCCGGCCCGCCGCCAGTTCCAGGTGCGCGCCCTGGTGCCGCACCAGCAGCCGGTTGCAGGCGCCCCAGTCGAGCCCGGGCAGCACGCCGCAGCCGGCACCCAGCCGCGCATGGGACAGGCAGTCCCAGGCCTCCTGCGCGGTCAGCAGGCGCGCGCTGCGCAGGACCCCCAGGCCGCGCCAGGCGATGTCCTCCAGGCCGCGCCGGTCGCGCCCGAGCAGCAGCTCGCGGGCCGCCCGCTCGTGGCCGATCACCTTGCCGACATGGCTCGCGAAATCCGCGGCGATCTCCGCCTCGTCCCGGCCCAGCGTGGTCAGGTTCGCGACGCGGAACAGCGCGCCGCGCACCGTGCGGCCCTCGCCGGCCAGGCCCCGCACGCCGAACTCCAGCTGGCGCAGCGCGTTGAGGACCTTGTCGATCTCGTCCGCCATGACCAGCCCCGGCAGGTGCAGCACCGCGGACAGGCGCAGCCCGGTGCCGACGTTTCCCGGCGAGGTCGTCAGGTAGCCGTGCTCCTCGCTGAAGGCGGGCGCGATCACGCCGGCCAGGACGTCATCGGCAGCCAGCGCCCCTGCAAGGGCCTCGGCCGGGGCCAGGCCGGCGCGCCAGGCGCACAGGTGCAGGTGGTCCTCGCCGTTGACCAGCGCCGCGGCGCCCAGGTCCGCCGTGGCCAGGAGCAGGCGATGCTCGGGCGTCGCCAGCAGGTCGGGCCCGGCCAGCATCTTCTCGCGAAGGAGCTGCCGCGAGCGCCCCTCGCAGGCGCCCAGGTCGATGGCCCAGCCGTCCGCGAACCCCTGCAGGCGCCGCACCTGGCGCTCCACGTCGGCGGCGACGGTCGCCAGCTCCGCCGCGCTCGCGCGGTGCGGGAAGGGCAACCCCGCCAGGTTGCGCGCCAGGCGGGCGCGCGTCCCCACCACGATGTCCCCGTGCGGGCCGCTTCCGTCCAGCCACGCCGCATCCACGGCCGCCAGTCCGGCCAGGCTGGGGTTCATGCGCCACCCCCGTCGCCCGCGCCGGCATCCTCCAGCTCCCGCAGGCGGTCCCGCAGTCCCGCGGCGCGCTCGAACTCCTCGGCCGCCACCGCCTTGGTCAGGGCCAGGCGCAGGCGCGTGATCTCCGCCAGGCGCGTCGACGGTCGGGCGCCGCCCGGCACCTTGCCCACGTGCGAGACATGGCGATGGAACCGCGCCAGCAGCGGCAGCAGCGCGGTGCGGAAGGTCGTGTAGCAGGTCGCGCAGCCCAGGCGGTTGTCGCGCCGGAGGTCGTCCAGCGTCGTGCCGCAGCCGGGGCACGCCACGCGCGCCGATGGCCCGCCCGCCAGGCCCCGTCCGAGGAACGAGACCAGCGGCTCGGGGCCCGGCGCGGGCTGGGCCTCGCGCTCGCCGGCGGCCGCGCAGTCGGCGCAGAGCCAGACGCTGTGGCGCGTGTCGCCGGAGATCTCCAGCCAGTGGACGCTCGCCTCGCGCTGGCCGCAGCGATGGCACTTCATGGGCGGTCCGCCTCCGTGTCGGCGGCCAGGAGACCGCGTTCGAGCCGCCAGCAGGCGTCCGCGCGCGCCGCCAGCGCCGGGTCGTGCGTCACGAGCACGAGGGCCACTCCCTCGCGGCGGTGGAGTTCCAGGAGGAGGTCGCCGAGGCGCTCGCCGATCTCACGATCGAGGTTGCCGAACGGCTCGTCCGCCAGGACGACCCGCGGCCGGTTCATGAACGCGCGCGCCACGGCCACGCGCTGCTGCTCGCCGCCCGACAGCTCGCCCGGCAGGTGGTCGGCGCGGTCGGCCAGGCCCATCGCCCCGAGCAGGTCCAGGGCCCGCCGGCGGTCCGCCTCGCCCACCGGGCCAAGGGCGCGCACCGGCACCAGCAGGTTGTCGAGCGCCGAGAAGTCGGGGAGCAGGAAGTGGAACTGGAAGACGAAGCCCACGCCGCGCGCGCGCCAGCTCTCGCGGTCGCGGCGACGCGAGGTGGCCAACGGCTCCCCGTCCACGAGCACCTGGCCCGACGACGGCAGGTCCAGCCCGCCCAGGATGTTCAGCAGCGTGCTCTTGCCGCTGCCGCTGCGCCCCACGATGGCCGCGGTCGCGCCGGCCTCGAGCCGGAAATCCACGCCGCGCAACACCTCCACCGTGCCGCCCGCGCGCTGGTAGTTCTTGCAGAGTCCGGACGTCTCCAGCAGGTGGGCCACGCGGCGCCCGTCCCTTCTCAGGTGTAGCGGATGATGTCGATGGGCTCGAGGTTGGACGCTTCCCAGCTCGGCCACAGGCCCGCCAGCAACGCCATGACTAGGCTCGTGGCGGCGATGAGCAGGAAGTCGCCCCACTGCAGGAGCACCGGCACCGTCTCCACGAAGTACACGTCGCCCGGCAGCCGCAACCCCTTCGCGTCGAGGAACCAGATCCCCGCCAGCCCGAACACCGACCCGAACGCGATCCCGACGGCGCCGAGCCACATTCCGTTCAGCAGGAAGATGCCCATCACCTGGCGACGGCGGGCGCCCATCGCCAGCAGGATGCCGATCTCGCGGCGCCGTTCCCCGACCATCATGGTCAGGATGCCGACGATGTTGAACCCGGCGATCAGGATGATCATGCCCAGCAGGAGGGCCATGATCACCTTCTCCAGACGGATCCACTCGAACAGGTTCTGGTTCAGCGCCATCCAGTCCGTGGCATAGAAGTCGCGCCCCAGCCGCGCGCCGATGTCGTCGGCCACGCGGTCGGCGCGCATCACGTCCGCGACCCGCACACCCAGCATCGAGGCGCCATCCGTCGGGTAGCCGAGGAAGTCGGCGACGGGCCCGCGCGCCGCATAGACGAAGCGGCTGTCGAACTCGTACATGCCGGTGTCGAAGAATCCCGCCACGACGAAGCGGCGACTGACCGGGCGGATGTCGTCCAGGTCGAGTTCCTCGTCCACCGAGGTGAGCACGATCGTGTCGCCGGCCGCCGCGTACACGCTCGCCGCCAGCTCGGAACCCAGGATGACGCGCGGCACCACGCCCCCGGCCAGCGCCGCCAGGATGGCGGGCGACGGCGACAGGTAGCGGCTCAGCGGCTGCACGGCGTCCACCAGGTCCGGCTCCACGCCCCAGACCACGGCCGCCTGCGGGCGGGGCGGGCCGACCGTCCGCGGCGAGGAGACCAGCACCTCCTGCCGGATGTAGGGCGCCACGGCCACGACGCCGGGCACCGCCGCCACGCTGTCCAGCGCCGCGCCCAGCGGCCCGAATCCCTCCGGGCGGCTGGTGATGACCGACACCATGGGCATGTTCTCGACGAACGTGCGCTGCATCTCGGCGTGGAAGCCGTTCATCACCGCCAGCGTCACGTTCAGCACGGCGACGCCGATAGCGATGCCCACGATGGCCGTGACGCTGCCACGGCTGAGGAACCGGCTGTGCCGGCGGCTGCGCAGGTACCGCCGCGCGATGTAGGCGGCGAACCGCACTAGCCCTCGCCGCCGGGGCGCTCGGGGCGCATCGCCGGGAAGAGCAGCACGTCGCGGATGTTGTTGGTGTCAACCAGCAGCATCACCAGGCGGTCGATGCCCATGCCCATGCCGCCGGTCGGCGGCATGCCCTGCTCCATGGCCTGCAGGAACTCCTCGTCGAGCTGCTGCGCCTCCTCGTCACCGGCGTCGGCCAGCGCCTTCTGCGCCTCGAAGCGACGCCGCTGCTCGAAGGGATCGTTGAGCTCCGAGAAGCTGTTGGCCACCTCGAAGCCGGCGCAGAACAGCTCGAAACGCTCGACCAGGCCCGGCACCTGGCGGTGCGCCTTGGCCAGCGGCGACAGCTCCTTGGGGTGGTCCATCACGAACGTCGGCTGGATCAGGCCGGGCTCGACCAGCTCCCCGAAAAGGGCGTCGAGGAGCTTGTCGCGTCCCATGCCCTTCCGCGGCTCGATGCCGTGCCGGCGGGCCACGGCGACGACGCCTGCGTCGTCCAGGGCCATCAGGTCCTCGCCCGTCCGCTCCGCCAGGGCCTCCATGAAGCGCAGCCGGGCGAACGGCCGGTTGAAGTCCAGCTCGTGCCCGCCGTAGGCCAGCACGCCCTCGCGCCCGAAACGGCGGGCCAGCCGCCGCAGCAGCCGCTCGGTGAGGTCCAGCATGTGGTGGTAGTCCCACCAGGCCGCGTAGCACTCGAGCATCGTGAACTCGGGATTGTGCGTTCGGTCCATGCCCTCGTTGCGGAAATCCTTGGCGATCTCGTAGACGCGTTCCAGCCCGCCGACGATGAGCCGCTTCAGGTAGAGCTCGTCGGCGATACGCAGGTAGAGCCGCGTGTCGAGCGCGTTGTGGTGCGTGGTGAAGGGCCTCGCGGTGGCGCCGCCGTAGAGCGGCTGCAGCACCGGCGTCTCCACCTCCAGGAATCCCTCGTCACCGAAGAAGGCCCTGACCTCGGCGATGATCGCGCTGCGCCTCTTGAAGCGCTCCCGGCTCTCCTGGTTCATCGCCAGGTCGAGGTGCCGACGCCGGCTCTTCAGCTCCAGCGACAGGTCGTGGTACTTCTCCGGCAGCGGCCTCACCGCCTTGGCCAGGAAGGTGAAATCCGAGACCTGGATGGTCAGCTCGCCGGTGCGCGTACGGAACAGCGTGCCCTCGACGCCGATCCAGTCGCCGATGTCCACCAGCTTGGCGATGCGGTGGAACCGCTCCTCGCCGAGGATGTCGAGCTTGAAGTAGGCCTGGATGCGCCCCCACTCGTCCTGGATCGGCGCGAAGAGCGTCTTGCCGGCGCCGCGCTTGGTCATCACGCGGCCGGGCACGCGCACGACGGCGCCCGCGGCGGTCAGGTCCGCCTCCGCGGCCTTCAGCTGCTCGCTGGTGTGCGTGCGCTCGTAGGCGTAAGGGTAGAGGTCCACCGATCGCCCCAGCTCGCGCATCTTCTCCAGGCGCCCCTCGACAAGCCGCTGGAAGGCCGCGGAGCCCTCCGGCGGGAGCTCGCCGCCCTCGAGCCCGGGGTTCGCATCATTGTCGTTCACGTCGGTCCTCCCGGCGCCGCGGCCCGCCGCGCGCCCGTCGCCCCGGCCGCCTCAGCGCTGCCGGGCGCCCTGCCAGCGCAGGTACGCGTCGATGAATCCGTCCAGGTCCCCGTCCAGCACGCCGGTCGAGTTGCCGGTCTCGTGGTCGGTGCGGTGATCCTTGACCTTGGTGTACGGCTGCAGGACGTACGAGCGGATCTGGCTGCCCCAGGCGATGTCCATCTTCCCCGCCTCGATCGCGTCCTTCTCCTTCTGCTTCTCCTCCATCGCCCGCGCGTACAGCTTCGCCTTGAGCATGGTCATCGCGCTCTCGCGGTTGCGATGCTGGCTGCGCTCGGACTGGCAGGAGACGACGATGCCCGTGGGCTCGTGGGTGATGCGGATCGCGCTGTCCGTCTTGTTGACGTGCTGGCCGCCGGCGCCCTGCGCCCGGAAAGTGTCGATGCGCAGGTCGTTCGGGTCGATCTCGACCGAGATGTCGTCCTCGACCAGCGGGTACACGAACACCGACGCGAACGACGTGTGGCGCCGTTTCTGGGCATCGAAGGGCGAAATGCGGACCAGGCGGTGGACGCCGGACTCGGACTTGAGGTAGCCGAAGGCGAAGGGCGCATCGACCTCGATCACGGCGGTCTTGATGCCGGCCTCCTCGCCCGCCTGCAGGTCCAGCGTCTGGCACTTCCAGCCCGAGGCCTCGATGTAGCGGGTGTACATGCGCAGCAGCATCTGCGCCCAGTCCTGGCTCTCGGTGCCGCCGGCGCCCGGGTGGATCTCCAGCACGGCGCCGCGCTCGTCGGCCTCGCCGCTGAGCAGGAACTGGAAGTCGATCTTCTCGATCGCGCGCTCGAGCTCGCCGACGCCGGAGGCGACCTCCGCCGCCGACTCCTCGTCGCCGGCCTCGGCCGCCAGCTCGGCCAGCACCTGCAGGTCGTCCGCGCGCGCGATGGCGGCACCCAGAGGCGCCGTCCACTGCTTCAGCGTGCGGATGCGGCCGACGACGCGCCCGACCTCCTCCTGGTCGTTCCAGAAGCCCGGCGCCGACTGGCGTGTCTCCAGTTCGGCGAGCTCGGTGCCCAGGCGGTCGAAGTCAAAGACCCTCCTTGAGGGTCGCCAGCCGTTCCAGCGCGGCGGCGAGGCGGTCGAGGGTCTCCTTCACGGCAGGCAGGCTCCTTCCCGGCGCGCGGGCGCCGGCGGTTTAGGCGACGTGCGTGGCCCACAGGCGGTCCACCGCCGCGGCCAGATCCTTCTGCGAGCCATCGTTGCGGATGGTGACGCCGGCCCGGGACCAGTCGCGGTCCAGGTGAGACAAGGCCTGCACGCGGGCCCGAGCCTCGGCCGGCGCCAGGCCCGTCCGCGCCGCCAGGCGCGCGGCGCGCACCTCGGGCGCGGCGAGCACCGCCACGACCAGGTCCGCCCGCGGCGGGGCCGGCAGGCGAAAATACACGGCTGCTTCGAGCACGGCAAGCCTTGGACCAGAGCCGGCGACGACGGCGTCCCGCTCCGCGGCGGCCAGCGCCGCCTCCATCAGCCGGCCCAGCGGCCCGTGCGTGATCGCGTCCAGGTCGGCCAGGGCGGAGGCGTCACCGAACACCAGGCGACCGAGCCGGGCCCTGTCGACCGCGCCGTGCGCCAAGACAGCGTCGCCGAAGCGGGCGCCGATCGCCGCCCGGACCTGCGGCTCGGCCAGCACGCGGTGCCCGAGCGCATCGCCGTCGAGCACGACGGCGCCCCAGGCTGCCAGCAGCGCGGTCACCGCCGACTTGCCGGCCCCCGTCGGCCCAGTCACCACCCAACGAGTCATCCGTGCGCCTCGGCCCAGTTCGCGCCGGTGTGGATGTCCACCACCAGCGGCACCTTGAGCTGCAACGCTCCCTCCATGCCCTCACGGACCAGCGCGGCCACCTCCTCGACGCGATCCTCCGGCACCTCAAGCACCAGCTCGTCGTGCACCTGCAGGAGCAGCAGCGCGCCGGTGTCCCCGGCGTCGAGCGCTGCCTGGATGCGCAGCATCGCCAGCTTGATCAGGTCGGCGGCGGTCCCCTGGATCGGCGTGTTCACCGCGATCCGTTCCTGGAACGCGCGCAGCCGCTGGTCGCCGGACAGGATCTCCGGCAGCAGGCGCCGGCGGCCGAGCATCGTCTCGACGCGCCCGGTCCGCCTCGCGGTCTCCCGCGTGGCCTCGATGAACCCCCGCACGCGCGGGTAGGTGGCGAAGTAGCGTTCGATGAAGGCCGTGGCCTCCTTCACGCCGACCTGGATCTGCCGGGCCAGCGCGCGAGCGCCCATGCCGTAGATCACGCCGAAATTGATGGCCTTGGCGTGGTTGCGCATGGCCGGCGTGACCTCCGCCTCGGACACGCCGTTGATCAGCGCCGCGGTCCGGCGGTGGACGTCGGCTCCGTCGCGGAAGGCAGCCTGCAGTCCCGGATCGTCCGCGAGGTGGGCGAGCAGGCGCAGCTCCACCTGCGAATAGTCGGCCGACAGGAACAGCCGGCCCCGGTCCCGCGGCACGAAGGCGCGCCGGATCTGGCGTCCCAGCTCCGTCCGCACCGGGATGTTCTGCAGGTTGGGGTCCGAGCTGGACAGGCGACCGGTCGCGGCAACGGCCTGGTTGTACGAGGTGTGCACCAGGTCGGTGTCCGGGTCCGCGAGCTGCGGCAACGTCTCGACGTAGGTGCCCTGCAGCTTGGCCACCTGGCGGTACTCCAGGATCGCGGCCGGCAGGTCGTGCTCCTCGGCCAGCGCGGCCAGCACCGACACGTCGGTGCTCCAGCCCGTGGATGTCTTCTTCGTCGGCTTCAGCTTGAGCTTCTCGAACAGGATCACCGACAGCTGTTGCGGGCTGTTGACGTTGAAGTCCTCGCCGGCCAGCTCGACGATCCGCTTCTGCAGCGAGGCCAGCTCCTGCTCGAAGCCCTGCCGCAGCGTGCCCAGGAAGGCCCGGTCCAGCCGGATGCCGTTGCGCTCCATGCGCAGCAGGACCGCCGACAGCGGCATCTCCAGGTCGGCGAACAGGCCCCGCAGGCCGGCCTCGTCCAGCAGCGGCGCCAGCCGGCCGTGCAGGCGCAGGGTGAAGTCGGCATCCTCGGCGGCGTAGAGCGCCAACCGCCAGGGATCGACGGCCAGGATGTCTCGCTGCCGGTCCCCGCGATCGAACAGTTCCTCGAACGGCATCATGCGGTGGCCGAGCAGGTCCTCGGCCAGCTCGTCCAGGCCGTGCGAGCGGCGCCCCGGGTCCAGCACGTACGAGGCGAGCATGGTGTCGAAGCGCGGTCCGCCCAGCGGCAGCCCGTGCCGCGCGAGCACCCATTCGTCGAACTTGAGGTTCTGTCCGACCTTCAGGCACGCCGAGGCGAGGACCGGTTGCAGCCGCGACGCGACCTCCGCCAGGCGGTCGTGCTCACGCCCGGCCGGGAACAGCGAGCCGGCGATCGCCGGCCCTGGCTCCGCCTCCCGCCAGCGGACCGGCACGTAGGCCGGAGGCAACGCCGCGCCATCGCGGCCCGCGCCCGCCAGGCTTACTCCGACCAGGCGACAGGACGCCGGGCGCAGGCCGTCGGTCTCGGTGTCCACGGCCAGCGCCGCGCGGGGATCGAGCTGCCCGAGCCAGTCCGCCAGTTCCCCGTCCGAGCCCAGCCGCACGTAGCCGCGGGCGGCGCAGCGCGCGGCCCAGTCCCCGGCGGAGGGCGCGTCCGCCGGGGCGACGGCCGCCGCCCGCGGCGCGGCCCCGACCTGGGCGGCTGCCGCTACCGCGGGCGCGTCCGTCTCGGCCTTGCGCGGCGGTCCGTTCGCCGGCTCCGCACGTCCTGCACGCACGCCCCCCGGCTGCAGCCGCCGGGCGTGCGCCAGGACGCGCCGCAGGCCCAGGTTCCCGAGCAACTCCTCGACGGCCGGCCCGGAGGGCACAACGGTGGCCAGCTCGTCCAGCCTGACCGGCAGTTCCACGTCGCGCCGGATGCGGAACAGCTCGCGCGACAGGAGCACCTGCTCGCGGTTCTCGCCGATGACGCGCTTGATTCGCGGTGACAGCGCGCTGGCCTCGAGTCCCGCCAGCAGCGCGTCCAGCGAGCCGAACTCGTGGATCAACTTGAGGGCCGTCTTGTCGCCGATCCCCGGCGCGCCCGGGATGTTGTCGGCCTGGTCGCCGGACAGCGCGAAGACGTCGACCAGGGCCGCCGGCTCCAGGCCCCAGTCCCGGCGCACGGTGGCCAGGGTGACCTCCGTCACCTCGTCGCCGCGCCGGCCCGGCTTCAGCAGGGTCGTGCGCTCGTCCACGAGTTGCAGGAAGTCCTTGTCCCCGCTGTAGAGGCAGGCATCCTCCCCCGCGGCGGCCGCACGCGCCGCCAGCGTCGCCATCACGTCGTCGCCCTCCACGCCGTCGGCTCCCAGCACGGGCAGTCCCCAGGCCGCGAGCAGCTCGTGCAGGCGCGGCAGCTGCTCGGCCAGCTCCGGCGGCATCGGCTTGCGATGGGCCTTGTACGCGGGGTACATCTGGTGCCGGAAGTTCGGGCCCTTGCGATCGAAGACCACGGCCAGCCGCTCCGGCCGCCGCGACTCGATGAGTCCCAACACCGCGTTGCAGAAGCCGAACGCGACGGAGGTCGTCTCGCCCGACGGCGCCGTCAGCGGCCGCCCGGCGAACGCGTAGTGCGCGCGGTAGACGAGCGCCGAGCCGTCGACGATCACCAGCGTCACGGAATCGCCTTTCGCTGCGGCCCGCCGGGCCGGTCGGGGGGATCAGGCGTCGCGATAGAGGCCCCGGGCGGCGATGTAGTCGGCGACTGCCGCGGGCAGCGCCCCGGCGACGTCCCCGCCGACGCCCAACATAGCACGGACCCCGGTGGCGGACACGGGATGGTCGAACGGCGGGGCGAACAGGACGCGCGCCGGCGGCAGGCCGGCCGCGAGCACCGCACCCTCGTCCACCGGGGAACCCGCGCGGGCCAGCACGAGGAGCTCGGCCAGTTCCAGGATACGCGACGCCCGGTGCCAGGCGCCGAACGTGGCCAGGTGGTCGGCCCCGATCACCAGGCGCCAGCGCTCGCCCGCGCGCTCGGCGGCCAGGGCCTCCAGCGTCTGGACCGTCCACGCCGCCCGGCCTGCGGCGACCTCGCGGCCGTCGACCTCGACTCCGGGCTCGGCGGCGAAGGCGAGTCGGCACATCGCCAGGCGGTCCTCGCCGCTCGCCCGCGGTTCCGACCGCCAGGGTGAGCGCGCGTTCGGGACCACGACCACATGATCAGCGAGGCCGCAGGCCAGCACATGGCGCGCCATCGCCACGTGCCCGGCATGGACCGGGTCGAAGCTCCCCCCGAGGAGGGCGCAGGTCACGAACCGCCGCCGGCGGCAAGCCGTGCGGCGGCGGCGGCCGCGTCCCGCGCGCGGTCATCGTCCGGATATCCGGCGGCCAGGCGCTGGTAGAAGCCGGCGGCCGCAGCGGGGTCGGCGAGCTTCTCGGCCGCGACCGCGCGCTCCCAGAGCACCCGCGGCAGGAGGGAACTGCCCGCCTCGTCGGCCAGGAGGCGGTCCAGCACGGCGGCCACGGCCCGCCAGCGGCCGAGCTGGCGGAAGACCTTGGCCTGGTCCAGCCGCTTGCGGACGATGAGGTCGCTGATGTCGGCGAGTTCCCGCGTCACGTCCGCCAGCCGCGGCGACTGCGGGTACTGCTCGCGGAAGCGCTCGAAATGACGCCGGGCCTCCAGCGCGCCGCTCGTATCCCGCGCGATGTCGGTGACCTGCCGGCGGTAGGCGAGTCCCTCCTGGAACAGCGATTCCTCCACGCGGTCGCTGGTCGGGAAGTCCTTGCGCAGGATCTGGAACTCGACGGCGGCCAGCGGATACTCCTTCAGGTCCATGTAGATCATGGCCTTGCGGAACTGCGCCTCGGACGCCAGCGAGTCCGTCGGGTTGTGCCGCACGAACGCCTCGTAGGCCGCTACGGCCTCGAGTCGCTTGCCCGTGCCTGCGAAGAAATCCGCGCGGTCCAGCGTGCCCGTCGGGTGCGGGTTGCCGCCGCCGCAGCCGGCCGCAGCCGCCAACGCCAGCCAGAGCGCAGGCAGGAACCAGCGCCAGGCCCGCCGCGGTCCGCGGAAGTGAGGTTGCGCACGCTGCACGTCAGTCCCCCGTATTCGCGAAGTAGACGGCCACCAGGCCCGCGAGCGTACCGAGCACCGCGAACTCCTCCAGACGACGCTGCCAGCCGCTGCCGGTCACCACCGCGCTCGTGAAGGGTTAGGCCCGGTCTTTGACCAGCGCGAACGACTCGTCCGGCACGCGGTCGCTGAACCGGCGCTCCAGGCGACGCTCCAGCAGCAGGCGACCGCTCCCGCTCTCGACCAGGCGCGCGGTCGCGCTCACGGCGACATCGCGACCCACCCAGCGCCGCCACAGGCCGAGCGTGCGCCCGACCTCGGGATAGGCGAGCTCGACCTGGCCCGGCAGGAACTCGGCGACGACGTCGGTGCGCCCCCTCAGGCTGTCGGCATGGCCGGTGAACAACTCGTAGCCGCGCCCGGACAGCACCCGCACCGCCACCAGCCGCATCAGCTGGCCCTGCAGGTCGGACGCCGCCGGCGTGCCCGGCAGCAGGACGCGCGCGGGGGGCGGCGGCAGCGATTCCGCCGCCTCGGCCACGATCTCGCCCATCAGCGCTTCCACCAGCCACAGGTTCGTGCGCAGCGAATCGGCCGCCGCGGCGCCCCCGAGCCCCGTCGGGCCGTCCTCGGCAAAGGCCCCGGCCGCGGCGCCGCGTGGCAGCGCCGACCCCAGAGCCAGCACGAGTCCCCAGATCGCGACCATGCGCTTGTCCACGGTTCCCCTTTGCGGCAGGCGGCCCGGCGCCCGCGAGCAGGCTTCAGGCGATCTCGCCCCAGGCATCGAAGGGCGTGACCGCGGCGAAGCGGACCTTGACCACGTCGCCCGGCGCAACGCCGGACGCGGCCAGCAGGACTCCCCCGTCCAGATCGTAGCCGAAATGATAGCTCCGGCCCAGCGCGAGCGAAACGTCAGAACCCACAACCCCGTCGAACGCCGCGCGTTCCCGGCGGCCATGCCAGGTCGCATCCGCCAGGTCGGCGAGCAGTTCCTCGGCCCCGGCATCCTCGCGCCGGCCGGCCGGCACCACCTCGTCGACGACGACGTCGAAGATGCGGCCCAGCCGCTCCTCCTGGCGCTCGAGCGAGATCCCGGCCTGCACGTCCGTCACCATCGCCTCGCGATCCAGCACCACCTCCGGCGGCACCTGGTCCTCCATGCGTGCGGCGGGCGTGCCGGCCTCGGGCGAGAAGTGGTGCGTGCCGACGTGGTCGAAGCGCACGTCGGCCAGGAAGTCCGCCAGCAGCTCGACGTCCTCGTCCTCCTCGCCCGGGAAGCCGAGCAGCACGGTGGTGCGCAGCACCAGGTCCTCGCGCCCCTCGCGCAGGCGATGGAAGAAGGCAGGTGACGACTTCTCCCCGCCGGGTCTCTTCATCGCCTTCAGGAGGCGCGGCGATGCGTGCTGCACCGGCAGGTCCAGGTACGGCGCCACGCGCGGCAGGTCCAGCAGCCGGCGAAGGTCGTCGGCCGAGACCAGCCCCGAATACAGGTAGAGCAGCCGGATCCAGCGCAGTTCCTCGATGCCGGACAGGGCGGTGACCAGCTGCAGCAGCGTCTCCCCCGTCTCGCGCCCGAAGTCCGTCGTGTTCTGCGAGACCACCTGCACCTCGCGCACGCCGCGCTCGGCCAGCCCGCGCACCTCGCGCACGATCTCGTCCACGGGGCGGCTGCGCTGCGGGCCACGGATCAGCGGGATCCGGCAGAAGGTGCAGTGGCAGTTGCAGCCCTCGCCGATCTTGACGAAGGCGACATGCGCCGGCGTGAGCAGCGGGCGTTCCACCAGCCCCCCGTAGGGGGCAACCTCCGGCGCGGTCACCAGCGGCGCGGCCGGTCCCGCCAGCGGGAACGCGGGCGCCAGCACCCTCGCGGCCGGGGGTTCCTGCCCCAGGCAGGCCGCCACGACGTTCGCGAACTGGCCCACCCCCGCCACCACATCCACGTCCGGGAAGCGGTCGCGGATCGCGTCGCCGTGTTCCTGCGACCAGCAGCCGCAGACCGCCAGCAGGCGACCGCCCTTCGCCTCGCACATCTCCCGCAGCGTGCGCTCGCTGTCCTCGCGGGCGGCGTCGATGAAGCCGCAGGTGTTCAGCACCCAGATGTCGGCGTCGTCCGGGTCGGCGACCGTCCTGGCTCCGGCGCGGGCGAAGTGCCCCAGCAGCGCCTCCGAGTCCACCAGATTCTTGTCGCAGCCCAGCGTGGCGCACCAGACTCTCTTCATCAGGCCCGTCCTTCGTCGGCCATCGGCAGGTCCTCCGGCTTGATCAGGACGTCGCGCGCCTTGCTGCCCGTGAACGGACCAACGACGCCCGCCTCCTCCAGCATGTCCATCAGGCGGCCGGCGCGCGTGTAGCCGATGCGCAGTCGCCGCTGCAGCAGCGACGTCGAGCCGCTCTGGTGCAGGACGACGATGCGCTTCGCGTCGTCGAAGAGGTCGTCCTCGCCCGTGTACTCGCCGTCGCCGCCCCCTTCCTCGACCAGGCTGATCTCCTCGGTCGTACCGGCGTACTGCCGCCAGTGGGCCGCCACGGCGTCGCACTCGTCGACGTCGATGAAGGCGCCGTGCACGCGCACCGGCAGCGCGCGCCCCGGCTGCAGGTACAGCATGTCGCCGTGCCCGAGCAACTGCTCGGCGCCGTTCATGTCGAGGATGGTGCGCGAGTCGTTCTTCTGAATCACGCGGAAGGCGATGCGGCAGGGGATGTTCGCCTTGATGACGCCGGTCAGGACGTCCACGCTCGGCCGCTGCGTCGCCAGGACCAGGTGGATGCCGACGGCGCGTGCCTTCTGCGCCAGCCGCGTGATCGGGCCCTCGAAATCGTTGCCCAGCTGCAGCATCAGGTCGGCCAGCTCGTCGACGACGCACAGGAAGTACGGCATCGGCTCGGTGACCTTCTGCCCCTGGGCATCGACAACCTCGCCTCGCTCGATCTTCTCGTTGTACTGCTTGATGTTGCGCACCGAGAACTTCGCCAGCTGGCGGTACCTGAGCTCCATCTGCGCGACGAGCCATTGCATCGCCTTGAGCGCCTCGCGGGGATCGGTGACCACCGGCAGCAGCAGGTGCGGAATCCCGTTGTAGACGTTCATCTCGAGCATCTTCGGGTCGACCAGCACCATGCGCAGCCGCGACGGGTCGTTCCGCAGCAGCAGGTTGCAGATCAGCGCGTTCAGGCAGACGGACTTGCCGCTGCCGGTGGAGCCGGCCACCAGCAGGTGCGGCAGCGAAGCGATGTCGATGCCCACCGGGCGCCCGACGACGTCCTTGCCCAGCATCACCGACAGCGGCTCGCGCGGCTGTCCCTGAGTCAGTTCCAGCACCTCGCGCAGGCGAACCATGCGGGCGGTCGGGTTGGGGATCTCGATGCCGACGGCGGCCTTGCCGGGGATCGGCGCCTCCATGCGGATCGAGCGCGCGCGCATCGCGAGCGCCAGGTCGTCGGTGCGCTGCACGATCTGGTTGACGCGGATGCCGGGCCCCGGCTGGTACTCGTAGGTCGTGACCACCGGTCCCGGGCGCACGTCCTTGACCTCACCCTCGACACCGAACGAGCGCAGCGTCGCCTCGAGGAGGTCGGCGGCGGCGTCAAGTTCCACCGCCGGGATCGCCGCGCCCTCGGGACCGGCCGGGGTCAGCAGCTCGAGGCCGGGCAGCTTGACCGGGCCCCGCGGCGCCTTGCGCGCCGGCTTGGCCGCCGGTCGCGGCCGCCCGGTCCCGCCGGCCCCGGCCGGCCGGCCGCCGTCGGCGCCGGGCAACGCAATAAGGTTGCCCTCCTCGTCGTCCTGCGCCCCGTCTTCCTCGTCGTACGCGTCGTCGTCCCCGTCGACTTCGTCATCGCCGTCTTCGTCGCCTTCTTCATCCAGGTCGAGGTCGTCCCCGTCCCAATCCTCATCCGCCCCGGCGCCCGGCGCCGTCGCCGGCAACGGCGTGTTGTGCACCACGCGCTCCCGCGGCGCCGCCTTCGCAGGCCGCGCCGCGGCAGACTCCGCCGCCGTCGCCGCCTCCGGCCCGCCATCGACTGCCGCCACCGCGCGCCGCGGCCGCGCCGCCCAGCCCGCCTGCAAGGCCGCGCTGCTGCGGGCGGCCAGCCCGCGCAGGCCCGCACCCAGGGCGCCACCCAGTCCCGCGAAGAGGCGACCGAGCGGGCCGCGGAGCCGCGCCAGCACGGCCAAGCGTCGCCCGGCCACCGCCAGCGCTGCGATCACCACGGCCGTGGTCAGGAAGATGCGCCCGCCGCCCTCGCCGAACGCGCGGTGGAACAGGCCCGCGAGCTGGAAACCCGTGGCGCCGCCCCAGGTCGCGGCGCCCGGCTGCCCGAGCGGCCAGTCGCGCTGGCCGAGCCACATGGTCGTGACCAGCCACAGCGGCAGGGCGCGCCACAGCCACGCGCGCACGCGGTCGTTGCGCCCGGTCAGCGAGCCGATGCCGAACGCGAGCAGGCCCAGCGGCACGGCCCAGCACCACAGCGAGCCGAAGCCCAGCCGCGTCGCCACGTTGAACAGCGAGCCCACGGGCCCACCCGGATTGCCGTCGGGAAACAGGCGGTCCGGCTGCCGCCCGTAGAGGAGCCCGGTCCAGGCGCCGGGATCGCCCGTGAGCGCCAGTCCGCCGTACAATCCGCAGGCGATCAGCAGCACGCCCCCGAGCCAGGGCGCGCGGTACCAGGGGGTACCGCCGCCGCTAGCCTTCTTCCGACTTCGCCCGGCCACGCAGGCCCTCCTGGAGTTGGGAGAGAACCTCTTCCAGGAAGCGGGTTGTCGCCTTCCCCTGCAGGAAGACCGGATTGTCGAGCACCTCGAGGTGGAACGGGGTGCTGGTGGGCAGCCCCTCGAACACGCACTCGGTCAAGGCGCGCCGCATCCGTGCGATCGCTTCCTCGCGGTTCTTGCCATGGGTCATGATCTTCGCCAGCAGCGAGTCGTAATGCGGCGGCACCAGGTAATCCGAGTAGATGTGGGTGTCGACGCGCACGCCCGGCCCGCCGGGCGCATGGTAGTAGAAAACGCGACCCGGGCACGGCATGAAGTCGCGCTCGGGGTTCTCGGCGTTGATGCGGCACTCGATGGCGTGCCCCTTGACCGCGATGTCCTTCTGCGTGAAGTCGAACGGCTCGCCCGCGGCGACGCGGATCATCCACTTCATCAGGTCGATGCCGGTCACCAGCTCCGTCACGCCATGCTCGACCTGGATCCGGGTGTTCATCTCCATGAAATAGAACGAGCCATCCTGGTCGAGCAGGAATTCGACCGTGCCCGCGCTGCGGTAGCCGACCCGCTCGGCCAGCCGCACCGCGGCCGCGCCCATCTCCCCGCGCAGCTTGGGGCTCACGGCCGGCGACGGAGCCTCCTCGATCAGCTTCTGGTGACGGCGCTGCACCGAGCAGTCGCGCTCGCCGAAGTGCAGGATGCGGCCGTGGTGGTCGCCCATCAGCTGGATCTCGACGTGGCGCGGCGCGACCAGGTACTTCTCGATGTAGACGCCGTCGTTGCCGAAGGCGGCCTTGGCCTCGGTGCGGGCCTGGACGTAGTTCTTGCGGAGTTCCGCCTCGTCCCACGCCACCCGCATGCCCTTGCCGCCACCGCCGGCGGTGGCCTTGATGATGACCGGGAAGCCGAAACGTTCGGCGGCCAGCGCCGCCTCCTCCTCCGTGTCGACCAGGCCGGTGCCAGGGACCACGGGCACGCCGGCCTCGACGGCCATGGTCCGCGCCGTCGCCTTGTCGCCCATGCTGCGGATCACGTCCGGGCCGGGGCCGATCCAGGTGAAGCCGTTGTCGACGCAGATCTCCGCGAAGTGCGCGTTCTCCGCCAGGAAGCCGTAGCCGGGGTGGATGGCCTCGGCGCCGGTGATCTCGGCGGCGGCGATGATGTTGGGGATCCGCAGGTAGCTCTCGGCGCTGGTCTTGCGCCCCACGCAGACCGATTCGTCCGCGTACTTGACGTGCAGCGAATCGGCATCGGCCGTCGAATGGATGGCCACGCTCTGCACGCCCAGTTCCCGGCAGGCGCGCATGACGCGCAGGGCGATCTCGCCCCGGTTGGCCACGAGAATCTTCTTGAACATCCGCGACTTCCTGCTTTGGGGACATGCGGCTACGACCGGCGGGCCCCTGCGGCGGCCGGCTGGTTCGGGCGCCCCATTCTGGGCTCCCGCCCGGGCAATGGCAAGGGAAAACGCCCCCGTCCCGGTCCCGCCCCAACCCCGCGGCAGGCACGGGGTTCCCGCAACGCGACGACCCGGCCGCGGGGCCGGGTCGCCGGGCGTCAGGGGTGTCGGCGGCGATCAGATGCGCGACATCGCCGGCTTGCCGTCGTCGGCGCCTTCCTTGTTCTCGAAGCGCTGCCAGGTGTTGTCCGAGCTGGCCTGGATGCCCTTGACCCGCAGCATGAACTCGTGGGGATTGCTGCTGGCCTGCAGCGCCGTGTCGATGGTGATCTTGCCTTCCTTGTAGAGCTGCATCAGCGACTGGTCGAAGGTCTGCATCTGGTACTGGATGAAGCCCTCCTGGATCGCCTGGCGGATCATCACCGTCTTCTCCGGCTCGCGGATGTACTCGCGGATGGTGCTCGTGGCGATGAGGATCTCGCAGGCCGGGAACCGGCGCAGCCCGTCCGCGTCGGCCACCAGCCGCTGCGAGATGACCGCCTGCAGCGTCGAGGCCAGCAGGTAGCGGATCTCCTGGTGCTGGTGCGGCGGGAAGAACGAGATGATGCGGCTGATCGTCTGCGTGGCGTCGATCGTGTGCATCGTGCTGAGCACCAGGTGGCCGGTGTCGGCAGCGGTGATGGCGATCTTCATCGACTCGGCGTCGCGGATCTCGCCGATCAGGATCACGTCGGGATCCTGCCTCAGGACGTGCTTGAGGGCATCGGCGTAACTCGTGGTGTCGCACCCGATCTCGCGCTGGCTCACGATGCTCTTGCGGTCGCGGTGCAGGAACTCGATCGGGTCCTCGATCGTGATCACGTGCCGGGCCGCCTCGCGGTTGATGATGTCGACGATCGAGGCGAGCGTCGTCGACTTGCCGCTGCCGACGGTCCCGGTCACCAGCATCAGCCCGCGCGGCTTCAGGGCCAGCTCCTTGACGACGGGCGGCAGGTGCAGGTCGTCCGGCGAGTGGATCTCCACCGGCACGTGGCGGAAGACCATCGCCACGCTGCCGCGCTGCACGTAGAAGTTCGCGCGGAAGCGCGCCACGCCCGGCACGCCGAAGGCGAAGTCGATCTCCTTCGTGGCCTCGAACTGCTCGCGCTGGGCCGGGGCCAGGATCTGCTGGCAGACCGCGGCCATGTCCTGCACCGTCGGCGCCTCGTAGTCGCCGAAGACGAGGGTGCCGTTGATCCGGAACACGGGCGGCGAGGCGACCTTCAGGTGGAGATCGCTGGCCCCGCGCGAGATCATTTCCTTCAGGATCCTCTTGATGTCCATCATTCGGCCCGCTCCCGCGAAAGGGGGCCGCGCCGGCTCCCGGCCGGGCGGCGTGTACCTGTTCGAGACCGGTTTCGGCAGCGGCGGGCGGGACTTGAACCCCGATCGGGAGGCGCCATCCCGGAAGGGCGACAGCCCGCCTCCCGGGCCGGGAAGCGGGCTGCAGGCAACGGGTTGCGTCGCAACACCGGCGGGTCGGCGAGCCGGCCGGTCAGTCGGGATCGACCAGGAACAGCACCGCCTCCGCCTCGACGGGGCTGCCGTTCTCGACCAGGATCTCGCGGATGGTGCCGTCCAGCTCGGCCTCGATCTCGTTCATCACCTTCATGGCCTCGATGATGCACAGGGGCTGGCCGCGCTTGACGCGGTCGCCGACGTTCACGAACGAGGGACTGGTGGGAGCCGGCGCGCGGTAGAAAGTGCCGACGATCGGGGAGCGCAACTCCTTCCAGCGGGCCCGTGCCGGGTCGGCGGCAGGGGCCGCGGCCGCCGGGGCTGCCGGGGCCGGCGCCGGCGCCGCGGGAGCCGCCGCGATCACCGCTGCCGGCGCCGGGGCCGGCAGCGCGGCGAAGGCCGGCGCGCCGACCGCCGCCGCAGGCGACTTCTGGATGCGGATCGTCGTGTCCTTGTTGACGATCTCCAGTTCCTCGATGCCGCTCTGTTCGACCAGCTTCACCAGTTCCCGGACTGTATCGATGTCCATGCGTTCGCCTCCGGTGCGCGCGGGGTCTCAGACGCGGCCGAGGTACTTGCCGGTCCGCGTGTCGATCTTCAGGACCTGGCCTTCCTCGATGAAGAGCGGGACCTGGACCACCAGGCCGGTCTCCATGGTGGCAGGCTTGGAACCGCCCTGCGCCGTGTCTCCGCGCAGGCCGGGGTCGGTCGTCTGCACGGCCAGCTCGACCGTGAACGGGGGCTCGACGTTCAGGGGCGTCTCGTCCTCGAGCAGCATCGTGCAGGTCTCGCTCTCCTTCAGGTAGAGCAGGAGGTCGCCGAGGCCATCCCGGTGCAGCTGCATCTGTTCGTAGGTCTCCTTGTTCATGAAGACCAGGAAGTCGCCGTCCGGATAGAGGTACTGGAACTCCCGGCGCTCCAGGCGGACCTCATCGACCTTCTCGCCGGCCCGGAACGTCTCCTCGACGACCTTGCCGTTCTTGATGTTCTTCAGCTTGGTGCGCACGAAGGCGCCGCCCTTGCCCGGCTTCACGTGCTGGAAATCGACGATCGACCACAGCTGGTCCTTGAAACGCAACGTGAAGCCGGTGCGAAAATCACTCGTGTCCGCCACTGCCGTCCTCGCTTCGGATCCGGGGGGTTCGGGTCAGGTCCGGGGGCCCGTCGGGGTCGGCACCGCCGCCCCGGTTCATCCTGGGCCAACCCGGTATTGATAACATGCGCCCTGCGCCAAGGCAATGTCCGTTGCAGCTCGCCGGACGGGCCGGCTCAGGCGCGCAGCCGTGCCGCCAGGCCCTCGAGGGCGAACCGGTAACCCTCCACCCCGAAGCCGCGGACCCCGGCGTAAACGACGTCTTCCAAAAGGTTTTGCCGCCGGAAAGGTTCCCGGGCCGCCGGGTTGCTGAGGTGCACCTCGACGACCGGGATGCCGATTGCCGTGACCGCGTCGCGCACGGCGACCGAGGTGTGGGTATAGGCGGCGGCATTGAGGACCAGGCCGGCTGCATGGTCCCCGGCGCGGTGGATCAGCGAGACGAGCTCTCCCTCGCCTTCACACTGCCCGAAGTCCAGCTCCAGCCCGAGCGTCGCCGCCCAGCCCCTGCAGAGCACCTCGAGTTCGGCCAGGGTGGTGGTGCCGTAGATCTCCGGCTCGCGACGGCCCAGCCGCGAGAGGTTGGGACCGTTGAGCACGTGGACCCGCGGCGCGGTCACCGGGCGGCTCCGCGCTCGGCGCGCAGGCGCTCGATCCACATCTCGAACTGGGCCCGAGACTGCTCGCGGCGCTCGGCGGTACCCGGCACCGGCGGCACGGGTGTGCGGGCAGGTGCCGCCGCTTCCGGCATCATCCCGCCCGCAGGCGTCTCCAGGGGCACCTCCGGCCCGTCGCCCTCCTCCAGCCGCGACAGGCGCTCGGCCAGTGCCGAATCGTCCGGCCGATCGGCGACCAGGCGCCGCAGCAGGCTAGTGGCTTTCTGTCGGTAGCCCTGCGCCAGGTAGAGGTCGACCAGGGTCAGCGTGGCGAATCCGGGACCATCTCCGCCGGCGGTCGCGGCAGCTTCGCGTTCTTCGCGCAGCGAGGCCAGGATGCCGCCCCAGTGCCGGTCGCCCGGCTCCAGCTGGACAAGCCGCTCGAAGTGGACGATCGCCGCCTCGACCTCGCCGCGCCGGCGCTCGTCCTCGCCGAGCATCTCCAGCGCCACCAGGTTGTCCGGGTCCTGCTCCAGCACACGCGTGGCCGTGGCCACCGCACGCTCCGTTCTGCCCATGGCCGCCAGCGTCCTGGCCAGCGTCACCAGGGCGCCCACGGCCGCGGGATGCGCGGACAGGCCCGTCTCGAGGACCGACAGCGCCTCGTCGCAACGCCCAGCCTGTCGCAGGACGTCGGCCAGCGGGATGAACGCCCGCGACCCCGGCGACGCTTCCCAGCGCCGCCGGCATTCGGCGATGCGATCCTCGATCTGGACCACCGCTCCCGTCCTCACGCGAGCGCCTTCAGCGCAACCCCGACCCGGTTCATGTCATCCCACAGCCCCGCGGTGGCGGCCGCCGGCAGGAGATCGTCCACCTTGGCCAGGAGCGCGCGGCCGGACTCGGCGGAGCCGGGCTGGTCGTCGGCCAGGAGGCTGGCGGCGCACAGCTCGGCCCCCTGGCGGACCAGGCGCGCCGCCTTGCGCGCGAAGGCGCGGCTCATCGCCGGCACCACGTCCTGCGGCAGGAACGCGTCGGGCTCGCCCCGCGCGGCCCGCGCCGCGAACGCGGCAGCAACCTCGGCCACGGTCATCATGTCGGCGAAGGCGAACATCACCATCTGGCTGCGCGTCAGCTTGGCCTGGTGCATGGCCAGGACGGTCTCGTTGACGGCGCGCAGCGCCGAGCCGGCCAGCCGGGCACCGACGTCGCCGTCCCGGTCCGCCAGCGTGTCCAGCGCTGCCGCGGCCTCGGCATAGAAGGCGCCCTTCGAGCGCACCGTCTCCTTCCAGCGGAACATGGCGATGATGCTCTGCTGGATCTCGCTGGTGCCCTCGTAGATCGTCGTGATGCGCACGTCGCGCCGCATCTTCTCGACCACATACTCGCGCGCGTAGCCGTAGCCGCCGAGAGCCTGGATCGCCGCGTCCGCGGCGCGGTTGCCCGCTTCGGTGCACCAGTACTTGGCGATCGAGCCCTCCGTGGTCAGGTCCGTCTGGCCGTGGTCGATCCGCAGGGCGGTCTGCTCCATGTAGGCGCGGCCGGCGGCGAGGTCCAGCCACGGCTCCACGATCAGCTTCAGCAGGTAACCCTCCTTCTCCACCAGCGGCGCCCCGAACTGCTGGCGCGCCTTGCCGTAGGCCAGCGCGCGCCGCAGGGGTGCCTGGCCACCGCCCAGCCCGAAGGCCCCGACCATCAGGCGCGTGTAGCCGAACACGGCGTTCGCCTGCTTGAGCCCCTGCCCCTCGACGCCGCCGATCAGGTTCGCGACGGGAACCTCCACGTCCTCCAGCAGCACGCCCGTCGTGTTGGAGGCACGGATGCCGTGCTTGTCCTCCTTCTTGCCGACCGACAGGCCGGGCGTCCCCTTCTCGACCGCGAAGAAGCTCGGGCCGGCGGGCGTCTTCGCCAGGATCGTGTACAGGTCCGCCACGCCGCCGTTGGTGATGAACTGCTTGGCGCCGTTCAGGCGGTAGCCGGTGACGATCCCCGAAGCATCGACGATCGGGTCGGCCGTGGTCTTCAGCGAGGCCACGTTGCTGCCCGCCTCGGGCTCGGTGACGCCGTAGGCGACGATCAGGCCCTCGCCGGCGATGCGCGACAGCCAGCGCTGCTTCTGGGCCGGCGTGCCGCCGACCAGGATCGGGTCAGTGCCCAGGCAGATCGCCAGGAAGGCCGTGGCCACGCCCAGGTCCCAGGCCGCCATCTCCTCGCTGACGCGGCAGATATCGCGCGCGCCGCCGCCCAGGCCACCGCAGTCCTCCGGCAGGAAGATCAGGTGCAGGCCCACGTCCGGCGACAGGAGCTTCTGGATCAGCTCGGTGGGGAACTTGTCCTGCTCATCCATCTCCATGATGCGATGGTCGGTCAACTCGCGACCGACCACCTGCCGGAGCGTCTGCAGCACCATGGCGCTCATCTCGGGGGCGAGTCCAGCGGGAGCATTCATGCGGCGGTTCCTCTTTCCGCGCGGCCCCTCGCGGCCGCGTGCGCTGCGGTGTTGCCGCCGGCGCGGGTGCGCGCGGCGACCAGGGGACGATCAGGAAACCTCGAGCCGGCCGCGCCCCACGAGCACGCAGGACCCGCCGACCCGGATGTCCACGGCCTGCCCGCCGCGCACGGCGGCCTCGGCCACGATGCGGCTGGGCCGGCCCATTTCCAGGCCCTGCTCGCTGACGATGCGCACGGGCCCGTCGCACTTGACGAGCCGGTGCCGGACCATGTAGGCCGCGAGGGCGCCGGTGGCCGCCCCGCTGGCCGCATCCTCCGGGATGCCGAAATGCGGGGCGAACATGCGGCAGTGGACCGTCGAACCGGGATCCTCGACCTCGCAGGTGAAGACGAACAGGTCCCCGAAGCCGAGGTCGCGCGCGATGGCATCCGCCTCGCGTCGCCGCAGGTTGATGGCCGCCATGACGTCCAGCGAGCCCACCGGGACGATGTGGATGGGCAGGCCCGTGGAGATCACCTCGCACGGCAGCCCGGTGATCGCGATGTCCTCCTCGGAGATGCCGAGCGTGCGCGCGACCTTCCCGCGGTGGAAGTACTGCCCCATGAAGACCGGCGGCTCCTGGGTCAGGAAGTAGGACGTACGGTCCCCGGCGCAGCGGCGCTCGACGGCGTATCGCCCGGCCTCGAGCTCCCACGTGAAGGGCTCGGCGCCTGCCGGGCGGCGGCCCAACTCGTCCAGGGCAAACGTCGCTCCCAGCACGGAGTGGCCGGCGAACGGGATCTCGCCGCTCGGCGTGAACACGCGCAGGCCGGCCCCGGCTTCCGGGGAGCGCGGCGGGACGATGAACGCCGACTCGCCGGCTCCCATCTCCATCGCCAGCTTCTGCATGAGGACGTCGCCGGCCGCGCCTCCGTCCGGGAACAGGTAGAGACGGCTCCCGCCGAAGGGGCGGTCCGTGAAGACGTCGATGAGCAGGAATTCGAGTTCCATCGCGTGGCGTCCGTCCGTGGCCTTCGGCACACGCCGGCGCCCGGGCAGCGCCCGCGCCGGCTCGCACCGCGTGAATCTAGCACAACGGCAGGCCCCGGCCAAGCCGATTGCCCCCGAAGCGCTTGCCCGCCAACCCGATCGGGCGCCCGCCTCTCAGCCCTCGATGACGACGAGCCCTACCGCCGCCCGCCGTTCATGGCTCAGGCTGGCCAGGATGCGCCCCCCGCCGGCGGCGGCGAGGCTGGCAGCGGCGCGTCCGTGCAGGATCACGCGCGGCGCGTCACCCGGCTCCCGGGCGACCTCCACGTCGGCATAGGGAATGCCGCCGATCCGGCCGCCGAGCGCCTTCAGGCACGCCTCCTTGACGGCCCACCTCCCCGCCACGTGCGAGGCCAGGTCCGCGCGGGCGCGGCCGCCCTCCCCGGGCATCAGCTCGCCGGGCCGGAAACACCGCGCCAGGAAGCGGTCGCCGTGCCGCTCCAGGAGGCGCTCGATGCGCGCCACGTCGACGATGTCGACGCCGATGCCGCGCAGGCTCAATAGGCGCCCTTCCGCTGGATGACCGCCGGCAGGGTGCGCACGAGGATGCGCGCGTCGAGGCCCGGCGATGCTGCCGCCACGTACTGGCGGTCCAGTTCCATCCACTCGCTGAAGTCGAGGTGGCTGCGCCCGGACACCTGCCACAGGCACGTCAGCCCGGGCTTCACAAGCAGCCGCTGAGCATCACGCGGCGAGTAGCCGGCGACCTCGGACGGGATCTGCGGGCGCGGCCCGACGATCGTCATCTCGCCGCGCAGCACGTTCAGCAGCTGCGGGAACTCGTCGAGGCTGCTGCGCCGCAGGAAGCGACCGACGCCGGTGATGCGCGGGTCGTCCTTGATCTTGAACGCGGCCCCGGTCGCCTCGTTGAGGTGGCGGAGCTCGTCCTTGACCGATTCGGCGTCGGCGGCCATCGACCGGAACTTGAAGCAGTCAAAGAGGCGCCCGCAATGCCCCACCCGGCGCTGCCTGAACAGCACCGGCCCCGGGGTCTCGAGCTTGATCAGGGCCACGATGAACGGCAGCAGCGGCAGCAGGAGGCACAGCCCCCCGGCCGCCGCCGCGATATCGAAGCCGCGCTTGAGCACCCCGTACATCGCGCCGCCGGGGGCCCGCCCGCAGGACGTGCCGATGAATGCCTCGAATCCCGCGCGATCGCCCCAGAACCACTCAGCGGCCATGCGCTCCCCCGGCGCCGGGCGCCCGCTCCCACGCGAAGATCCTGGTGCCGGCCGGCTGCGCGACCAGGCGCAGCGTGCCGAGGCGCTGGAGCGCCGACGGCAGGTGGCCGGACGGGTCGAAGTCCCACTCGCGGGCCAGTACGACCCAGCACCTGTCCCGGCCGGCGAGCACCTCCCCGCAGTAGGCGTCGGCAGCGACCGCGTCGGCCAGGGGCGCGCGCCGGTAGCTGTCGATGAGCGGGCGCCTCCCCCGGTCGTAGTACTCGTAGACGCCGGTGACGACGGGCACCAGCACCGCGTCGCCCGGCGCCGCGGCCGCGGCAACGACACGCACGGCCTCGCGCACGTCCTCGCGGGCATAGCGCGGGTCCGAGCGCGCGGCGCCCAGGGACCAGACCGTCAGCCCGAGCAGGACGGTCGCGGTCACGGCTCCCGCGGCGCGCGGCAGCCGCACCAGGCCCCGCGCCGCCAGCAGGATCACGAACGGCAGCACGACCGAGACGTAGCGCGGGTTCCAGGGCTTCACGTTGCGGATCGCCAGGAGCAGCAGGACGAGGGTGGGCACCAGGATCCAGATGACCAGCCGCGCGCGCGCGCGGTCGGGCCGGCGCCCGAAGCCGACGACCAGCGGCACGCAGGCTGCCAGCCCGGCCACCGCCAGCAGGGGCAGCGCGTTCCGCACCAGGGCCAGCCGATCGGGGCGGTGCAGCTCGGCGATGGAAGGCCCCAGGCTGGTGCCGTAGAGGAACGACAGCAGCGTGTAGGGCAGCGCCGCCGGCGTGAAGGTGGTCTCCCCCCGCAGCGCCTCGCCGGTGGCCATGCCGGGCACGACGCGGTCCACGGCCCAGATGCCCGCCGCCTGCAGGAGCCACGGCATCGTCACCAGGAGGACGCAGCCGAAGACGAGCGTGACGAGCACGCGGTCCCGACCGGCCGCCGGGCGGTCCACAAGCACCATGGCGCAGGCCATGGCCGCCCACAGGAACAGGCCCGAGAGGTTGCTCAGCACGCAGGCCGAGATCGCCGCGATGAAGACCGTCACATGGCGCCTGCGCAACCGCCCCGCAGCGAGGTCGAGGTACGCCAATGCCGCCGCCACCGCGAAAAGCATGAGGAAGGCGTAGCCACGTCCTTCCTGGCTGTACCAGATGTGGAACGGGTTGATCGCCAGCAGCAGGACCGCCAGCCGCGCCGAGCGCCCGTCCACCAACCGGCCCGCCAGCAGTCCGAACAGCGGCACCGTGAGCACGCCGGCAACAGCCATGGGCAGGCGCAGCATCAGTTCCGGGTCGCCGAGCCGCACCAGTAGCCAGGCGACCGCGGTATAGAGCGGTCCCTGGATGGTGTCATGCACCTGCTCCACGAAATCGAGCCCGGCTCCCGGCCTGACCGCGTGCCAGGTCATGATCTCGTCCACCCACAGCGACTGGGCCCGCAGGCCCAGCAGCCGCGGCACAGCAGCCAGCAAGGTCATCAGGAACAGGAAGCCGGCGCCGGGCGCGCCCACGTGAGGGGCGTCGACGTCGGCCAGCCAGTCGGCCGGCGGCACGTACGGCGAGCGGCGGTGGTCAGGACTCATGCGTCCGCCTCGGGGAGGGCAGCCCCGCGAGGGCCGCCGTGGTTCAGTAGCCGGGACCAGGCGTGCCGGCCCGGTATTCCTTGAGCGCGACGTCGATCGTGCCGACGGGCACCTTCGTCTTCATCAGCACGGGCACGCGGCGCGCATCCGCGCTGATGTAGAGCGTGATGCGACCCTCGTGCTTGAACAATCCTTCACCCTCGAGCACGGGCTCGACCACGAAGCAGTCGAACCGCCCGGCCGGCACCGACACGGTCTCGCGCCCGTGCACCAGGACCCGCATCTCGTAGTTCCGCCGCGAGGTGTGCGCGGGAAGCACCAGGTCCCGCCCAACCTCGAGGTCGAGGTTGCGCACGAAGTAGAACGCCGACAGCTCGTCCTGCACCCCGGCAGGGACCGGCATCACGTGTCCATCGCCGTAGCGTGCAACGCCCGCCTCGCGGTCGAAAACGATCTCGAGCGTCTTCTTGTAGTCGCCTTCCCGCAGTCGCTTATAGAAGTACGCGCTGCTGAGGTCGGCGGCGTCGATGTAGGTGACGATCTTGTCGCGCACCTTGTAGATCGACGAGAAGAACCGGTTGCTGTTTGCCGTGCTCTCCACATGGTAGCACGTGCGCCCGTCGTGTTCGACCATCCCGACGACTTCAAGCGTGCCGTCGCCGGCGTTCACGGGCCCATAGCTGATCTCGAATACCATCCGCTCGCCGGGCCCGTAGACCGAGCGCGCCGGCAGGCCCGCACCCGCAGTGTCGGCGGCGGCGGCCGCCCCGTCAACCGTCACCGCAGTCGCAGTAACGCGGGCGGCGGCGGCGCCGGCGGCCGCGACGGCCGGGCCGGGCAGCGTCCCCGCCAGCAGGAGGGCGGCGGCGAGCAGGGCCACGGAGGCCCCTCCCCACCCCGTCAGGTGTCGTGATTCGCGTCGTCCCCGCACGGATCCGCCTTTCGCTCGGCACCCTTCAGGGCCAGCCCCAGCAGCGGGAGGGCGGCCGCGGCAACGACTGCCGCCGTGAGCCCCTCCATGCACGGGTGTCCCGCCAGCGGGCACTCCTTGAGGTCGCAGGGCGAGCAGGGCTCGCCGGTTCGCACGCTAACGTGCCGCGCACCGGGCGGGTTCCACCCCTCGGGATCCGTCGGGCCGAACACGGTCACGGTCGGCAGCCCCAGCAGGGCCGCCAGGTGCCGCAGCCCGCTGTCGGTACCCACGAGCAGGTCGCTTGCGCCCAGCAGGGCGGCCATCTCCCCCAGCGTCGACGGTGGCGCCAGCGCCCCCGCCGGCAGGCGGTCGGCCAGCGCTGCGACCAGCTCGCCGTCGCCGGGCCCAGGGGCCACGACGACACGAGTCCCGGCTGCAGCCAGCAGTTCCCAGAGGTCCGCCACGTGTCGCGCCGGCCAGGCCTTGGCGGGCCAGGTCGCACTCATGACCAGCACGACGCGCGGACCCGATCCGCCGGCACGCCACTGTCCGAGCCAGCTCAGGAATGGTCCCTCCGCCGGCCCGCCCAGCCCGACTCCGGGGCCCGTCCGCCACGGCGCCGGCTGCAGGCCCAGCCTGCGCAGCGGATCCAGGAAGGCCTCGCCGGCGAAGCCACGGAGGCGATGGTCGCCGTCCCGGTTCCGGGGCACGCGCAGGTTGTACGCCCAGCGGCGCCGCGGCAGGTCGTAACCGACGCGAAGGCGCGCCCCCGACAGCGCGGTCCACAGCGCCGTGCGCGGGCTGCCCAGCCAGTCCACCACCAGGTCGTAGCGCTGTCCGCGCAACCAGCGCAGCCACGGGCCACGCTCCCGGTCCGGGTAGGTGACCACCCGCACCGACGGTGCAAGTTGGCCGAGCAGTTCGGCCAGCAGGTGCGCGAAGGGCCGGTCGATCACCAGGTCTATGCCGGCGCCGGGCCAGGCCTCCGCGACCGCGACCACCGCCGGCAGCGTCACGAGCGCATCGCCCAGCGCCTTGCGCCGGATGAGGAGGATCCGCCGGAAGTCGTCGCGGCCGTCCGGCATCAGTGCCTGCCCCCGTCAGCGAAAAGACACCTGGCCGCTTCCGCGACGACGGCCGGCTCCAGTTCCGGCAGGCAGATGAAGGCCCCGCAGTCGTGCAGGTCGCAGGGATGGCAAGCCGGGCGCGTGGCAAGGACGCGAAACGGGCCCGTCCCCTCGTAGGGGAACCACAGGTTCGGGTCGGTGGGGCCGAAGAGGGCCAGCGTCGGCACGCGCAGAGCCACCGCCGCGTGCATGACCCCCCCGTCCACGGTGACCAGTCCCGCCGCCCCCGCCAGCTGGTCGAGCACGGCCGGCAGCGCCATCTCCGGCAGCGGCACGACGCGCGCCGACGCGGCGCCGGCGGCCACCGCCGCCGCGAGCGCCGCACCACCCGGCGGGGACAGGACTCGCACGGGGCGGCCATCGCCCGCCGCCAGCCCGGCGGCCAGGGCGCCCCAGTGCTCGACCGGCCAGCGCTTGCTTGGCCAGGTGGCGCCCGGCGCCAGCAGCAGCGGGCGCGACGGGTCGGCGAAGGCGGGCGCCCGCGGCGCCAACGACGTGGTGGCGCGGCGACCCTCGCGCCGGAAC
>JAYRFB010000002.1:0-13616 GCA_041908585.1 Candidatus Krumholzibacteriia bacterium
GACTACTACGCGGGCATCCTCGATGAATGGTCGTCACCCGCGCTGGTGGACGAATTCAATCTGGCGGTGTCGTGGCTCTCCGGGCTGAACCGGCGCTTCACCAAACCCGGTTTCGATGACCGCTATGCCTACGAAACCCGGTACCGCGAGAGCTGGGACCGTGGCGAGGAGACGCCGCTGGTCGTGGTCCTTCGGGTTCGGGAAGGCGGGGACGTTGCCGTTCCCTACGATCTTCTCTCCCGGGCGCAGCGCCACGGCCGAGCTCAGCTTCAGCGAGATGGACGGCAACGCGCGCGCGTATCGCATCGGTGACCACCAGCACATCCCCGAGATCGCGGCCGTGCTGTCGCAGGCGGCGGGCAGCGAGGTGACCGTCTCGTTCGTGCCGCACCTGGCGCCGCTGACGAGGGGCATCCTGACGACCGTGCACGCCGACCTGGCACGCGAGGCGACGACGCCCGAGGTGCAGGCGCTTTATGCCGACTTCTACCGCGACGAGCCGTTCGTGCGCGCCTGCGCGGCGCCGGCCGCGGTGCGCGATGTCGCCTTCACCAACCGCTGCGACGTGGCGGCGTTCGTCGAGCCGCACGCGGGCAAGCTGGTGGTCACCGCCGCGATCGACAACCTCCTGAAGGGCGCCGCCGGCCAGGCGGTGCAGAACCTGAACCTGGCGTTCGGACGCCCCGAGCGCGCCCTCCTGCCGTAGAACCGAGGTCCCGTGATGGAAGTCGCCCACGAAGGCGTCACCGCCCCCATTGGTTTCCAGGCCGCCGGCGTCAACTGTGGCATCAAGAAGCTGCGCAAGGACGTGGCGCTGGTGTTCAGCCGCACGCCATGCGCGGCGGCCGCCATGTTCACGACCAACTGCGTGGTGGCGGCGCCGGTCATCGTCGACCGCGAGCAGATGGAAGGCGGCGGCAGCATCCGCGCCATCCTCGTCAACAGCGGCAACGCCAACGCGTGCACCGGGCAGCGCGGGCTGGACGACGCCTGGACCATGGTGAACGACGCCGCGGCGGCCCTGGGCATCGAGCCGGGCGAGGTGCTCGTCTCGTCGACCGGCGTCATCGGCCAGTACCTGCCGATGGAATGCATCCGGCGCGGCATCCGCCAGGCGGCTGACATGCTGGGCGAGGACGGCACGGCGGCAGCCGAGGCCATCCGCACCACCGACACCTTCGCCAAGGAGTCGGCCGTGCGCTGTGCCGTGGGCGGGGTCACCGTCACCGTGGGCGGGATGGCCAAGGGTTCGGGCATGATCGCGCCGAACATGGCCACCATGCTGGCCTTCGTCACGACCGACGCGGCGGTGGCGCCCGAGGTGCTGCGGCAGGCGACGCGGCGGGCCGTCGAGCGCTCGTTCCACCGCATCTCCGTCGACGGCGACACCAGCACCAACGATATGGTGGCCGTGCTGGCCAACGGCCTGGCGCGCAACCCCGTCATCGAGCGGGCCGAGGGCCCTGCCTATGAAGCCTTCTACGCCGCGCTGGAGCATGTTCTCGTCACGCTCTCGAAGATGATCGTCATGGACGGCGAAGGAGCGACGAAGTTCATCGAGATCCGCGTGACCGGCGCCGTCGACGAGGCCGCCGCCGCGCAGGCCGCGCGCACGGTGGCGAACTCGAGCCTGGTCAAGACCGCCTTCAACGGCGAGGACGCCAACTGGGGCCGCATCCTGGCGGCGCTGGGGCGCTCGGGGGTGGCCTTCGACGCGGCGCAGGTCGCGATCGACTTCGGCGACGTGCCCATCCTGAAGCCCGGCTACTGCATCGACTTCTCGGAGGAGGCGGCCAAGGTCGTGCTCTCGAAGCGGGAGATCCCCGTCACGATCCGCCTGGGCGACGGCCCGGCCGAGGCCTTCTTCTGGACGTGCGACCTCTCGCACGAGTACGTCTCCATCAACGCGAACTACCGGACGTGAGGGCGCGATGACGTCGATTGCCGACAAGACCGAGGTGCTGGTCCAGGCGCTGCCCTACATCCAGCAGTACGAGCGCACGACGTTCGTCATCAAGTACGGCGGCGCCGCCATGACCGACGACGAGCTGAAGGAGACGTTCGCGCAGGACGTCACGCTGCTGAAGAAGATCGGCATCCGCGTGGTGATCGTGCACGGGGGCGGCAGGGACATCACCGGGCTGGCCGACCGCCTGGGCCTGGAGACGCGCTTCGTGGGCGGCGTGCGCTACACCGACCCGGCGATGATGGCGGTGGTGCAGATGGTCCTGGGCGGCAAGACGAACCAGGACATCGTCGCGCGGATCAACCGGCACGACGGCGGGGCGGTGGGGCTGACCGGTGCGGACGGTTCGCTGCTGCGCGTGGAGAGGCAGGCCGCGGACGACGGCGCCGACCTGGGCCTGGTCGGCGAGGTGGCGCGCGTGGACACGGCGTTCCTGGCGGGGCTGCTGGCGCAGGACGCGCTGCCGGTGATCGCGCCCCTGGGCGTGGATGCGGCCGGCACGCTGCACAACGTCAACGCCGACACGGCGGCCGGCGCGCTGGCCGCGGCGCTGGGGGCCGAGAAGCTGGTCTACCTGAGCGACATTCCCGGCGTCATGGCGCACGGCGGGCTGCTGCGGTCGCTGGACCGGTCGCGGGCGACCGAACTGGTGGAGACAGGCGTCGTCGACGGCGGTATGCTGCCCAAGCTGCGCTCGGCGTTCGCGGCGCTCGAGGCCGGCGTGGGCAAGGTGCACATCATCGACGGGCGGGTGAAGCACTCGCTGCTGCTGGAGATCTTCACGCAGGACGGCGTCGGCACCGAGCTGGTGCCGTGATCGCCGCGGCGACACGCGAAACGGGCAGGGGCACGGTGGGCATGGGCAAGTCGGCGCGACAGTTGGCGATCAAGGAGATCCTCGCCTCGCGGGCCATCGGCTCGCAGGAGGATCTCAGGAGCGAGCTGGAAGGCCGCGGCCACCGCGTCACGCAGGCCACGCTCTCGCGCGACCTCAAGGAGCTGGGCGTGGGCTGGGTCACGCGCGGGGGTGTGGGTCGCTACGAGCTGGCGCAGGAGCCGGCCGCCGCGCTGCGGCCCATCGTGGGCGCCGAGGTGACCGGGATCGTGGCCAACGAATCGCTGATCGTGCTGCACACCATCCCCGGGGCGGCGCACACCGTCGGCGAGTACGTGGACCTGCAGCAGAACCGCGACGTCATCGGGACCGTGGCCGGCGACAACACGCTGCTGGTGGTGCCGGCCGCCGCGGCGAAGACGAAGGCCGTCGTCGCCTGGCTCAGGCAGGTGCTGTTCGGGGAAGGCTGAGCGCCGCCCGCCGTCTCAGACCCACTGCTCGCGCACGACCTGTCCCTGCACGCCGATGACCGCCAGCTTCAGCGGCACCTTGCGCGAGGCGGCGGCCACCGCCTGCTGCGCCAGCGTGAGCAGCCCGCCGCAGCACGGGACCTCCATGATCAGCACCGTGATCGTGTCGATGCCCGCCTGGTCGATCATCGCCGTCAGCTTCTGGCGGTAGACGTCCATCCCGTGATCCAGCTTGGGGCAGGCCATCGCCAGCGCCTTGCCGCGCAGGAATCGCTGGTGGAACTCGGCGCTGGCGAACGCGCAGCAGTCGGCGGCCAGCAGCAGGTTCGCGCCCTGGAAGTAGGGGGCGGCCGGGTTGACCAGGTGCAGCTGGATGGGCCACTGGCGCAGCTCGGACGTCAGGGCGGGTTGCGCGGCGGGCGTGGCCCCCGGAGCCGGGCCCGCCGGCCCGGATGCGGGTGCCGCGGTGCCGGCCATCGGGAAATGCATCATGCGCGAGCCGGGGCAGCCGCCGCCGCCGCCGTGGGCCGGGCGCGGCGCTGCGGGAGTGGACGCGGGAGCGGGCATGGGCGTGGGCAGGTGCCCGTGCGAGCCGCCGCCCATCAGCGAGGCGAAGTCGACCGGGCCCGGCGGTGGCATGTGCGCCAGGTGGTCATGGACGGCTTCCTCATCGAACTCGTCGGCGTCGCGCTCCTCGATCGTGATCGCGCCTTGCGGGCACTCGCCCAGGCAGGCGCCCAGCCCGTCGCAGAGGTTGTCGGCCAGCAGGCGCGCCTTGCCGCCGATGATCTGGATGGCGCCCTCGGCACACGACGGCACGCAATCGCCGCAGCCGTCGCACAGGTCCTCGTCGATGTGCACGATCTTCCGCACTGCCATGCCGCCGGGCCTCCCGAAGGTCAGGGGTTGCCAACCGTCCGGCATAATATCGGACATTAGTGTCCTATTAGTCAAGTCCGATCCCCGCCTGAATTGCGAGGATTTCCCGCGTTCCATGCTAAGGAACCGCCATCCGGCGGTCGATATCCACTCCAGTGCACCCCGCGCGGAACCCGCGCCGCGACGGGGTCCCGACAACCCCCACTCCCGCAGGAGCCGGAGTTGGCTGATCGCCATGATGTCCTCGAGGCCCGTATTCCGCTGGCGCGCCTGTTCGCGACGGCGCCTGACGCCGTGTGTGTCACGGACGGGCCCACCGGCCGGATCCTGTACGCGAACGATGCCGCCTGCGAGCTGTGCGGGTACGCCCGCGAGGACCTGCATGGACGCGGTCACGCCGACCTGCTGATTCCGGATGAGCGTCCCATGGGACACTGCGCACACCAGGCCGTCTGGTCAGGCCTGCCGGTGCGCGAGCTGGCCGCCGTCCTGCGACGGGCCGACGGGCAGCACGTTCCCATCTCGCTGTCGGCCCATGCGCTGCGCGAGGCGGACGACGGCATCGTGGTGGCCATGATGCGCCGCCGCAACGAGGGCAACAATGATGAGGACCTTCGCGCTCAGCTCCACGACCTGGAGCGCCGCTTCGCCGAGCGCACCGGCGAGCTCACCGTCGCCAACCAGCACCTGACCCGCACCATCACCGAGGCCAACCAGCGCACGCTGGCCCTGCGCCGCACCGGGCAACAGCGCACGCAGTTCTTCGCCGGGCTGGCGCACGAGATGCGCACGCCGCTCAACGCGGTCATGGGCCTGGCGGACCTCCTGACGGACATGAAGCTGGACGACGAGGCGCGTCACACCTCACGCCTGATCCACTCCAGCGCGCGCGCCCTGGTGCGGCTGATCAACGACCTGCTGGACCACTCGCGACTGGAGGCCGGCAAGCTGGAGCTGGTGCGAGCGCCGTACAACCTGCGCGACCTGCTGGGCGAGCTTGCCGATATCACGACCGTCCAGTGTGAGGACCTGGGCCTCGGCTTCTCGCTCCGCGTCGAGGGCGAGCTGCCGGATCCGGTGATCGGCGACGAGGGGCGCCTGCGCCAGGTGCTGTTGAACCTGCTGGGCAACGCCATCAAGTACACGCGCGAGGGCGGCGTCACGCTGGCCGTGCGACCGCTGGAGGCGGCGAACGGGCGCGTGAAGGTGGAATTCCGCATCACCGACACCGGCATCGGCATCACGCCCGGGCAGCAGGAACTGCTCTTCCAGCCCTACAGCCAGGCCGCCGCGGGCGTGGCGGCCGGCAGCGGCAGCAGCGGGCTGGGCCTGGCGATCAGCCGCATGCTGGTCGAGCGCATGGGCGGCCGCATCGGCGTCGAGAGTCAGGAGGGCTGGGGCTCGACCTTCTGGTTCACGCTGCCTCTCGAACCGGCGCCCACCGACGCCGTGGTCACCGGCCCGGCGCCCGGGGCGGCGCCCGGCATCGCCGCGCGCAACACGCTGGTCGGCCGGTCGGCGCTGCTGGTCGAGGACAACCGCATCAACCAGCGCGTCGCGGTGGGCATGCTGAAGCGCCTGGGCGTCACGACACGCACCGCCGACGACGGCGCCGGCGCGCTGGCGATCCTGGCCGAGGAAGCCTTCGACGTCGTCTTCATGGACGTCCAGATGCCGGGCCTGGACGGGCTGGAGACCACGCGCCGGCTGCGCGCCGGCGGGGCCGGCGAGCGGAACCGTGACGTGCCCGTCATCGCGATGACCGGCCACGTCGCGCGCGAGGACCGGCAGGCCTGCCTCGATGCGGGCATGAACGACTACGTGACCAAGCCCATCAGCGGCGAGCGGCTCCGTGAGGCGATGGTTCACGTGCTGTCCGGCGCCACCGACCAGGCGGCGGCCGGACGCGACGGCGACGTCGCCTTCGACCTCTGGGCGCTGGCCGACCAGCTGGACGGCGACCGCGACCTGGCTGGCGAGATCTTCACGCTGTTCCTGGACGACGCCGCGCAGCGCCTGGCGGCAACGGCCGCCCTGCTGGCGAAGTACGACTGCGAGGCCGCCGCGGCCGAGGCCAAGACGCTGGAGGGCGCCGCGCTCAACGTGCAGGCGGCGCCGTTGGCGCGGCAGGCCGCGGCGATCGGCGCCGCGGCCCGCCACCGCGAGTGCGAGTATGCGCAGGAGCTGGTCGCGGAGATGACCGCCTCGCTGGACGAGCTGGCCGCCGCCTGGCGGCAGACCATCAGCTGATCCCGTCCGGACGCGCGATCGCCGTCCCGCCTAGTCCCAACCCTCCGGATGCCGCCGGTGCCAGTCCGTCGCCTGCTCGAAGGCCCGCGCGACCGCCAGCAGCGTCGCCTCGTCATCCAGCCTGCCGACGAAGCTCAGCGAGGCCAGCGGATTGTCGTGGCCGAGACCGCTGGGTACGACGACCTGCGGGTGGCCGGTCAGGTTGGTCACCAGCAGTCCGGGCCCGGCGAACGACGGCGTCACGTAGGCATCGACTTCCCCGAACAGCCTGGCCATGCCGGCCATCAGCAGCGCGCGATGGCGGTTGGCCTGCACGTATTCCACGGCGGGGATCAGGCTGGCGGCCCGGAAGACGTTGGGCCAGGCGTCGCGGACCTGGCGGACCAGCAGGTCGTCGCGGCCGCTGAGCGTCAGCTCCTGGAAGGCGGCGGCGGCCTCGGCCGACAGGATGATCGACAGCGCGTAGGGATCCACGCCCAGCTCGGCCACCGGAAGCGTGACCGGTACCAGCGTGGCGCCCTGCTCGGCGCAGAGGCGACGCATCACGTCCAGCGCCTGCGCGTCGACCAGGCTGTCGGGCCGCGACTCGGCGAAGGCATCCTGCACCCAGCCGATGCGCAGGCCCTTCAGCGTGCGAGCACTGTCGTAGGGGAAGGGCGCGGTCGAGATGCCGGGCTCGCGGCCGTCGGGGCCGCGGATCGCCTCGAACACGAGCGCGCAGTCCTCCACCGTGCGCGCGATTGGCCCGATCTTGTCCATGCTCCAGCTCAGGGCCATGGCGCCGGCGCGGCTGACGCGGCCGTACGTCGGGCGCAGCCCGGTGACGCCGCAGCGCGAGCTGGGCGAGATGATCGAACCCCAGGTCTCGGTTCCGATGGCGAACGGCACCAGGCCGGCCGAGACGGCGGAGGCCGAGCCCGCCGAGGAGCCGCTCGCGCCCTGCTCCAGGTTCCAGGGGTTGAGCGTGGTGCCGCCGAACCAGACGTCGCCCCAAGCCAGCGCGCCCAGGGTCAGCTTGGCCACCAGCACGGCGCCGGCATCGTCGAGATTGCGCACCACGCTGGCCGTGTCGTCGATGACCTGGTCGCGGTACGGCGTCGCGCCCCAGGTCGTGGGCGCGCCGGCCACCGCCAGCAGGTCCTTCGCACCGTAGGGGATGCCGTGCAGCGGGCCCAGGTACTGCCCGCGGTCCAGCATCGCATCCAGCTCGCGGGCGCGCGACAGGGCGCGCTCCGGCAGCAGCGTGATCACGCAGTGCAGCATCGGGTCGTGACGACGCAGGCGGTCCAGCGACCACTCGGCCAATTCGACGCACGAGACCTGGCGATCCCGCACGAGCCGCGACAGCGTCGCGATGTCCGCGAAGGCCAGCTCGTCCAGGTCGGCGGGGCGCCGCTGCGGGCCGGGATCGGCGAAGCGCGCGGGCGTGTCGGCGATCGCGGGGTGCGTCCGCGCCTGCCACGGGTCCAGGCGCAGCGCCGGCGCCACGTCGTTGCCTGGCTGGCGGGCGCGCAGCGAGCCGTACGCCGCGAGCTGCTCGAACAGGTCCGGCAGCATGAGGGTGCGCTCGGCTTCGGTCAGGTCCAGGCCGAGCACCGCGGCGGCGCCCTGCAGCTGGGTGTCGGTGAACGGCGGCGGCGTGTCCGGCGCGGCCTCCTGCGCGGAGGAAAGGGCCGGCAGCAGGGACAGCAGCAGCGCCGCCCGTGCGGCGACCCTGGACAGGCGCATGATCTGGCGGGACATGGGGCACCTCCGGTTGGGACCGGAGGGGAGCATCGGCCAGCGGCGGTCCTTCGTCAACGGGCGGCGGGCGTGGCGCGCGCGGGCGATCGGCCGCCGTCGGCCAGCAGCGCCGACTCGGCGCTCAGGCGGTGGTGCAGCGCCGGGTAATCCGGCCGGGGTATGATCTGCCGGGCCGCGGTCACCAGCCCGGCGGCGCGCGCGCTGTCGGCAGCGTCGCCGCTCAGCGCGAAGCGCCGCCGCGCCACCTGCGCGCGGACCAGCGCCAGATCGGCCGCGGGGACGGGCAGGCGCCCGGTGGTCAGCACCGTATCGGCGACCGCCAGCAGGGAGTCGGCGCGGTCGAGCAGGGCCGTTCGTCGCGAAAGCACTGCGCGGCGCGACAGGAGCCCGGCCAGCGCGCCCTGCGCCTCGGCGCGCTCGACGCGGTCCCACCGCGGGCGCAGGCCGTCCATGGCCTGCGTGACCGTCGTCTCGGCGCGGTCGAGCAGTTCCAGCGCGGCGGCTGGAGCGGGGTCAGGCTCCGGTCGCAGCTCCAGCCGCAGCACCAGCGCCTGGGCCAGCGCGCGCGCAAGCTTCCAGGAGGAACGTCCGGTGCCCAGCCCGCGCAGGTCCAGCGAGCGGTCGAGCCAGGTGAAGGCGCTGTCGAGCGCGGCCGTCGCCGCGGCGCCGCTGCGCAGGCCGGCGCAGCGCACCCAGGCGGTGCCGCGCGCCTCGGCGATGATCGCGCGCGCGGCCGTCCCGGTCAGCAGCCCCTCGGGGACCGCGGTGGCGAGGATATCCAGGCCCTGCTCGACCGTCGCCAGGCTGTCGGTGACGGCGCCCCAGCCGCCCAGCGCCACGCCCAGGTTGAGCTTCGTCCAGGCCACGTCCTCCTGGCGCGCGACAGCCTCATATGCGTTGGGCGGGCACTGGTAGTTCTCCTCGCCCTTGGCCAGCAGGCTGAGCGCGGCGTCGTGGCCGGAGGCCGCCTCGCGCCACAGCTCGGCCGGCGACTCCAGCGTGGCCCGTGCTCCCTGCGCATAGGCGATGCCGGTGTGGGCGTGGTGCCGGCCCACGCGCACGACCTTCTCGCGCACCGTGTACGTCTCGTCCATGTCCAGCGCGGTGCCGCGGCGCCAGGGCACCACTGTCATGTCGCGCCAGTAGCCGCGCGCCTGCTCGAGCAGGTTGGAGTCATGCTCCAGGTCGCCGATGAAGAAGTGCAGCTCGCCCAGGCGCCAGCGGACGTAGCGCTCGATGTCGTGCCGGTAGGTGGCGTCGGGCATCCGCGCGAGCTCCAGGCGCGCCTGCTCGAAGGCGGCGATGGCCGCCTCCCAGTTCTCGCGCGTGGACGGGCCGGAGTGGCGCAGCATGTCGGCCTGCTCCAGCTGCGCCAGCAGGCCGCGCCACTGCGCGTCCGGCGCCTCGCGCCGGGCCAGCAGCATGCCGGCGCCGACGGTCGCCACCATGACGACGCCGGTCGCCACCAGCGCCGCGCGGCGCAGGCGCGGCCGCAGGCGCAGCGCGCGCCGGGCCCGGGCCAGCGGCCCGGGAGGACGCAACGACACCCGCCGGCCGTCGAGGTGGCGGCTCAGGTCGGCAGCCATCGCGGCGGCCGTCTGGTAGCGACGGTCGGGATCCTTTTCCAGCGCGTGCTGCACCACCAGCTCGAGCTGCTTGTCACGCCCGCCCAGCGGTCGCGGCTCGGCCGTGGTGATCTCCAGCAACGCGCGCGGCGTCGACAGGCGCGCCAGGTCGTACGGCAGCGCGCCGGTCAGAAGCTCGTAGGCGATCACGCCCAGCGTGTAGATGTCGGTGCGCGCGTCGATGGCGCCGGCGCCGCCGGACGCCTGCTCGGGGCTCATGTAGCGAACCGTGCCCAGCAGCTGCCAGGTCTGCGTGGCAAGCGTGGCCAGCGGCGCCTCGTCCGCCTGCAGGCGCGCGATGCCGAAGTCCAGGACCTTGGGGTGCCCGTCCGGCGTGACCAGCACGTTCTCGGGCTTGAGGTCGCGGTGGACGATGCCCAGGTCGTGCGCGGCCTGGATGGCCTCGCACAGCTCGGCGAGCAGGCGCACGCGCGCGGTCGTGTCGGCGCCGGATTCGACGCGCCAGCGCGTGAGCGTCGAACCCGCGACGAACTCCGTCGCCAGCCAGGGCGTGCCGTCGTCGTCGGCGCCTGCGTCCAGCAGGCGCGCGATGCCCGGGTGGTCCAGCCGGCGCAACGCCTCGATCTCGCGCTGGAATCGCCGCTCGGCCTGTCCGCCCACCAGCGTGGCGCGCAGGACCTTCAGCGCGACATCGGGGCCGGGGGAACTCCCGTCGCCATCGCCGCCGAGGCGGCGCGCGCGGTAGACGATCCCCATGCCGCCCTGCCCGACCAGCTCGATGACGCGCCAGGGGCCGACGCTTCGCGGCACGACGGCCTGCCGCGCCCAGGGATCGGCGCCATCGACCGGGTCGACACCGTCGGCGTGGTTGGCGAGCAGGTCCAGCGCCTCGTCCAGCAGAATGGGATCATCCGCGCAGCACCGGCGCACGTACGCCTCGCGCGCCGCGGGATCCAGCCCCAGGGCGTCGACGAAGATGGCGCGGGCGGCATGGAAGCGCTGGCGGTCGATGGGATGTGGCCTCCGGACCCGGACCCAGATGATACTATGTGATCGCCGTCACAGACTGCACGGCGAAAGGATACTATCAATACGAGGGGATTTCGAGACAAACCCATCGATCAGGGGGGCGGTTCCATGCGCCATTTCTTTGTCGCCTTGTGCGTCCTGGCTTCAGCGACCTCGTCCGGCAGCGGTGCGCCGGTCGTCACCCTGCAGGATGCCCTGCAGGGGGATGCGGAGATTGCCGCCGCAACCGGCTCGCAACAGGCGCACGCCGCTGCCACCGGCGGCGACCACACGCTCGTCGTCTGGTCGGACCTGCGTGGACGCGCCGTCGGCGGTGGCTCGGCGCAGGGTGACGGCGATGTTTTCGGCATCCGCGTGGATGCCGATGGCCAACCGGTGGATGCGGCGCCGTTCCTGGTGGCCGGCGGCATGGGGCTGCAGGATCGGCCGCTGGTGGCCTGGAACGGCTCCGCCTGGCTGGTCGTGTACCGTTCGCAGGATCCCACCTCCGGATACTACGAGACGCGCCTGCGCGCGGTGCGTATCGCCGCCGACGGCACGCGCCTGGACGCGACGCCGCTGACGCTGACGCCCGGCGCATTCACGCCCGACGACATCGGCCTGCAGGTGGCGGGAGGCGGTGGTCAGTGGCTTGTCACCCGCTGCCTCTACCACGGCGACGGCTACGGTACCTACCTGGCCGGCCAGCGCGTGGGGGCCGACGGTCAGCTGCTCGACGCCTTGCCGGTGCTGCTGCAGGACTGGGTCTACGGGCGCACGATCGCCTCGTGGTCCGCCGGCGGCTTCCTGGTGGCAGGGCCCGATTGGAACAGCAGCTCGATCATCCGTGCCCGGCGCGTCGGCGCCAACGGCCAGCCGGCGGGCGCCTCGTTCACCATCCCGAGCCTCGACCTGGCCACCAACGGCAGCGAGTACTACGTCACCTGGGTGTCCGATTTCGTGAACCTGGTCGGCTCGCGGATGACGACGGGCGGCACGCTGCTGAATCCCGCCGGCACCGTTCTGGCCGAGGGCTTCACGCAGTACCACGGCCGCACGCTGGCCCACGACGGTGCCAGCTGGTGGCTGGCCTGGGGGGCTGCGGACCAGTGGCGCACGCTGCGGATCAGCGCGGCGGGCGCGGTGCTCGATGCCGACGGCGGCGAACTGCTGCCCCTGGTGATAGGCGGCACCGTGAACAACGCCTACGCGGCACAGCTGGCGCCGCGCGCCGGGGGTGGCGTGCAGTTCCTCTGGCACGACCAGCGACCGTCGCTGGGCAACGACAGCAACGTCTTCACGCTGCCGGTGGGCTCGGCCAACCAGCCGGGCAGCGAGGCCTGCATATCGACGGGAACCGCCAACCAGCGTGAGCCCGACCTGGCGTCGGGTCCCGGTGGTGCCACGGCACTTGTGTTCGTCAGCGAGCACGCCGACGATGACCGGGTGCTCCTGCAGATCCTGGCCGCGAGCGGGCAGGCCTCCGGCGACCCGGTGGAGGTCGCGTCGGCTCCCACCATCGGCGCGGCGGCAGTGGCCTGGGACGGCGAGCGCTACATGGTGGCGTGGGACGAGGGCGCCAGCGGCCTGACGCCGGTCCAGGTGCGCGCGCGTCGCCTCACGGCTGCCGGCGACTACATCGACGCGACGCCGCAGGACGTCATGGCCGGCTTCGACCCCGACCTGGAGGCTCTGGACGGCGCCTTCCTGATCGCGGCATCGCGGTACGCCGCCAATCCCCAGTACATCGACGCCTGGATGCGCATCGCCGACGGCGGGACCGGCGCCTTCGCCGGGCCTGCAGCGCGGCTGCACGCCGGCTACGTCAACGTCGGTCCGCGCGTGCGCACGGACGGCTCACGCTGGTTGGTGACGTACCACAGCCACTGGTCGCACAACAGCTCGGCATCCGACGCGGTGTACAACTTCGTGGCACCGGACGGCTCGTTCACGCCGGCCGTGAACCCGACCACGACGTCCGGCGGCGCCGGCACGCCGGACGTGGCCTTCTCCGGCGATACCTATCTCTTCGTCTGGCGAAGCAACCCGCTGGCGAATGCCGACAACTACATCTCGGGCCGGCTCATGGCAGCCGACGGCACGTTCCTGACGGGCAACTTCACCATCGCCCAGGCTCCCGGGCGCCAGCTGCAGCCGACGGTGGGCTGGGACGGAACCGACTTCCTGGTCGTATGGGACGACCAGCGCAACCAGCAGTCGTTCTACGACGGGCGCACCGACATCTACGGCGCTCGCGTGAGCGCTGCAGGAGTCGTGCTCGATTCCGAAGGCTTCGCCGTGCAGGCGGACGGCGACGGCGATGCGACGGCCGCGCTGCTCTGCCGCCCGGGCGGGCCGACGCGCGTGGCCTGGACCAGCTTCGTCACCGACGGCGAGCCATACGATTCGTGGCGGGTGCAGCATGCCCAGGTCGGCGAGGCGGCGCTTTCATCCGCGTTGCCGGCAGTGCCCGCCGTCGCGTTGCGCCAGAACGTGCCCAACCCGTTCAACCCCTCCACGCGCATCGCGTTCACGCTGCCGGGTGATGGCGCCGTGCGCCTGGCGGTCTATGACCTGCGGGGGCGGTTGGTGAGTACGCTGATCGACGCGCCGACGCTGCCGGCCGGCGATCACGCCGTGACCTGGGACGGACGGGCGGACGACGGCAGCGTCGCGGCTGCGGGGGCGTACCTGTACGAGCTGCGCGGACCGGGCGTGCGCGAGGTCAGGCGAATGACGCTCGCGAAGTAGGAGTCACCGCATGAAGCCCGCCGGGCGCGCCGTCATCCCGCGCGGCTCCTGCGTTCTGGTCCTGGGGTCCGATACCTTCCGCGACTTGGCCAACCTGCGCTGGCGCGAGCCCGCCCTACGCTAGCGCC
>JAYRFB010000003.1:0-13745 GCA_041908585.1 Candidatus Krumholzibacteriia bacterium
GAAGGCGGCCGGCACGGCGTCGTCGCCGCCGGGCACCGCCGAGGCGCCGCAGGAACCGGCCAGGGCGCCGATCCGGCCGCAGGCGCCGCTGTTCTCCTCGCGGCAGGGCGAGGTCGACTGCAGCTGGAAGTTGGCGCCGGCCGCGTCGCAGAACTGCGGGTCCACGGCCAGGTTGCCGCCGGTCCCGGTCGGGTCCGCGATGCCGGTCCAGGCCGAGCCCGCGTTGCCGAACGCGTCGTTGCAGGTCGGGGTGACCGCGGCGCCCACGAACGCGAAGCCGTTGCCGAACGAGGGCCCGCCAAGGTTGCCCGCAGAGATGTTGTTGCTGACCTGCGGCACGCAGCTGGACACGTACACGCCGCCACCGCCGCCGCCGCCGGTGTTGCCGTAGACGGTGTTGCCGGTGATGCCGCTGTTGGGGCAGTTGTCGAACAGGATGCCGCCGGCCCAGAACTGGCCGGTGTTGCCGTGCAGCACGCTGTCGCTGATCGTCGCGTCCGTGCAGCCGACCAGCGCCACACCGCCGCCCACCTGCGCCTGGTTGTTCCTGACCGTCAGGCCGGACAGCGTGGCCAGCGTGCCGCCGGTGGCCTGCAGGCCGCCGCCGAACATGAAGGTGGAGGCCGCGGTCTTGCCGTTCCCGTCGAACACGCTGTTGGTGGCGTTCAGCGCACCGCCGGTCTGGTAGAGGCCGCCGCCGCCGGTCTTGGCCGTGTTGCCCGACACCGTGCAATCGCTGAGATCGAGGGCCGACATCTGGCCACTGCCGCCGGCGTAGACGCCGCCGCCGAGGTCCGCCTCGAGGTTGCCGCTGATCTCGCAGCCCTGCAGCGACGGGTTCGCGCCGTAGGCATAGAAACCGCCGCCGCGGGGCGGGTAGGTCGGGTTGTTCCCGATCATGACGTTGTCGGCGATCACGCAGTTGACGAAAGTGGGCGCCCCGCCGGAGGCGAAGACGCCGCCGCCGTACACGGCCGTGTTGCCGCTGATCTCGCAGTTCTCGACCACGGCCGAGGAATTCGCCAGCAACAGGCCGCCGCCGCAGCCCAGCTGGCCGCTGCCGCCCACCGTATTGCCGTGGATCTTCAGGTTGCGCAGGATCGGCGAGACCTGGTTGACCAGCACGCCGCCCGCGCAGCGGGTGCCGGGCGCCACGATGTTCATGTTCTGGCCCGTGCCGCCGGTGATCTCGAAGCCGTCGACCTCGGTCGACTGCGAGATCGCGCCCGAGAAGGTCAGCTGCACGCCGCCGCCGCCGGTCACGACGGTGCGGCCGGCGTCCAGGTCCCTCGTCGTGTAGGAAACGTCGTAGCCGCCGAAGACCTTCAGGCCCTTGCCGAACACGGTGAACGGAGAGCTGACCACGACGTCGCCCCGCACCTTGATGGTGTCGCCGGCGGCGGCGCCGTTCATCGCGTCGAACAGCGTCGGGAACTCCTGCGGGAACTGGTGCACGTTGTCGCCCAGGGCCTTCAGCAGGTTGACGCGGCCGGCGCCGAGCTTGCCGGCGTAGGCGGGGTTCAGGTCATCGAGGGGGTCGGCGCTCGTGCGGATGAGCGACGCCACCTGCGAGGACGTGAAGCCGGGATGGGCCGACCAGATCAGGGCGCAGGCGCCGGCGGTGATCGGGCTCGAGAAGCTCGTGCCCTGCGTCGACTCGTAGCCGCTGGTGCCGGACACGTTGTTGTACGACGTCGTGAAGATGCCCTCGCCGGGGGCGGAGATATCGACCCAGGTGCCATAGCTGGAGAACGTGGTCTTGGTGTCGCCGGAGCCGGTGGCGGCGACCGTCAGGATGCGGCTGTCGGTCAGGCCCTGGAGGTAGCCGGCCACCTCGTCGCCGTCGTTGCCGGCCGAGACGCAGATCACCAGGCCGGCGTTGAGCGCCGAGTTGATCGCGTTGGCGAACGCCGTCGTGAAGCTGGTCCCGTACGAGAGGTTGATGACCTTGGCGCCGTTGTTGACGGCGTACATGAAGCCAGACGCCATCAGCGACGCGTATGAGACGCCCTGGCCCTCCGGCGTCTGGAACCCGATGCGGATCGCCATGACCTTGCAGCCGGGGGCGATGGCCGCCACGCCGATGCTGTTGTTCGTCAGCGGCGCGATGCAACCGGAGACCAGCGTGCCGTGCCCGTTGAAGTCCATCGGGTTGTTGTCCGCCGGGCCCGGGTCCTCCCCGGCGGTGACCAGCGACGCCGCCACGTTGACGAAGTCCCAGCCGCGGATGTCGTCGACGAAGCCGTTGCCGTCGTCATCGACGCCCACCGAGCCGTAGTACTCCGGCCAGTTCGTCCACAGCGCACCGTTGACCTTGTCGGGGTGCGGGCCGCCCAGGTCGGGATGGTGCCAGTCCACGCCGGTGTCGAGCACCGCCACGACGACGTTGGAGTCGCCGAGCGACTCGGACCAGCCGCCCACCGCGCGCGTGTCGCCGCCGCCGGCCGACATGTTGCGCAGGTGCCACTGATTCGACAGGTCGTTGGGCAGGTAGGCGGTGCCGTGCGCCTCCAGCTGCAGGTCGGACTCGGCGGTCTCGACATAGGGGAGCGCTTCCAGCGCGGCGATGACCGCGGCATTGCCGCCAGGGTTCGCGTGCTCGATCAGGTAGTGGCGCGCGAACTCGCGGTGCAGGCCATTGCTCTTGTACGCGCCCGCCGGCGCCGCGAACAGCGGCTCCAGGCCGACGACCTGCCCGGCCGCCAGCACGGCATCCAGGTCGTCGATGCCGGTCGCGGGGCGGCCCGAGGCCTTGGCGACGCTCGGCGTGAAGCCGGGCTCGAACGTGACGATGACCCGCCCCGGCACCGGGATCGCGGGGCCGCCCAGGGCTGCCACCGGCGCGGCGATGGCCACGCACAGCGCCAGGGCAAGGACGACGAACGGCGACGACTGCTTCATGGAATCTCCCTGCGACCGCCGGGACGGCGGGCCTGGTCGAGGTCATGTCCAGCGGTTGTCCGCCGGCAGCGGCGGGTCGGTGCCGAAGCGCGCGAACGTCCCGCGATGGGTACGTTCGTGGCGGACCGGATCCCCCGGACCGGTCCCCGGCGTTGAAACCGCACGGTATTGAGCATATTAATGGTACGCCAGATCTGCGATTAGATCAATATCGCACCTGCCGAATCGACAAAATGGCAGGATCGGGAACCGCGGGAAGCGGCCGGCCGGCAGACTGGCCGCGCCGAACACGGCCGGGCAGCGGTCGGGACCGGGTCGCGACACCGGCAGGGAAAGGGCCAGCACATTGTCGACAAAGGACATCGTGTTCCTGGAGCCCTGGGACGACGGCTCGCACCGCGCCTTCCGCCAGGGCCTGCTGGCCCGTTCGCGGCACCGGTATGTGGTCCTGGCGCTGCCCGGTCGCTTCTGGAAGTGGCGCATGAGGGCGGCCGCAGCCTGGTTCGCCGACCGCCTCAACGCGCAGCCGCCGCGGGCGGACCTCATCCTGACGACGGGCTTCCTGAACGTCGCGGACCTGCGGGGGCTGCTGAGGCCGCCGCTCGACCGGCTCCCGGTCGTGCTCTACATGCACGAGAACCAGCTCACCTACCCGCTCAGCCCGCTCGAGGAATTCGACTTCCACTTCGGGTTCACGAACATCATCAGCTGCCTGGCGGCCGATCGCGTCGTGTTCAACTCCGAATGGCATCGCGACGTGTTCCTTGCGGCGATCCCGGCCTTCCTCAACCGCATGCCCGAGGCCGTGCCCAGGGATGTCCCGGCGCGCATCCGGGAACGCAGCGAGGTGGTTCCCGTCGGGCTGGAGCGGGCGCCGCTGCCGGACGGCCACTTCGCGCAGTACCGGGGCGGTCGCTGCGATGACCAGGCCGGGCCCGGCTGGCCATGCGGCCGCCGCCACCTGCTGCTGTGGAACCATCGCTGGGAGTTCGACAAGCGCCCCGAGATGTTCGCGCGGGCCCTGGACGCGCTGCTGGACCGCGGCCTGGACTTCGAGGTTGCCCTGCTGGGAGATCCGGCCGGGCAGGAGGCTGTCTTCGCCCCGGTCGCCGCGCGCCTGGGCGAAAGATGCCGGGCCTTCGCCTGGATTCCCGAGCGCCGCACCTACGAGGCCTGGCTCGCCGCGGCGGACATCGTCGTCAGCTGCGCGGCGCACGAGTACTTCGGCATCTCGGTGGCCGAGGCGATCCACGCCGGCGCCTACGCGGTCCTGCCGCGCGGGCAGGTCTACCCGTCGCTCTACGGGCCGGCCTGCCGGGGACGCCACTTCTACGACGACCAGGCCGGGCTGGAGGGACTCCTCGCGGACCTGATCGGCGGCGATGCGTGCGGCCACGTCTGCGGCCTCGACACGCTGGCCGATCGCTGGACCTGGGCGCGCATCGGGCCTCGTCTGGACGCCCTGCTCGGCGCCGTCGGGGCCTAGGCGCCGCCAATCGCCGCTGGCGTCCGGGCCCCGCAGGCCGTATTAATTGCCCGACGCCAACCGATGACGCTGAGTGACAGGATGCCAGAGTGAACGACGGCGGATCCCGGTCCCAGGGCAACAACCAGGGTGGTCAGGGTGAGCGAGGCGGCGGCCCGCGTCGCTCCTCGCGCCTGCGCGGCGTCGGGCGCGAGCCCGGCCGGCTCAGCCGCGTGCCTGCAGATGGCGCCGGCGGGCAGGGTGATCGCGGCGGGCAGGGCGATCGCGGCAGTCAGGGCGATCGCGGTGACCGTGGTGGCCTGGGTGACCGCGGCGGCCAGAGTGACCGCGGCGGGCGTGGCGATCGGGGCGGCCGCGGCGACCGCGGCAGCCAGGCGCGACCTGGCGGATCATCGCGACGCGATGCCTACCCGCGCCGTCCTGCCGCCGATGTGCCGCCGAACCGGCCGTCCGCACCGCGCCCGAACGGCCCCGGCGGCCCCCAGGGTCCGGGTGGACCGACCGCCCCGGAGCCGATGCCGGCCGAGCCCGTGGTCACGCCCGAGGCGCAGGCCCTCGCCCTGACGGCCTGGGACCTGGCGCGGACGCGCGGCGACCGCGAGGACACCGCGCGCGGCCAGCTCATGACGCTGCGCACGCACCAGAAGCTCATCGCGGCCTTCGAGTCGGGCCGTCACATCCCCGAGGACGACCGCACGTTCCTGCGCGTGCGCGAGAACGCGCGCGGTTCGTTCCTGCTCATCCACGGCATGTCCACCGGACCGGCCGACCTGCGCGGGCTGGCGCGGCACCTCGGCGACAACGAGTGCAACGTGTGGGTGCTGCGGCTGCCCGAGCTGGGTGCCGAGCAGGGCGCGGTGAGCCACGCCTCGTGGGAATCCTCGTTGCTCCAGGCCAGCCAGCGCTGCCGCATGCTCAGCCGCGGCGGCGGCAATCTCCACGTCGTGGGCCTTGGCTACGGCGCGGCCCTGGCCCTGCACCTGGCCAGCCGCCTGGACGCGATCAGCAGCCTCGTCCTGCTGGCGCCGGCGCTGATGCCGCGCGTGTCGGCGTTCCAGCGGCAGATCGTGCGGTTCCGCCTGCACCGGCTGGGCCTGTTCCGGCGGATGCTCGGCCTCAACGTCGACCTGCTCGAGGGCATGGATGCCGCGCGCAGCAGCGCCGGCCGCGTCCGCGTACCGGTCTATGCCGCCCAGTGCGAGGACGATGACCGCGCCTCGCCGGCATCGCTGCGCTTCCTGCAGCGCAAGTCGAACCACCGCGACTCGCGGTTCCAGGTGTTTCCCACGGGTGGCCACGCGATCCTCGCCGCGCACGGCGAACGCGTCCTATACGGCGAGATCCTGAAGTTCTGCGGTATCAAGTAGCGGGCGACGTTCGCGGCCAGTCCCATCCCGCCGCGGCTGCCATCCGTTCGGCGCGCTGTCGAAGCGCGCAGGCGCCCGTCCGCCGGTATTCGAGCCACAGGTCCAGCACCAGGTCTGCGGCGTCGGCGGGGACCGCCTGCAACACGGCCGCCACGGCGGCCCGGTCCGCGTTCCCGCGCGACGACAGCAGGCGCGACAGCTCGCGCTCATCCAGCCGCGCGCCCAGCCCCAGTCGCCTGACAGCCAATTGCCCGACGACATGCACGTAGTCGTCGCAGCCGGCAGCGAGCTTGCGCAGCACGACGACCGCTCCCGCGCTTTCGCCCCCGGGTCCGCGCGCCAGCAGGTCGGCCGCCGCGGCATAGCAGGCCGCGGCGATGGCCATGTCCCGCTCGCGCGACTGTCCGCGCGTCAGGCCCCACGGGACGTCGCGACGGCTCACGGCATCGCCCCGGTCGAACAGCCCCAGGCACAGCAACCGGTGGTCGGCGTTGGCCCGGTACCAGTCCGCGCGTTCGCGACGCCCGGCACCTGCCGGCGCACCCGGCACCAGTGCCGCCAGGCCACCGACGACGCGAGGGTCGGTGGCGACACGGTCGAGCTGCGCCAGGCGCAGGGCCAGGTAGGCATTCACGTCCTCGTCGGGACCGGCCAGGTTCGTGGGTAGCCGGCTGCCGCGCCGCGCCTCCAGCAGGTTCTCGGTCAGGAACCGCGCCAGCGCCGGCTCGATCGTCAGTTCGATCTTCGGCTGCGCGCGGTGGACCGGGCGACGTGGCGCCCGGCGGCGGTTCGTGGCAGGCATCGGCGGCTCCTTCCGCAGGGGTCCGCCTGGTCGGTGCAGGAGGCATGCCGGCCCTGCGACCGAGCGCTGCGATGTCAATCTGTTGCCACGTATCATGTTATGCGAATAGCCGGCGGCCCGCCGCGTCGCACAGGTGGCCCGACCGGCGGCAATTCGACCGCCCTGGCCGGCACGGGCCGGCCGCCGGGTCACCGAGCCTGCCAGAAATCGCTTTGGTCGCAGGCGCATCAGCCGATGACACGGCCCGGACCCGGGCGCCCGGCGCCCGCTGCACGGCTGTTGTGGGCTGAGTGGGAAAGGACCGCGGCATGAGCAAGAAGAAGCGCACCCGACCGAACGACCAGCCCATCGAGGGCTTTGCCGACCTCGAGGACGAGCTGCCCGCCGCCGAGCCGGGCACCGCGGCACGGGCCGAGGCCGGACCTGCTCCCGAGCCGGCCGTCCACGCCCCGGCCCCGGCTACGACGCGCGCCGGCGGTGCGCGCGCGGGCGCCTCGCGAGGCTCGTCGTCGGTGCCGCCCTGGGGGCGGATCTTCGCCGCTGCGGTCATCCTGGCCGGCGTCGGCCTCGGGGGCGCGGCGCTGCTGGCCGGGCAGGGCGGTTCGCCGGCCTGGACGCCGGGCGACCTGCTGGACCCGTCGAAGTACGCCGCGCCGATGCGGCACCCGCTGAACCTGGTCGCGCTGCTGTCGCTCGTCGTCGGCATCGTGGCCGCGCTCGGGGCCCGCTCGCTGGGCGCCACGCTGCGCACGCTGGCGGCCGAGCGCCATGCGTCCGAGCGCCTGCTCGAGAAGATCACCGCGCTGCGCCTGGACAACGAGGGACCCTGGGGCGATGCCCAGCTGCGCGATCACCCGACAGCCGGCACGTTCACGGCCGAGGTCCTGGGCGCCTGGCGCCTGCAAGGCGCGCGCCTGCGCCGGTTCAACGGCGTCGAGGGCGAACTTCACCGCGTGCAGAAGGCCCTGGCCGACAACTCGCGCGAGGTCCTGACCGGTCGCTTCGACTCGCCGGCCGGCGGCGAGCTGGCCGACGAGCTCGTGCGCTTCCTGGACGCGCGCAATGCCGACGCCCGCGAGCTGGCCGAGCTGCGCCGCCGCCACGACGAGGAGTCGAGCGTCGTCATGTCCCTGATCCAGGAGGCCCGGGCCTGGAACCGCGCCACCCTGGAGCAGATCGGCTCGCAGGGCTCCGCCCTCGAGCGCATGGCGAGGCGCCTGGAGGATCTCGGCGCGGCGACCGCCGGCGGCAGCAGCGGCAGCCAGGCGGCCTCGCTGCTGGCGGAGATCCGGCGCGAGCTGGAAGGACACGCGGCCCCGCGCGGCGCGCGCGGGCCGGGCCTCGAGGACCTGGCGGCGCAGGGCAGCAAGCTCGCGTTCCAGATCGCCATGGAAGTGGCGCGCCTGGGTACGCGCGGCGAGCGCCTGCAGCCGATGAGCCAGTCGCTGGAGGAACTGACGACTTCGCTGCGCCAGGCCCTGGATGCGCCGGCAGGCGGCGCTTCCGGCGCCACCGGTGCAGCGCTCGGCAAGCTGGACACGCTGACGCGCCAGCTCGGGCAGGCCGGCGCAGGCCTGACTCCCGAGGCGCTGGAAGAGATCGGCCGCTCGGGACCGGTCGTCGGTCGCGTGGCGGCGAACCTGGCCGATGTCGGACGCCGCTTCCAGGCCCAGTCCGAGAGGCTGGTCAAGCTCGGCGAGTCGTTCAGCGCGATGACCGGCGTCCCGTTCGAAATGACGCTGCCGAATGGTGACGTGTCGGCAGAGCCGGTCGGCGAGGCGCCGCTGCGCGTCATCCCGCAGGATCCGTTCTGTCGCGAGGGCGGCGCCGCGCGCGCGGAGGTCGACCCGTTCGTCGTCGACACGCCGATCGTGGCGCCGGCGCCGCGACCGCTGTTGACCACCGAGCCCGCCCCGGCACCGGCCCCGGTCTTCGTGCCCGAGCCCGAGGACGACGGCTTCGTGATCGAGCGCGGCACCGCCGACGCCGGCTTCTTCGACCATGGCGCCATCGACGTCGCGCCGCTCGAGCTCGACACGATGGTCCCGGGCCGCGTCGAGGACCCGGAGCCCGTGGAGCGCGTGGTCGCGGCGCCCGAGGACCGCATCTATGACCTGGCCGAGTTCGGCGCAGTGCGCCTGGAGGACGCCGTGGAAGAGGAGCCGGTCTACGAGCTGGCCGAATTCGGTGCGGTGCGCGTGGCTTGACCGGGGCGACGGTCCCGATGTCGGCAGAAACGGGCCGGGCGGTTTGCAACGCCCGGCCCGTTCTTGATGTATCCTGCACAGGTGGAGCGTCCCTGGATCGTCCCCGGGATGGCTGGTAATGGCGCGATAATGACGTCTATTTGCCAAAAGAGCCCGGTTTGTCGCCGGGGAGACTTGCGGCACGGCCCTTGCATTTTTTGCTCTATAGTAACGCGACGCACCCACAAGGGTCAGACCAGAGGAGCCCCCAATGTCCGACAACCACGACAACTCCAGGATCTACATCGGGGGGGAGGACCAGTTCGCGCAGGTCATGACATCGGTCGAGGCGGCCGATTACCTCAAGATGCATGTCAAGACCGTCTGCAGATTGGCGAAAGAAGGGAAGATCCCGGCCCGCAAGGTCGGCAGCGAGTGGCGCTTCCTGCGCTCGGTGCTCGACAACTGGCTGGCCGAGGCTCTCGTGTGATCCCGCAGCGACGGATCGCGGGTGCGGACGCACCACGACACGGCGGGATGGGGGCGGTCCCGAGGTTCGACACGGCAGCGCGGGGACGCCCCCGCGCCGCCGTGGTTCAGGCAGGGGTCTGAGCAATGGCCATCCGTTACACGCCGCTCGAGCTCGAGGCGCCGCAGCTGTTCGGCGTCACGCTGAGCGGCACGGTCGCGAGGACGGACAAGCAGAACCTGCTCGCCCTGGCCGACCGCTGCCTGTCGCGCGGGAAGCTGCACGTCGTGCTCGACATGACCGACCTCGGCGCCCTCGGCGGCGGCGGCGCCCGCGTGCTCGCCGACTTCCAGCTCAGCCTGACGTCGCGCGGCGGCGAGGCGGTGTTCGTCGGCGCGGGCAAGACCGTGCGCCGCTTCCTGCGCCAGCGCTTCGATGACCTGCCGCTGCGGTACTTCCCGGATGTCGCCACCGCCGAGGCCCGCTTCAGCGATGCCGGCTACCACTGGGATCCCGATGCCGACGAGCTGGCCGCCGACCTGGCGGCCGCAGGGCGCGACACGGCTGCCGCGGCCGACGAGGACCTGTCCGAGGTCGGGGCCATCGCGGCGTTCGACGACGAGGAACTGGCCGCCGAGTTGGACGACACCACCGACCGCGCGGTCGCGCCGAAGGGCGCCGCCGGAGCGGCCACCGGCACCGGCGCCCGCAGGAGCGGCGCCCGCGACGCATCCGGCGCCGACGAGGCACGCGATGCCGTCCAGGACGTCCTGGACGAGTTCAACGGCCGCGACGAAGAGGGCCAGGCCGGTCCCGGCGGCCGGCGCAAGGATCACCACTACACCTCGCTGGCGGAAGCCGCCGCCGAGCTCGGCCGCTGGAAGCCGGGCGAGGGCGATGCCGACTTCGCCATCGCCCTGCGCAACCTCCTGTTCAGCCACGGGCTGGCCGAGGACTCCGTCCTGCTGACCATCAACGAGGACCTGCTGCAGGACGCCCGCGGCCAGTGGTCGCTGCCGGCCGATGGTGCACTGGCGACGCAGCTCCTTGAGGCCAGCGGCCCGCTGACGATGCTCGACATCGCCGACGGCGAACTCCTCCCGGCCGAGGCCGAGCTGCTCGAGCTGCTGACCCCTGACCTGCTGCTGCCGATCCGCAGCGATGGCCGCCTGGTCGCCACGCTGCTGCTGTCGCGCGGCGAGGGCGACCGCGAGTACTCGGTCGCCGAGCACTTCGCCCTCGAGTTGCTGATGCGCCTGCTGGCCGATGCGCTGGCTGCGCCCGCGGCGCCGGCCGCGACGACGGGCACGCCATCGTCCGCCATCGTGGGTGGCGCCGCGACGGCGGCGGCCGCAAGGGCCCCGGGCGTCTCGGAATTCTCGCAGACGGGGCGTCCCTGGCAGCCGGCGGACGCGCATGAGGACGCCCTGGCCGATGCCCTCATGCAGCTGGCGCTGAAGCTGCCCGAGGCTGGCGACGTCGCCCAGTTCTGGCGGCTCCTGGCGCGGCATGTCTGGCCGGTGCTGCCGTTGCGCGCGGTCGGCTACGTCGTCCCCGACGTGGCGCGGCCGCAGGCGATCGCCGGCGACGGCGACGCCTGGGACCGGCTCGATCTGGGCGATGCGAAGCTGCGCCACTTCATGCGCCAGATGGAACTCCCCGTGCGCGTGGCCAACCTTCCCAACTTCTTCCGCCAGACGCGCGAGTCGCTGCTGGCGGCAGGCGTCGACTGGATCGTCGGGCTTCGCTGGCAGGACGAATTCCTCGGCTCGGCGTTGCTCGGCCTCGAGCCGTCGTTCACGGGCCAGGACCTGCCGCCGCTGCTGACCGAGATCTTCGGCGAGGCGGCGCGCCTGTTGCGGCGACTCGACACCGAGCCGGCCGCGGTCGACGTCGATCTCGAGATCCTGCGCGTGCTGGTCGAGCAGAACGAGAAGCGGAGCCTCGGCGCCCATGCGCTGACCGCCGCGATGATCCCGCACCTGCGCCGGCTCAGCCGCGCGATGGGCTTCACCGCCGAGCAGGAGCGCGACCTGGTGCAGGGCTGCCTGCTGCGCCACATCGGGCTGGCCGCGCGCGAGGATGCGTTGATGGGTCCGCGCTCGGCGATGGATCCGACGCAGTGGCCGCGCTTCCGCCAGCACCCGACCGAGGGCGCCGCCCTGCTTCGCGCCGTACGGGCCCCGCAGACGGCCATCGATGTCGTCGCGGCGCACCACGAGCGGTTCAACGGCAAGGGATTCCCGCTCGGCCTGAAGGGCCGCCAGATCCCGCTGGCCGCGCGCATCGTGAAGGTGGTCGAGCACTGGGTCGCCCTGCTGGCCGGCGACGCGTCACGCGACCCGGTCGGCCATGACGAGGCGCTGGCGCTCCTCTGCCGCGACGGCGGCGAGCGCTTCGACCCGGACATCGTGGCCGTATTCGTGCGTTCGCTGCAGCCCGAGACCCAGCGGTCCGCCGCCGAGGTCGAGCCCCGGGCCTGACTGGGCCCGCGGGGCATGTCCCGCTGTGCCGGGCGGCGGCTCTGTCGTCTTCCCCCCGTCGATCCGTCCCGATCGTGTCGCTTGCGCCGTCCGCCCGGCTTGCGACCCGTCGCACCATTGGCTGGGCCGGTCGCGCACTTACGACGCGGCTCCAGGCCCCGCCTGGAACGGGCACAATCTCGACGGCACGCCCTGGGTGCCGTACCCGGGCGCATCGCGCGCGGGGGGAGCGCCGGGGCTGGCGGCGGGACAGCGAGACACGATAGGCGGCGCAACCGGCGTCGCCTGCCCCGGGGGATGCCGCGCAAGCGTGGCCGCGGCAACGCGCTGCGGTGTCGTCGACCCCGCGAGCGGCAGTATCGCTGGGTTGGCCCGTCGCTTGCGAATGCCCGCTGTCGCGCACACGGGCTGGGAGGACTGGGCGCGCGACTGTCCCCGGCCGCCGGCGGTCGACCCTGGTCCACCGCCCGCGGCTGCCGTCATGAAAGGCCGGAACGAGAAGGGCCCGGATCGCGACGGGACGTGAAGCTCGTCAGCCCGCCGAGCCCGGCGGCAACGGGCGCCCCACCGCCGCGGCGACCGGCCGCACCGCGTCCATCATCCGCTCGAAGGCCGCGAAGTCCAGGCTCTGCTGCCCGTCGGAGACCGCCCTGGCCGGGTCCGGGTGCATCTCCACGATGATGCCGTCGGCACCGGCCGCGGCCGCCGCGCGGCACATCGATTCCACGTATGCGCTGTGGCCCACGCCGTGGCTGGGATCGACGATCACCGGCAGGTGGCTCAGCTGCTTGATAACCGGCACCGCCGAGAGGTCCAGCGTGTTGCGCGTGGCGCGCTCGAAGGTCCGGATGCCGCGCTCGCACAGCATCACCTGCTGGTTGCCGTTGGACAGCAGGTACTCGGCGGCCAGCAGCAGTTCCTCGATGGTGGACATCAGCCCGCGCTTGAGCAGCACCGGCTTGCGCTCGCGGCCCACGGCCTCCAGCAGGGCGTAGTTCTGCATGTTGCGCGCCCCGATCTGCAGGACGTCCGCGTAGCGGGCCACCAGAGGCACGGCGTCGGGCGCGACCACCTCGGTGATCACCGGCAGGCCGGTCTCCTCGCGCGCCGCGGCCAGGATGCGCAGGCCTTCCTCGCCGAGTCCCTGGAAGCTGTACGGCGAGGTGCGCGGCTTGAACGCCCCGCCGCGCAATGCGCTGCCGCCGCAGGCCTTCACCTGGCGGGCGCAGGCCAGCAGCTGGCCCGTCGACTCCACGGCGCACGGCCCGGCCATCACCACGAAGTCGCGGCCGCCCACCTGCGCGCCGCCCAGGCTGATGACCGTCGGCTCGGCGCGGAAGTCGCGGCTGACCAGCTTGAAGCTGCTGGACATCGTCGCGACCTGTTCGACGCCGGGCAGGGCCGCCACTCCGTCCAGCTGCGCCACGCCGGCCTCCATCACGCCCACGACGGTGCGCCGCGTGCCGTGCGACGGGCGGGGGCGCAGGCCGCGCGCCTCCAGCTCGCGGATGACGCCGCTGAGTTCCTGCAGCGTCGCGTTCTCGCGCATCACGATGATCACGTGCTTCCGTCCTTCCCGCCGGGGCCATCGCCCGGCGCCATCGCCGCCAGCAGTCCAGCGCAGAACGCCCTCGCGCGCGCGCGTGCATCGTCGGTGTCCGCGGCGTCCGCCAGCCGGCGCAACAGGGCGCTGCCGACGATGACGCCGTCGGCGCAGGCCGCCACGCGGGCCGCCTGCCCGGGAGTGCCCACGCCGAAGCCCACGTACAGCGGCAGCCGGCAGGCCGCGCGCACGCGGGCCACGTAGTCCTCGAGGCCCTCGCCGACGCCCGTCGCGCCGCCGGTGACCCCTGCCACGGAGACCAGGTAGAGGAATCCGTCCGCCGCGACGGCGATGCGCCGGAGCCGGCCCGGTTCCGTCGTCGGCGCCACGAGCGAGACCAGGTCCACCTCGCGCGCGGCCAGTTCGCCGCGCAGTCCGCCCGCCTCCTCGTGGGGCAGGTCGGGCACGATCACGCCGACGACGCCTGCCTGCGCCGCTGCAGCCGCGA
>JAYRFB010000004.1:0-1781 GCA_041908585.1 Candidatus Krumholzibacteriia bacterium
CCGCGGGCGCGTCCAGCACCAGCACCTCGCGGTGCGCGCGGCTGAGGCAGCAGGCGCCGAAGCGCGTGTACCCGACCGTGACGCCGGCCACCAGCTGCGCGCGCCGCAGCGAGCGCCACAGCCGCCCGGCCCATTGCCCGGGCGCGCCGCTGACGCGTTCCAGCCCGCCGGCATCCAGCCAGAACACGCCCGGGTCATTGGCGGCCGGCTCGACGCGCGGGCTGTAGCGCAGCAGGTGGCGGTGCAGCGCGGCGACGGCGGCGTCACGCTCGCCATCCGGCACGGTGGTCGCGCGCAGGCGGTGGTCGACCGACAGCGCGGCCGCATACCGCATCCCCGGCAGGATGCCCGCGCGCAGCGCCGCCTCGTTGACCCAGAGCAGGGGGGCCAGGGGATTGTCCTGCTCGAGCACGGCCGCCGGCTCGCCGCGCCACTGCGGCTGCCGCCGCAGCACCAACTGCAGGGGGAAGGCCGGCAGCGCCACGCAGGCGATGCGGTCGGTGCCCGTGATCGCCGGAGCCGGTGTCAGCACAGCCCGTCCGGGCCGAGCCGCACCTCCTGCCACGCCCAGCCCGGGCCGCGGCGCTTGTCCTTGAGGGTGTCGATGCCGCAGAGGAAGCGACGCCCGTCGCGCGAGCGGCGGCGCGCCGACTGCCCGCGCAGCGAGACCAGCGAGCCGAGCGAGGCCTCGTCCGGCCGCTTCTGCGTCAGGCAGACGACCGCGGCATCATGTTTGAGGGCCAGCTGCACCATGCGCCCCTGCAGGGGCGTGGGCATGGCGGCGCCCGTCCCCAGATCGAGCACCACCAGCCCGAACGCCCCCGAGCGCAGGAGCACGTCGGCGGCGCGCCCGGCCGTCGCCGCATCGTTCGCCTGCACGACGACCAGCGCCGCGAGGTCCACGCCGCAGGCCGCCGCGTCGGGCGGGAAGAAGGTGGCGCGCGTGGCGGTGACCCAGGCCGCGGTCTCGCCCTCGCGCTGCGCATCGAGCACCAGGCCCAGGCCCGCCGATAGCAGCGCGCCGTCCTGGCCGGCGGCCAGTTCGCACAGCCGGCCGGCCAGTTCGGCGCGCGACCATGCGGGTTGGCCGGCAGGTGCGGGCTCGAGCGTCTCGCCCAGGCGGCGCAGGGCTGGGTGGTGGAAGATCTGCTGGGGCTGGACAGCGAGGGCCAGGTTGCCGGACACATGCTGGTCGGCGGCGATGTCCTGATCGGCGATCATGTCCTGGTCAAAGGCGATGTCCTGATCGATGGCCATGTTCCGGACGATCTCGAACGCCATGACCGACCTCCCGGGACGGTTAAGGATGATCCGGGGACCCGCTGCAGGCGTGGGCTTCCGGCAGACCGTCAGGCCAGCCGTCGGCGCACTTCCACGACCCTGCCCAGGATCCGGATCTCCGTATCCGGCCCCGACACTGCAGGCGCGAACACCAGCGGCGCGAACGCGGGGTTCTCCGGCTGGAGAACCACCTGCCCGTCCCGCAGGCGCAGGCGCTTGACCGTGGCCTCGTCACGCACCAGCGCGACGACGATCTCGCCGTCGCGCGCGGTGTCCTGACGCCGCACGACCACCACGTCGCCGGGCAGGATCCCGGCGCCGGTCATGCTCTCGCCCCGCACGGTCAGGGCGAACAGTTCCTCGTCGCTCTGCGGTCCCTCGACCGCGAGCCAGCCGTCAGGATCCTCGATGGCCTCGCGCAGGCCGCCGGCCTGCACGCGGCCGAGCTGCGGCACCAGGCGCATTCGAGGCACCGGCCGTCCGCCGCCGGCGGGCAGGCG
>JAYRFB010000005.1:0-4095 GCA_041908585.1 Candidatus Krumholzibacteriia bacterium
CCAGGCGACCGAGCCCTGCAACGCATCGCGCGTCTTGATGTAGTCCTCGTAGGGCTGGTCGGCGTCGGCGATCGGTCGGCTGGCGGTGGTGATGGCGTCGACCGCCTCGGCGCTGCCGCGCGGGGCGTCGATGGCCGGAATCACGACGATGTCGTGCGACCACTCGAGGTTCGCCTTCAGGCCCGGGCGCGTGGACAGGCCGTAGTCGACGAACATCGAGACGACATCCACGCCGTTGACGTCGGAGAAGAAGTGCACGACGCAGCCGGCCGACTCGTCGTCGGGCGTCGGCAGCGCGCGCGCCGGCATCGCCGCGAAGGCCGAGGCCAGCGCGGCAACGATGACGGCGGCGGCGTCCGCGGCCGCGCGTCGGTCCCGATCATGCCTCACTTGCAGGCGCATCCGCCCCCCGCTCCGCCGACGCCCCCGGTCGAACCTTCGCGGGCGTCGAGCCACTTCATCTCGCGCATCGCCGCGCCGGTGTCGGCCTCCGGCACCATGATCCGGTCGGCCAGGTTCTCCATCTCGTACGGGCGCACGGTCGCGCAGCCGGAGGTCGCCAGCGCCAGCAGGCAGGCCAGCGCCGGCGCCAGGCGTGCACTCCGGCGAGTTCGCCGCCGCGCGCTCACAGCCCGGCCCTCCCGGTCCGCGGCTCCAGGAGCCGCTCCACGGTCTGCCGCAGCTGCTCCAGCTCCCGCTCGCTGCTGCCCTGCACCTCGAGCACGATGGCGCCCGAGCGGTCCAGCACGTACGTCGTCGGCACCGCGGGCAGGTCCAGCTGGCGCGCCAGCCCGTCGGGGCCGTCGTGCAGGACGGTCAGGTCCAGGTCCTGGTCCGCGACGAAGCGACGGGCGCGTTCGCGCTCGGTGTCCAGCGATACGGCCACCACGCGCGCGCCCCGCGGCTCCCACCCCGCGTTCCAGGCGTCAAGCTGCGCGAGCTCGCGCCGGCAGGGCGCGCACCAGCTCGCCCAGAAGTTGACGACGAGCACCTGGCCGTCCCACGCCGCCAGCGTGGCCGGGCGGCCGTCGACCGTGGCCAGCTCGCGCGCTCGCAGCGCGGCGCCGTGGTCCGTGGCGGCGGCCGGCGCGTCCCCGGCCGGCGCGACGAGCGCGCTTGTCACCACCAGCAGCGCGACTCCCCGCGCCAGGATCCGATGCCCGGGCATGGCTTGCTCCTACCGGTACTGGGCGCCCAGCAGCACCCACAGGTTGAAGGTTTCCTTCTCCTCGTCCGTGAGCGGGTCGACCTGCGGATGCGGGCCCTGGCCCGCCGCCTCGCCGACGCCCAGCACGTAGTCGATGAGGATCGAGCGCCGCGGGAACACCGGCTCCACCACCTGCCGGTCCGACGTCTCCGACTCGCCCGAGAGGTTGATGTAGGCGCGCGGGAAGACCAGGCGCATGCGGCCGGTCGTGTCCGGCACCGCGGTCAGGTCCAGGCGCGCCGGAGCCGGGATCGTGTCGGTCACGGTCGACCACACGTTGCCCGGCAGCAGGGTGTCGCGCTGGGCATAGGTCTCGTGGTGGCAGGACGCGCACTTGGCGGCCACGATCGGCGCGATGTGGTCGCGGTAGTTGATCTGGCGGTAACCCGACGCCGGCCCGGTCAGGTCCGTCGGCTCCTGCGTCAGCGCGTAGGGATCGGGGTTCGTGATCGATGCGGGGCCCGAGCCGCGCGGCTGGTGGCAGCCCACGCAGGTACGCTCCTCCACGCCCCGCTGCGCGTAGAGCCAGGTGCGCTTGGAGACGAAGCCACGCCCGAGCTCATCCAGGGTGGCAAAGGTGAACGGCACCCCGGCCGGCACCTTGAACCTGAACGAGCCGTCCGGGTACACCGGCGCATAGCCGATCAGGGCGCGGCGCTCGAACTCGTTCGCCGAGTAGTCGATCGGCTCGCCCGCCACCGTCGGCAGGCCGGCGATGACGGCCAGGCGGTCGATCGGGTCGGCGCCCTTGACCGGCACTTCCTGCCCGTCGACGGTGGAGCGGTTGTAGACGTCCGCGCCGCTGAACACGCCATAGGCCACGCTGTCGTCGCCCAGCTTGGCCTGCACCGGCGGCGCGGCGCGCGGCGCCAGCAGCTGCGCGTCGTACTCGTTCATCGTCGGGTCGTTGTAGAGGAAGGTCAGGTCGTCGATGGAGATCGTGGCCGGGCTCGCGTCGGTCCCGGCGCCGTCCTGGCTCAGGTGGAACGTGTAGAGGCCGTAGTCGACCTGGTCGTCCTCGGCGGCCGGCAGCGTGTACGACACGACGTACTGGCCGTCGCCCAGCGAGCCCGGGTACTTGAAGGCGCCGTAGGCCCAGGGCGCGCCGTCGGTGTTGACCTGCGGCGTCAGGCGGTTCCAGTTGTGGTCGTGATCGTGGTCGGCCGGGTCGGCCGGGCCCGCCTCCAGCTTCAGCACGGCGATCGGACCCGCGTCCTCGTTCACCATCGTCGACTCGATGGCGATGATGCGGCCGTCGGGCGTCGGCTGCGGGTGGAAGAAGTTGCGGTCGTGCGGGCCGAACTCGTGGAACGGGCGCGAGCCGTCCTGCCCGCAGAAGAACAGCGGGAAGCGGTTGAACGTGCCGAAGTGCTCCCAGCGCGTGTAGATCACGCGCCCGTCCGGCATCAGCGTCGGGTCGAAGTCGTCGCTCATGTTGAAGCTGACCTGCTTGATGCCGCTGCCGTCGGCGTTGCAGGTGTAGAGGTTCTCCGAGGGCGAGTGGTTGTACTCGTCCATGAAGCCGGCGCGGCTGCTGGTGAACATGATCGAGCCGTCAGGCAGGTAGAGCGGGTCGAAGTCATGGCCGCCGCCCGAGGTGACCTGCCGCAGGCCGCTGCCGTCGGCGCCGATCTCCCAGATGTTGCGGTTGGACTGCCCCGGCGCCCGCATCGAGAACAGGATGTGCTCCCCGTCGAACGACACGCACGGATCGCTGACGCTGGCGCCCGCGAAGTTCGTCAGGGGCGTCACCACGCCGTCGGGAGCGATCGGCACCAGCTTGTAGAGGTTGCCCTCGGCCCAGCTCCGGTTGAGCGTCTCCTCACCCTCGGTCTTGACGAAGACCAGGCCGTGCGTGGTCTCCGCCTGGATGATGACGTCGTCGGGCGCGCTGCGGCGGCAGCCGCCGGCCGTCAGGGCCGCAAGGGCGGCCGCCGCGGCGACGGCGCCCCTGGCGCGACGCACTCCGCCGATGGAACGGTTGCTCTGGTTGCGGTTCATGCTGCACTCCCTGGCGTTGGCCCGGCGCGCCCGGGGGCGTCGCCACGGCCGACGTGGTCCCGTTCAGCCGCCCAGTTTCCGGTAGAAGACGATGCCGGCCGTGTACTCGCGGTAGGTGTAGGTCGCCGTGCCCTCGCGGCCGGCCTCCTGCCCGAAGACGGTGGCCGCGCGCATCTCGCCGCGCAGCGCGACGTCGTCGCGCAGGTAGAACTCGAGGCCGCCGCCGAGCGTGATCGCGTTCTTGGTCACGGGGTCGGCCTCCAGGGCCTGGCCCGGGTAGACCGTCATCATGCCGTAGCCTGCCGTCAGGTAGGGCTGCACACGCCACGGCAGCGGCTTGCGCACCACGGCGTTGAACGTGTGCAGCAGCGCCTGCAGCGAGGACGTGGGGTTGTGGCCCAGGGCCACCTCCCACGCCAGCCAGGTGTTCGGGTTGTAGGCCAGGCGCAGGGCGAACAGGTCCTCGTCGCCCAGCCGGCCGATGCCCGGGCTGAAGGAGAACGCCCGCAGGAACTGCCGCGGGCCGGGACTCACCTTGAGGCCGGCGTCCTTGAGCGCCGGCACCAGCCACTGCCGCTCGACCGCGTGCGACGTGGGCGATTCCACCGTCTGCGCGCGCGCCGACGGGGCCGCGCCGGGCTGCATCAGGCCCAGCAGCGCCGCTCCGGCGATCACCAGCGCGTGACGACGCCCGCTCATTCGCGCACCCCCGCGGCGATCCAGGCGAGGATGGCCGGGTTGTCGGGATCGTCGGTGGAAGCGAAGATGCCGCCCTCGCCGTCACCGGCGTGCGGGACGCCGCCGGCCGCGACGGCGAGCGGCTTGCGCAGGAGCGGGCTGGCGGCCGGGCTCTCGCCGTCGGCCTGCCAGCCCGCCTGCGCGAAGTC
>JAYRFB010000006.1:0-2198 GCA_041908585.1 Candidatus Krumholzibacteriia bacterium
CTGCCTCAGGTACCGGACCTGCGTCCCCCCGATCAGCGACCGCGACCCGCCCTGCAGCGCGATCTCCCCGGCCAGGATGTTCAGCAGCGTCGTCTTGCCGGCCCCGTTGGGGCCGACCAGGGCGCATTTCTGGCCGGGGTGGATGGCGAAGGAGGCACCCCGGAGGATGCGTTCTCGGCCGTAGTCGAAGGAGGCATCGGAGAGGGTGAGCACGTTCGGTCTGCCCCGGGAGTGCGGCTGGTGATGGGTCCGGCGCCAATATTCGCCTGCCGGGCCGGGATTGTCCATGCGCCGGGGCGTGCGCCGGCGCACGCAACATATCAGGCTTCGGCGCGCTTCGCCGGGAACAATCGACCCGTTCGCCGGGTAATGTCCGGGTTGCCCGCTGCGAGGGAGGTCCCGCCCATGTCCCGCACCTGGTTCGCCCGCCACGGCTGGCTCTACCGACCGTTGGCCTGGCAGGGCTGGCTCATCAGCCTGGTGGCCGTCGCGGCCTGCGTCGTCGAGTTCGTCGTGGTCGACCGCCGCTCGCACTCGGTCAGCGACACGCTGTACGGCTTCGCGCCGTTCGCGCTGGTGGCGTTCCTGGTGCTGCAGTGGGCGGGGGCGCGGCTGTGCGAGGGCGACCGGTAGCCCCTGAAGCCGCGCTTGCGCCGGCGCAACTCCCGCGTCCCTACCCCCGCCGCAGCAGGTACCCCCTGCGCATGTCCCGCCGCACCTGTTCGACGAAGTCCTTGAACCCCGCGTAGTCCGCCTCTCCCACCAGGAGCCCGCTGATGACCAGCACGCGGCGCACCGTGAGCCGGCCGGGGGCGGAGGTGAACGTGGTCCGGTACGAGCAGTCCTTCCACGCCAGCTCGACCGCGGGCGGCGGCGTGATCCTCGACGTGATGCCCGCGAAGTCGATCTGGACCTCGTCGGCCTCGGCGAGGTTGATCGCGCGCAGGTCGATGGGCGAGCGGCGCCCGGCCTTGCCGACCACGGCGCCCACCACATCAGACAGACCCGTCGACCACGGGATCCTCGTTGAGATGATATCGCCGGTGCTCTCGCCGAAGGCCGGGATGTCGGCCTCGCAGGCGAGGACCAGGGCGCTGTCCGCGTCGGCGCGGCCGGTGGCGGTGGCGCTCGTCACCGTGGCGCCGGGGAAGTCGATCGCCATCTGCTGCGCCATGTACTCGGCCAGTTCGTCGTCGCTGACCGATTCGAGCCGGTCGCGGGCGGCGGCAAGCCCGTCGCCACGCGACTGGACGATGCGCCGGGTCAGCTTCGCATCACCGCGCGCGTCCAGGACGACGTGCGACGACGAACGGACGTCCGGGGTGGGGACGACCGGCGCGATGGTCACCAGGTCCGCCGTCTCGGCGTCCGCCGGCAGCGCGACGACGCCCTGCAGCGCCAGGGGCAGGATCGCCGGGTCGGCGTGGCGGATCGTCGGGTCGTACCAGCCCGCGGCGTCGGCGCCGCCGGGCCTGGTGACCACGACGTGGTTGAACCGCGGCGACGGCAGGAACCGGATCCCGGGGGGCGCCCAGGGCGTGGTCAGCGCGAAGCGGCAGTTCGCGATGCCCGCCGCGCGCGCCAGCGCGATCAGCAGGCAGCTCTTGTCCTTGCAGTCGCCGAAGCGGTCCTCCAGCACATCGCCGGCCTGCCGGGGCACATGCGCCGACTGGAAGAAGGGCAGGCTCTGGTAGGTGATCTCGTTGCCGACGAAATGCAGCAGGCGGCGCATGATCTCGGTCTCGTCGGCGGCGCCTGCCGCAAGCTCGGCGGCCTTGCGCCGCACCGCCGGCGTCGGCTCGGCCTGGCCGTCCGCCAGGTCTGCGTACCAGCGCGAGATGATCGACCAGTCCGGGATCGTCGACAGGTCCAGCCACGGCACGTACGCCAGCGCGCTGGCCGCCATCGGCTCGTCGCCGTACTTCGGCAGGTCGGTGAAGCGCCATTCCTCGCTGACGAAGCCGTGGGACAGCGTTCGCGAGGGCAGCGCGCCGCCGTCCGCACCCTGGGCATGCCACAGCCGACTGCCCACCTTCCGGTCGGCCGGCCTCACCAGCGTGTACGTGGACTCGCGGCAGGGCGTGCCCGGGAAGGCGAAGATGTGCTGGTCCCAGACGTGCCCGAACAGGGCCCCGGTCGACATCGACGTCAGCTGGTAGTGCAGCAGCAGGATGTCGCCCGGCGCCAGGTCGGTGAAG
>JAYRFB010000007.1:0-4190 GCA_041908585.1 Candidatus Krumholzibacteriia bacterium
GCCTCGGCCGGCGCGGGGGCCGTCGGGGCCGGCCCGGCATGGACGCGGAGCGAGCCGGCCGGGCCGGCGGGCGGCGCGGTCGGCTGGACGGCCGCCTGCAGGGCGCCGAGCAGCAGGAGGGGGATGAGCAGGGGGACTCTCATGGCAGTTCATGATAACGCCGCGCCGGCCTTGAAGGCAAACGGGCCCGGGCCCGCACCCCGCATTTGACCGCCCCACCGCGGCCGCCGGAGTGCTATGCTGTCCCCGATCCCCGAAAGGCGGTATGTGATGATCCGCGCCCTGACGATGCTCTTCCTGTTGGCCGCCGGCGCCGCCGCCGGCGCCCCGCTGCTGACGCTCGAACCGGAGCACCAGAACCAGTCGTTCGGCCGCGAGGCGGGCTGGCTGGGCGACGTGAACGGCGACGGCTTCGACGACTTCCTGATCATCGATCGCCGGGAGGACGGGCCCGGCTACTCCGGCCGCGCCTACGTCTACTTCGGCGGACCGGGCGTGAATGCCCAGGCCGACCTAGTGCTGCAGCAGGATGCCTCGGGCATGATCGACACGATGCTGAAGGGTCCGTTCGATTTCAACTGCGACGGGTTCGGCGACCTCGCGGTCGGCGCGCCCCTCTACGATACGGACGGCATGTCGAACAACGGCGCCGTGTTCGTCTACTACGGCGGCCCCGGCCTGGATGCCGTGGCCGATCACGTGATCCCCGGGCCGTGGAGCAACTACCGGTTCGGGACGGCCATCGCCAGCGCCGGGCACTTCGATCCCGACGACGACTGCGACGACCTGGCGGCGACGATCAACACCGGCGGCGGCTACGGCCCGCCGCCGACCGCAGACGTCTACCGCGGCGGCTCGCCGCCGCCGCCGGGGTCCTACTGGGGCCGGTCGGTGAACGCCTACGGCTTCCAGTACAGCCTGACGCGCGTCGGCGACCGCAACGGCGACGGGCGCGGCGACCTGGTGTTCGGGCTGCCCCTGCAAGCGAACCTCTGGTACCACGACGGCATCCTGACCATGGCGCCCGAAGTGGGCTCCCTGTACCTCGTCCACGGCGGCGACCTGCGCCTGGGCAACGAAACCGCCTTCGATGCCCTGTCCGGCACCGCCTGGCTCGGCGAGGACCTGGACGGCGACTTCGACTTCAACGGCGACGGGCTGGCGGACATCGTCGCCACCGCGCGGTACCTGGACCAGTCGCGGATCTTCCTGGGCGATACCGATCCCTCGTGGTACACGGTGCTGAGGCTGGCGCCCGGTGACGGCGTGGCGGGTCTGGGCGACGTCGATGCCGACGGCTACGACGACGTGGCGCTCGTCGGCCTGGACGACGTGGTCTACGTCTTCCGCGGCGGCGCGGCCCCGGACAGCGAACCGGACTGGACGATCGCGCCCGAGCCGGGCGCCTCGGGCATCATGGTGTGGCGCGTCGGCGATGTCGACGCGGACGGCCGCGCCGACGTCCTGGTGACGGGCTCATGGTACACCGGCGGGGGCTACCACGTGGAGCGGGCCTGGGTGTACAGCGGCGTCGGTATGGTGGCCGACGTGCCGCCGCCGCCGGGCGTCGCCTCGCCGCTCGCCTGGCAGGGCGCCTGGCCCAATCCGCTCAACCCCGCCACCACCATCTCGTTTGCCGTCGCGCGGGAGGCCCGTGTGCAGGTGCGCCTGTTCGACGCGCGGGGCCGCCTGGTCCGCACGGCGTTCGACGGCGTCGTTGCGGCCGGCGAGCACGCCGTCGCCTGGGACGGGCGCGACGACCAGGGCCGCCGCGCGCCGAGCGGGGTCTACCGGGTGCAGGTCGTGGGGCTGGGCAGGGCGGTCGGGGGCGCGGTCACGCTCGTCAAATGAGCGGCCGTCCCGCGGCGGCGGATCGCGCCGTTCGTGACTATTCTTTTCCCCTTCGCGGACGACAGACCTGCCGTCACGGGTGCGCCCGTGGCGTTCACGAGTTCATTCGAGTCAGGGGAGACCACCGCATGCAACAGGCCAAGGCCTTCTCCGCCGCAAGCGCCACCTCGCCGTTGGCCCAGCAGACCATCAACCGCCGCGCCGTCACGCCGACGGACGTGCAGATCGAGATCCTCTTCTGCGGCGTCTGCCACTCGGACCTGCACACCGCGCGCAACGAGTGGGCCAACGTCATGCCCACGGTGTACCCGTGCGTGCCGGGGCACGAGATCGTCGGGCGCGTGACCGCCGTCGGCGCCGGCGTGAAGGGCTACAAGGCCGGCGACCTGGTGGGCGTGGGCTGCCTGGTCGACTCGGACCACAGCTGCCCCGCCTGCGCCGCGGACATGGAGCAGTTCTGCCCGAACGGCGTGTTCACCTACAACTCGCCGGACAAGCACCTCGGTGGCGTGACCTACGGCGGGTACTCCGAGAGCATCGTCGTGGACGAGAAGTTCGTGCTGCGCGTGCCGACCAACCTGGAACTGGCGGGCGTGGCGCCGCTGCTGTGCGCCGGCATCACCACCTGGTCGCCGCTGCGCCACTGGAAGGTGGGCCCGGGGCAGAAGGTCGGCGTGGTCGGGCTGGGCGGGCTGGGCCACATGGGCGTGAAGTTCGCGCGCGCGTTCGGGGCGCATGTCGTGGTGTTCACCACCTCGCCGTCGAAGAAGGAGGACGCGCTGCGCCTGGGCGCGCACGAGGTCGTGGTCTCGCGCGACGCCGCGGAGATGGGCAAGCACGCCTTCAGCTTCGACTTCATCCTGGACACCGTCTCGGCCGAGCACGACGTGAACGCCTACCTCCAGCTGCTGAAGATGGACGGGCACATGACGCTGGTCGGCGCGCCCGAGAAGCCGCTCCCGGTGTCGTCGTTCGCGCTGATCTTCGGGCGCCACTCGCTGAGCGGCTCGCTGATCGGCGGCATCAGGGAGACGCAGGAGATGCTCGACTTCTGCGGGAAGAACAACATCACCGCCGACGTCGAGGTGATCCCCATCCAGCGGATCAACGAAGCGTACGACCGGCTGCTGAAGTCGGACGTGAAGTACCGGTTCTCGATCGACATGGCGTCGCTGAAGAACGCGTAGGCGGGCGTCGATCGGCGTTTGTGCATGGGGGCCGGCCCGCGGGGGCGGCCCCCCGCGTTGTTCCAGGAGGGTGGCGATGACCGCCAAGGTGGTTCCCGTATATCTCGAGATCGCCCCGAAGCGGACGTTCGCCTGCGCGGTGGACTGGCCGGGCTGGGCGCGGCACGGGCGCACGGAGGACGAGGCGCTGGCCTCGCTGCTGGAGTACGCGCCGCGCTATGCGCTGGCCTTGAAGGGCTCACGGCTCGGGTTCACGGCGCCGGTTGCGCCGGCGCAACTCGAGGTCGTCGAGCGCCTGGCGGGCAACGCGACGACGGAGTTCGGTGCGCCGGCGGTGGCGCCGTCCTTCGACGCGGAGCGCCTGTGCGACGCGGCGACGCTGAAGCGATTCGAGACGATCCTCCGCTGCTGCTGGCGCGCGTTCGACGCGGCGGTGGCCGCCGCGGACGGCGTCGAGCTCACGAAGGGTCCGCGTGGGGGCGGGCGCGCACTGGAACAGATCGTGGCGCATGTGGTCGAGGCGGACGGCAACTACCTCGGCGCGCTGGGGTGGAAGGCGCCGAAGGGCGGCGAGCCGGCGGCGCGGCTGGCCGCCACGCGCGAGGCGATCCTTGCGGCGCTGCAGGCGTCGGCCGCCGGGGAGATCGCCGTGGACAGGCCCAGGGGCGGACAGCACTGGACGGCGCGCTACGGGGCGCGGCGCATCGCGTGGCATGTGCTGGCGCATGTCTGGGAGATCGGGCGGAGGGCGAGCGTGTCTTGACCGGCGCCGAGATGCGGGATCAATCATGTCATGCGGTTGCGTTTGTCGACAAATGGAATAGATAATTTCAAAACGATTAAAACATCTTAATAAATACAGTTACAGTGATCTTGGCCGGTGCCGGCCGGTCCATATACCATGAAAATCCAACTTGCAATGTTTAATTTTCATGGTATTCTGCCCATCATGAACATCGACCGCCAAGCCGCACGCGCCGCCGTGGCCACTGCCCTGGGCCGCAGCGCGGTCACCCTCCTGAGCGGACCGCGCCAATGCGGCAAGACGACGCTTGCGCGCACATTTGTCGCGCCGGGCGCCGCGAACTACTTCGACCTCGAGGATCCGCTGAGCCTCGCCCGCCTCGACGAACCGATGACGACACTGGGCCA
>JAYRFB010000008.1:0-3241 GCA_041908585.1 Candidatus Krumholzibacteriia bacterium
ACCACCCCGCCGCCCCAAAGTTCCCCACAGAACTCCCGCCACGGCACGATCTCGATCCCGTCCCCGGTCCGCCGCCGCTCTTCTACGCACGCCACGACGAGGGACCGGCGCGGCCGCTGGTCCTCGGCCAGGGCGCGCAGGTCGGCGTCGCGCACGGCGCGTCCCGATTTGAACTCCAGCGCGACGTCCATGTCGCCGACGATCAGGTCGACCTCGAAACCCGAGTGCGTCCGCCAGACGGACTGCGTCCGCTCACGCCGCGTGTACGCCAGGCTGGCTCGGACCTCGTTGATCAGGAAGTGCTCGAAGGCGCGCCCGAACAGGTCCGAGCCCTCGACCGCCGGCGGCATCTCTGGGCGCAGGCCGCGCGCCACGCCCACGTCGAACAGGCAGTACCTCGCCCTCGCGGCCAGGCACCGGGAGCTGAGCACCCGCTCGCGCAACAGCCGCGGCCGAACGCTCAGTTCGACGCTGTGCGCGGTGTCGAGCAGGTCGTAGGTGCGGGCGTCGGGGAGCAGCTGACGCAGCAGGGTGGACTTGCCGGCCTGGCGGGGCCGCCACAGAAATGCTGCCGCTGACCCACTGATTGGACTGGGATCAGGGCCGGTCCAGGGCGGGCCGTGGTGGCGAAGATCGTCGACCCATGTGTGTCATATCGCGAAAATCGGTGACGACAACAACGATCTTCCACGATTCGGGCCGCCCGGGCCATCTGTATACAGTACGCAGTCGTGGCAACCGGTCCGCAACACATTGCAAAATATTAAATTAACGAACACGCGGGTTCCCTTCCCGCCGTCCGGCGTCACGCACCGGCTTCTGCGGTCACTCTGGCGCGGCGATCGGATAGAACGGCTTCACCCACGCGACCTCGCCCTGCACCAGTGCGCGGAATCGCCCCAGCCACGGCCCCAGCGACTCCGGCGCCCCGAAAGCGGGCTCGGCCAGGTGCACCTGACGGGACACGGATCCCAATTGGAGCCGGATGCCGATCCTGGACGACGCCGGCGAGGTCGTCTTCGCGATGCCGATCCTGCCGTCGGGCAGGCGTTCGGCGGAACCGAACTCGCGGGGGTATTCCCTGGGCAGGTTGAAGAAGTTCAGGCGCAGCAGGTCATCCACCAGGGCAATGACAGAGTCCGGCTCGGTCGTCGCCCGCACCCGCGTGGTGTCGGCATAGGCACCGTCGATCACGATGCGTCCATCGCAGGACATCCCGATGCGCAGGCGTCGGCCCGGAAGCTCGCCACTCGAGTCGACGATGACCAGGACATGAGCCGGGTCATGCACACCGCGATAGAACGTCGAGCGCGGCCTGGTGTCGGTTGTCGTTCCGGTGTCCGACTTCCGATAAGGAAACTCCACCCGCCGGCCGCCCCCCTCGATCCACGCCTCGACGCCGCCGGTGCCCGTCCGCCGATACCCGATCCTCTGCGGGAAATCATGCTCCGGGTTCTCGAACACGAGCAGCGAGTCGGTCACCGTGACAGCCGGGAACGAGCCGCCCGGTTGCCCCGACGGGTGCGCCTCGAAGACCAGGCCTTCGGGCGTCTCGCGCAGCACCACCGTCTCGAACCACGCGAGGCGGCCGCCCTTCACGGTGCGGCTGACCGCCAGCATGGAGTTGCCGCGCGGGGCCAGCCAGTGTTCCTCGGTGAGGTCGCCCGGCTGGCCCATCTCCCAGGTGCCAGCCAGCCACGCGGCGCGCGCGATGAGCGGCCACGGCGCGTCGGCCGGCTCGCGCACGAAGACGTAGCCGCCCCCGGTGGCACCCCAGGCCTGCGAGCCGTCGGCGGCAAAGCCGCGGTCCCAGCTCTCGATCACGTCCGGACCGACCGTGACCTCCGAGGTGGCGTACGCCGCGCCGCGCAGGTCGCTGGCGCAGCGCTGACCCTCGGTGCCGCCGGCGAAGCGGCCGTCGGCAGCGCGGCGCAGGACCACCGCGCAGCCTTCGCGCGCGAGCAGCGAGTCGGGCGTGAGCGTCGCGAGCGGCCGCCCGTGCCGCCAGGCCCCGGCGAAGCGGCGCGCGCCGGGCAGCGCGTAGACCTCGCTGGTGAAGGTGCCGTCGCCGCCCTCCCTCAACCGGTACACGCGCTGGCGGTACGGCCGGTCCTGCGCCGTCGCGGTCGCCTGCTCGACGTAGATCCACGGTCCGTCGCTGCGGTCCGTCCACATGGGCGCCATGCGCAGGCGGATGTCGAAGTAGTTCGTGTCGGCGGCGGCCTGTTGGGCGCTGGAGAAGCTGCCGGTGAGCCAGGTGGCGAGCGTGGCCAGGTCATCGGCGTCGGCAGCCGCGCGGGCGGGCGCCGCCGGCGCGGCGGCGATCCCCAGAAGGAAGGTGACGATGACGATCGGGCTCGGCGACATGGCGGCTCCGGGAGGTCGGGGGGGCAAGCCTATTCGGTGTTCGGTCTTCGGTCTTCGGTATTCTGTGTTCGGCGTTCGGCGCGGCGGTGTGTTGACCGGCGTGCCTGCCCGCTCAGTTGCGCCGGCGCAACAGGCCCCGGCGCCGGCTCACTTCGCCGGCTCGTTCACCTTGATCCGCCGCCACACCTCGTCGATGGCGAACGGCTCGCCGTCCGCGGTGAAGCTGGCGCGATGGCGCCAGAGATCGCCGTCCAGCTCGCACGTGAAGGTGATCACCTGCCCGACCAGTGCCCTCGCCCAGTGGTAGGTGACCGTCTCGGTGTAGGTGCCGGCGCCGGGCTCGTAGGCGTAGGTGCCGCCGCCGGACCACGGGCGCTCCCCTTCGCCGGCCGCGGTGCCGAACGCGAAGCGGCCGTCGGCCAGGACCTTCACCGCCGGCTCGTGGCCCGGCCGCGGCGGCGGCTGCACGCACTCCCAGGCGCCCTCGAGGCGGGGGCGTGCGCCGGCGCACGCGCCGAGCGCGAGCAGGACGGCGGTCAGCAGGACGATGAACGCGATGGCGCGAAGCGGGCGGCGGTTCATGGCGCGGGCCTCCCGGACGGGGCTGACGGCCGCTGCGCCCGGGCCGGGGCGCGGCCGCCCCCGAGGGGACACCCGCGCGGGACGGCGGTCAAGCTCCGGATGTCCCGAGCAGCCCTTCCGCCAGTTCCTCCGCCTGTCCGGGCCGGTACGCCGCCGGCCGGCAGGTGGCCTCACCGGGACGGCCGCGGTCGGGCCGGCAGACCCGCAGCACGGTCAGCCGGAGGGCGCAAGTATTCAGAATACCGTATACTGAAACCAGTAAGTCGTTGCAAAAAAGCGCGTTGATTTCAGT
>JAYRFB010000009.1:0-15725 GCA_041908585.1 Candidatus Krumholzibacteriia bacterium
GGACGTGCAGGGGGCGCGGGGGGGGGCGCGCGCGGGGCTGTCGGCGCGGGGGGCGGGGGGGGTGGGGGCGCGGCCGGCGGGGCCGGCGCACGCGGCCGCCGATTTCGCGCTGGCCGGGCGCACCCCCGCCGAGAAGCTGGGCGTGGCGGCGGGCGACCTGATCCACCCCTGCCGGGTGGCGCTGACCGGGATGTCGCGCAGCGCCGGTATCTTCGAGGTGATGGAACTGGTCGGGGCGCCGCGGGTGCTGGCGCGCCTGCGGCGGGCGGCCGCGGGCTAGCGCCGGTCGTTGCCGCCCGCAGGCGCGGGCGCGGCGGGAACCGGCACATCGGGGAGGCGGGCCGCGAAGAAGGAAGCCGGCATCCTCGGGCGGTACCTGCTGGTGTGGGCGGTGACCATCGCGGCCCTCCTGCTGGCCGTGTTCGTGCTGCCCGGTTTCTCGCTGGATCGTTCGCACCCGCGCTGGTGGCTCGGCGTGCTGCTGCTGCCGCTGGAGTTCTCGCTCCTGCTGCTGGTGATGCGGCCCCTGCTGCTTCTGCTGACCCTGCCCCTGAACAGCCTGACCCTGGGCCTGCCGACGCTGCTGTTCAACGGCGTCATCCTCTGGACCAGCGCCCTGGCCTCGCGCACGCTGGTGATCACCGGCTTTGGCGAGGCGCTGCTCGGCTCGTTCATCATCACCGCGGTCTCGGCTGCACTCACCGGCTGGCTCGGTGTGGATGAGGCCTACCCGTTCTACCAGTCGCTGCTGTACCGCATCGGTCGGCGCTTCGGGCCGCGGCCGGAGCGTCCTCCCGCGCGCGGACTGCTGATCCTGCAGGTGGACGGCCTGTCGCGCGCCAGCCTGCGCCGCGCGCTGGCGCGCGGCCGACTGCCGGCGGTCTCGGCGATGCTCGCCCGCGGCACGCACACGCTGCGATCGTGGCACTGCGGCATCCCCTCCAACACCCCGGCCGTGCAGGCGGGCTTCTTCTACGGCGACCGCGACAACGTGCCGGGGTACCGCTGGTTCGACCGGCGCGAGCAGCGCCTGCGCGTGGTCAGCCAGCCGGACGACCTGAGGCGGCTGGAGCGCATGGTCGCGGTCGGCAACCGCCCGCTGCTGGAGGGTGGCAGCTGCATCAACACGTTCATGTCCGGCGGGGCGGCCAAGCGCCTGATGGCGGTCAGCGAGCTGGGCGAACGCGCCGAGCCGCGCCGCGGGGGCGAGAACGCCGACTTCAACCTGTTCTTCCTGAGCCCGACGGCCCTGACCAAGGCCGTGCTGGCGGCGGCCTGGGACTTCCTGGCCGGCTTCGCGTTCGCCATGGCCGGTCGCTTCGATCGCGTGCGACCGCGCCTGCGCTACACGCCGCGCCGGGCCGCGCAACGCGCGGTGGCCAACGCCTTCCTGCGCGAGGTGTCGTTCTTCTGGCTCAAGCAGGACATGGCGCGCGGCGTGCCGGTGATCTACTCGAACTTCGTCGGGTACGACGAGGTGGCGCACTACTCGGGCCCCGACACGGTCGAGGCGCAGCTGACGCTGGCTGCGTTCGACCGCAAGCTGCGCGTGCTGGGGCGCCGCGCCCGCCGCCGGGCGCCGATCCGCTACGACATCATGCTGCTGTCGGACCACGGGCAGACGCCCAGCGTGCCGTTCCGGCTGCTCCACGGGCAGACGCTGGAGGAGACGCTGGCCGCGATGCTGGGAGGCGGCACCGACGGGCCCATGGTGCGCCGCGCCTTCAGCCCCGACACCAGCTACACGCTCTCGCTGCTGGCAGGGCTTGAGGAGATCGACGAACGGCAGCTCGGCTGGCTGGCCCGGCGCAGCCGCCGCGCGCTGTCGCGCCTGGCGCATGTCCGGCCGGGCGAGGTGGACGAGGCGGCCAGCGCGCCGGTCGTCGTCTGCGTCTCGGGCTCGCTGGCGCACATCTACTTCACCGGCAACCGCGACCCGCAGTTCCTGGAGGACGTGATCGCGCTCTACCCGGGCCTGGTCGAAGGCCTGGCCCGCCACCCCGGCATCGGTTTCGTCGCCGCGCGCCGCCGCTTCGGCGACGCCATGGCCATCTGCGAGGACGGCATCCGCAACCTGGTGACCGGCCAGCGCTCGGGCACGCGCGACCCTTTGGCTCCGTACGCGCGCCGCGAGATGTGGGCCGGCGAACTGGCGCGCCTGCTGGGCTACCCCGACACCGGCGACCTCGTGGTCAACGGCGCCTGGCTGGACGATTGGCAGGGCGCGGGCGGGCGCATCGTCGTCATGGAGGACCAGGCAAGCAGCCATGGCGGCCTGGGCGGCCGGCAGACCGAGCCGTTCACGGTGCTGCCTGCCTCGTGGCAGGTGACACGAGAGGATCTGTCGTCACCCGAGGCGCTGCACCGGCTTGTCAGCCGCGAGCTGGCGGCGTACAGGCGCGGCGGGTCGACAGGGGAGCCGTCCGGCCGGGCGCCGGTGCGGGCTCGGCGCTGAATCGACGTGGTCCCTAACCGCTTGCGCCGGCGCAAGTTCGACCGGCGGCTGCCGGCCCGGCGGGGAACCCGGCAGAGGTGCCGGGCGTATCATCACCTTCTTGCCTTTGCCGGGGGCGGAAAGTATATTGGCGCGTCGATTGCCCGGTCGTCCAATGGCAGGACAGCTGACTCTGGATCAGTCGATGGGGGTTCGAGTCCTCCCCGGGCAACCACACTTGCCAATGATTTCGGTCCGGATTAGTTTTCCGGCGCCGCTTTCGTGGCCCCTTCGTCTAGTGGCCTAGGACGCCGCCCTCTCACGGCGGTAACACGGGTTCGAGTCCCGTAGGGGCTACCAATTGGAGATCCCCCTCCCGGATGGGAGGGGGATCTCTTCGCTCAACGGTCGGTGGCGTGGGGCCGCGAGCGGACTATGGTGAGTCCGGGACACTTGGACCTTGGGCATCGTCCGGCTTTCAGGGGAAGCCCAGATCCACTGTGCCGTCGGGATCGCTTGGCGACGCATGCCGGGCATCCATGACGGTGCTGCATGAACTCCCACAGCGGTTAATTCGCCGAACACATGTGCGGACGATCGTGCTACCATCGATGTGGCCGTTTGGCCAAATGTCATTGGATATCGATCGGGGGGCTGCCGATGAGGCACCGCGCACTAATCCACCTGGTCGCCCAACTGATCCCGGCGCTAGCCTCGGCCGCCTCGATCACCGTCCTTCGGGACGGCACCGGGGACTATTCGACAATTCAGCCCGCCCTGGATGCGGCAGCGGATGGCGACACGATCCTGATCGGACCGGGCGAGTACCTTGAGCACGCGACGATGCGGCTTCCGCAATGGAGCCTGGATGTCGAATCCTACGCGAACGTGACGGTGGACGATCTCACGATCATCGGGGCGGGCGCCAACGAGACGATCATTGGACCGGTGGAAGCCGCCGGAGTGTATGACGCTGGACCTGCCAAGCTGATCACGTACAACGGCGGCGGCGATCTGGCCGTTTCCGGTGTCTGCCTTCGGAACGGTTCGCACGGTATGTACGTGGCGGGTCGACTCTTCCTGGATCAGTGTTCGTTCGTCGGCAACCTGATTCCCCTCGAGTGGATGACCTCAGGCGGTGGCGGCCGTATTCGCGATTGCCGATTCGAGGAAGACGGGACGTGGCAGCCGACCCATATCTCGATCAGGAGCATCGTGTCCAGCACGGACGTGGGCATACTTGTCGAAGACTGCACGGCCAAGCGCGTTGCGTTCTTTGTGATTGGGATCACAGGCGTCACGCTTCGGCGATGTGCAATGGCGGGCGCGTCGACGTCTGTGGGCGTCTACGGTGGGGCTCAGATCTGCATCGATTCATGCACGATCAACGACACCTCGGTGGCCGTCGACGTGCGGCATGGCCTGCACAATCAATGCACGATCATCGATTCCGACCTTTCGGCAAGCTGGGCCACGCTCTGGGTGGCCGCTCGGTATGGCCGAGTCGTAGTCTCGAATTCAAGCCTGGGTGGTGGAAGTGGCCCCGTGCTGAAGTCGGATTCGGAAGCCGGCTCGAGTCAGATCAACGGCTGTGATCTCGTGAAGGGCAGTGGCCCCATGGTCGAGTGCGTGAATAGCGGACTTGGGACCGCCGTTCATGACTTGCGCAATAACTATTGGGGCACGACCGATGAAGCGACGATTCGATCGTGGATCATCGAGGCCAACCGCCAGACTGTGCTGCACAGCCCGTTCGCCGGCCAGTCGGTGCCGACGGAGACCACGACGTGGGGCGACCTCAAAGCTCTGTACAGATAGTTGAAGTCCGGGTTCTAAGCCTGCGCCGGGCGGATTTACCGCAGCAGCACCAGCTTCCCCACCCGAGCCGCCCCCGCCGCCTCGAAGCGCAGGAAGTACACGCCGCTGGCAAGCGACCGCCCCCCGTCATCCCTGCCATCCCAGGCGACGGTGTGCGCGCCCGCCGGCAGCCGCCCGTCCGCCAGCACGCGCACCTGCCGGCCGCGCGCGTCGTACACCGCCAGCCGCACGGGTCCCTCGGCCGGCACCACGCATTCGATCGTCGTCTGCGGGTTGAACGGGTTGGGGTAGCTCCGCGCCGCGGTGAGGGCGCCGGGCACCACGTCATCACCGACGCCCGACGGGATCACCCGCTCCACGTCGATGTAGTTGAGGCTGAACAGCCAGCCCGTCTTGTCGGTGTCCGAGTCGAAGTCGAAGCGCATGATGTGCGTGCCGGCAGCCAGCGGCACCGCCTCGACGCGCTTCGGCGTCCAGAACTGGAAGCCGCCGGTGGAGGGCACCGGCCGCTTGCCGCTCACGTCCACGTTTTCGATGGACAGCGTGAAGTTGCCGAAGCCCGGGACCGTCGCCACGTAGGGGATGAAGTCGTAGTACCCGGCCTGGGCCACCGAGAACGTGTACTCGAGCCATTCGCCGGCGACGATCCAGTACACGTCGTAGCCGCCGCCGGCGGCACCCTCCAGGTCGACGCCCTCGGTGGTCCGGTACAGCATGCCGATGTTGTTGGCGTTCACGTCGTGGTAGGCCAGGCCCTCGCCGCCCAGGTCGTAGTTCTCGGCCTCGATCCTCCCGGGCACCGCCACCGGCGCGCCGAAGTACGGCGTGCCGCTCGGCAGCACCGTCACCAGGACGCTGTCCCGGGCGCTCAGCGCCAGCGCGTTGGTGACCTCCAGGCGGACCCAGTGCTCGCCGACATCGGTGAAGGTGACGGTCGTGTCGGCCGCGGTGCCCGTGCCCAGGCCGGCGAACGACCAGGCGAACGTCAACGGGCTGCCGTTCGGGTCGAAGCTCTGGCTGCCCTCGAAGCCCACGGTCAGCGGCGACTTGCCGGTGGTCCGGTCGGCCAGCAGCAGCACGACCGGTGCGTCCGGGTCGACGGGCGAGGTGCTGAACGACGCCATCCGGCGCGGGCCGACGGTGAACGAGAAGCCGTCGCTGAACGTGACCAGCCTGTCGGTGGGGCCGGCGTTGTGTGCGACATAGGTCAGGTCGCCCGCGGCATCGCGGAAGACCGCGCAGGTCGGGATGTCGCCGCGGATCGTCGTCTCGACGCGGCCCATCTTCTTGAGGTTGAACAGCCAGTGCAGGGTGTGGGCGCGCGATTCGCCGTCGAACGGCTCGTAATCGCTGTCGGCGAAGTAGTGGGACAAGGCCAGGTTGGGATCGGCAAGGGCCAGGTACTCCCACAGCAGGTCCTGCCAGATGATCGGCTGCCCGCCGCGCTCGGAGACGATCTCCGCATAGTTGGCCAGGACGTGCCCGGGATGGTGGCCCAGGTAGAGCGAGCCGCCGTTGACGGGCAGGATGTTGATGCCGTGGATGAACTCCGGATTGGCCCCGAACCAGGTCGAGTGGACGCCCTTGCCGCCCCAGACCATGCCGATGGCGATGTGCGGGTAGGTCGCCGGGAAGACCGCGTTGTCCACGTCGAACCAGTACTGCTCGACGGCGGTCTTCTCGGTGGCGTGCAGGTAGGCGCCCAGGTCGCGGATGTCGTCCTGCCCCGTCGCCTCGCCCCAGAGGATGGCGGCCGTGGCGAAGTTCATCGACTCGGAGCTCGACTCCTGGTTGTTGCCGTCGCCGAAGTCGCCGTGTCCCGCCGCCCAGGAGTGCCCGGCGTACGCGTCGTGGGAGCGCAGGAAGGGGAAGCGCGTGTCCGTGCGGTCCCAGTTGTTGCAGTCGCGGATGAGCAGGTTGACCATGCCGCCCCAGTGGTCCTGCGAGGCCCACGTGCTGTCGTACTGCGCGACGGTCGCCGCGCCCATGATGGCGTAGGCCGCGTGGAAGTGGTGGTCGTTGATCTGGTTGTCCGCGCCGTAGCCGGACGGGTAGCCGGTCAGGACGTCCCAGCTGTCGTTGTAGACGTACTGCTGCGCACCGCCGACGGTGAACCACTCCTCGAGGCGGCCCTTGATCTCGGCCAGGAAATGGTCGCGCTCGGTGGTGGCGCCCAGCTGGTCCGCGATGTGGACCAGGTGCGCGAAGCGGCCGATGGCCTTGCCATTCTCGTATGTCGGGCCCACCGGCAGGCTCTCCGTCGCCACCGCCTGCACCTGCGCCAGCAGCTCGGCGCGGTTGTAATCGCCGCGGTCCGGCAGCGCCGGCAGGACCCCGTGGAACGGCAGGTCGGTCGTGAACGTGCTGCCCTCGTAGAGCTTCATCTGTCCGTTGACGGACGGGTACGAGAAGGCGGTCATCGGGGCGGCGGTGTTCAACCACTGGTGGCGGTAGAGCGCGGTCATCGTCTCATCGACGCTGGTCCCGTTGCTCTCCATCAGCTGGGTCTCGTAGGCGTAGGTGGTATGCACCATCGCGGCCGCCTCGTCGTACTGCCAGTCGACCGTGCTGTCGGTCACGAAGGCGTAGGCGTGCTTGCGGAACAGCGCGATGGTCGCCGGCTGCGTATCGGGCAGCAGCGCGATCGACAGGTAGTCCTGGCCGTTCAGCGTGGACTGCAGCGGGCCGGTGCCCGTCCACGTGGAGCCGGTCGGCGCGAACACACCGTAGTGTCGGCCCTGGATCGTCAGCCCTAGCGTGCCGCCCTGGTTGTACCAGGTCGTGAAGGCGCCCTCGGGCGTGACGACGGCATTGCCGCCGCTCACCCGGAAGAACACGTAGGGGAGCCCGTGGCCGAAGGTTGCCTCCATGGTCTGCTCCGCGTCTGCCCACCGCGCGGTGGCGGTCCAGTCGCCGTAGCCGTGCGCCTGCGTCTGTGCGGCGTTCAGCCCGGCGACACCCACCGTCAGCTGCTGCGACCACGGGTACAGGTAGTCGTTGGCGGCGAACACGTGGGTCGGCGTGTGGCCGATGCGCAACCCCGTCCCGACGGCCTTGACCATGAGCGGGTGGGCGTAGAGCACGTTGGTGTGCGGGTCGCCGTAGAACGGGTAGATCAGGCTGCTCCAGAAGTCGTTCGACTGCGCCGGGAGCGCGAATGCCGGCGAGACCTTGGGCAGCACGTTCTGGCCCGACGAGTTCTGCGGCCCCACCTCGCCGGGGGGCAGGGTGGTGCTGTAGGAGCCCAGGCCGACGTCCACCGTGGCACCGAAGGCCGGCCCGGCGAAGAGCGCGGCGAGGATGATCAGCCGGAGACCGAAGAAGGAGTTGGGCATCGTGGCCAGCCTTTGGGTGCTTGGGCGAAAACGGCCAGCGGCGCACGCGTGCGGGCCAGCGATGGCGAGAACTTTGTTCGGTAACCGAGCATAGTGGATCCAGCCGCGAATTTCAAGCCTGCATTGGGATCCGGGGGACGACGGCCCGGACGGTTCGCCGACTCCGGCTCGGACCCTGCGGCATCGCCAGCTGGCCGGACGCAAACGGCGTTTACAATCTCTCGACCGGGCGGCATGCTGGCGACATCCCTGACCAAAGGATGGCGACATGATGTCCGTCTGCAGGCGCTTCCGTCGACACCTGTTCCTGCTCCTGTTCCTCGGTCCTGTTCCGGTCGCTCTGCCGGCGCGCGGTGCGTCCGAAGGAGTTCCGGTCCGACACCTCACCGTCCGCGAGTTGTGGCGCCTGCCTGCCGAGGATGATACTTACCTCGTCTCGACGCTCACCGATGCGCGGTTCGACCCGCGTGGCGATCTCTGCATCGCCGACGTGAAGCAGAAGTGCGTGTTCGTGTTCGGGCGGGACGGCACTTTCCTGCGCACGCTCGGTCGGGAGGGCGAGGGCCCGGGCGAATCGCGCGACGTGCGGTGCGTGTTCTTCGCCGACGATCGCTACGGGCTCCTGCAACTGATGCCGGCAGCCATCGTCTGGCTCAACAGCGACGGGACACCGGCCGGCAAGGTGACCATCGCGTCCGACGCCGCCGGCGGCGAGTCCTGGGTCGCGGTGGGCTGGGCCCGGCAGGACGGGGCGCATATCCTCGCCTGGATCAATCGCTCGAGCTTCCAGGACGGAAAGGTGGTGCGGGGAGACGAGGGTCTGGTCGAGGTGGCGTCGGACGGCTCGGTGGGCCCGCTGCTCTTTCGCCAGCCGCCGGTGCCGGACTCGTCGAGGGCCGACGGCATCGACGAGGGCAGGATCCACGACATCTGGATGGGGCGCTGGTGCGGAGACGGCCACGGTGGCGTCTGGGTGGCGCCCGAACGCGACCGCTACCTGCTGCAACACTGGGGCCCGGGCAGCGGCCTGCTGACCGAGGTCGAGTTGCCGTACGAAGCCATTGTCCGCAACGAGGCGGGACGTGAGCGCGTCCTCGAACGACTGACCGGGCGCGGATTCAAGCGGGACCAGGTGCGGGTCGCCGGCACGGCACCGGTGATCGCGGACCTGCGGCTCGGCGACGGGAGGAAGCTCTGGGCGCGGCTGGACCTGGGCGGCAACATCCTCGATGGCGACGTGAACCGTGTTTACGACGTGTTCGACAATGATGGCCGGCGCCTCGAGCAGGTGCACGTGCACGGCGGCGCCGATGCGGCGGTTCGCCTTGTCATCGACGACCGGACGATGGTCTCGCTGATCGACGACCCGCAGGGAGACCGGCAGTGGCTTGTGCTGGAGACGCTGGAATCCCGGGCGGGATCGGCACATTGACGCGGCCGCGTCGGTCGTGCGATAATCGATTGGGCGTCAGTGCCGTAACCTGACTCATCATGTGTCCGGACTCCGTGGGGAGCCGGTGCCGCGACGCGGGCCTCGGCGCGCCGCAGGCCGGGATGTCATGCGATCGTCGTCTCGTTTTCCGGGACTTGCAGCGTTCTTGCTGTCCGCGGCGGCAATCGTCCTCTGGACGGCCGGCATGGCGTGTCCGGCGTCCGCGCTTCAGGGCCATCAGGACAGCAACCTCTTCGCCCTCGACACGACGTCCGCATCCGCCGTCGGGCCAGGACTGCCGGCTATTGGCAGCGACTTCGTTGGGCGATGCTCGCCGAATCCGTTCAATCCGAGGACGACGATCCGGTTCGGCGTGGCAGTCGGCGGTCCCGCGCAGCTGGCTGTCTACGATGTCGGCGGACGCCGCGTGCGCGTCCTGCTGGAATCGCCCGCGCTTCCCGCCGGGAACCACGAGGTCATCTGGGACGGGAGGGACGACGGCGGACGTGACCTGGCGTCAGGCGTCTATCTGGCGAGATTGCAGACCGGCGCCGGCTCGCACGGCACCTTGATGGTTCTCCTGCGTTAGCCCCTGGGCGCGAACCGGATCGGGAGTCGCATGGTATTGCGGGTGGGGAAGCGGGGCGCGGGAATTGCGGCGGCGCTGGCGTTCGCGTTGTTCACGATCGGCATCGCCAGGGCCGATGAGGGACCCGCGGTCTCGAATGTCGTCGTGCAGCAGCGCCCCGGCACGCATCTGGTCGACATCAGCTACGACCTGGCCGATACGGTTCTCGACACGCTCATCGTCCGCCTGCTCTTCTCGGACGACGGTGGCACCACCTGGACCCATGCCTGCCGAAGCGTGAGCGGGCATGTCGGGCGCGAAGTGCCGGTCGGCCTGTCGCGCCACATCGTCTGGGACGCGGGCGCGGACCTGCCGGGCGTGAACGTGCCGGCGTGTCGCGTCCGGGTCGTGGCCGACCAGTGGCTCTGGCCGCCGCATATCGCTTCATTGCGCCGGTTGTCGGGCTCGGTGCCCGATACCCTTGCCTTCACGAACCAGGACACGATCGCCTTCGGGGAGCCGTTTGGCTTCACCTGGACGGCGACCTCGGCCGCGGTGGATCTCTACCCGGCGCCGGTGCTTGCCGAGCTGGACCTCGTGCCGCCCCTCGACGGTATTGTCGGGTTCCAGTTCGGCTGCTCGCCTTCCGGCTGCGGCGCGCTGGATACCGGCTGCTGGCTCCCGCGCCGCTTCGACGAGGCGAGCGGCGACAGCGTGCCGTACTTCGGGCCGGCCCGGAGCGTCTGGTTCGCCAACGACGATTCGGGCGCGGACGTCCGGCAGCGCCGGCTTGCCAGCGGCACGCACCACCTGAGCCTGAACGCGCTCGACGTCGACGGCGGCGAAGTGGCCGGCTGGCGCTCCTACCCGTTCATCGTCAATCGCGACCCGCAGACGATCATCCTCGACGGCCAGTCGGACTGGGCGCATCCCGCGGATCCGGAGACCTATCCGTACTACGTCGAACTGGAGGATCCCGCGCAGGCCCACCATCCGTTCCATTCGGGTGATCGCATCCCCGACCGTACCTACGTCGTGGCGAAGGCGCTGGCGCGCGACGACGTGCGCGACCTCCGCCTGGATCCGGACTTGCCCGTGGGCATCACCGGTACCGTCATGGGGCTGCGGCGCAACCTGACCGGCGGCGTGTTCCCATTCATCTCCGGGGAGGCGGCGATGGCGACGCAGCCTACCTGGGCCGCCGGCCTCGACGGCTGGTACGGTGACACCCTGGGCTTCCTGACGGCGCCGGGTCAGATGACGATCCACATGAAGGGCGTCGACGAGCATGGGCGGCGGGACGGCACGCCCGCCTCGATCAGCTTCGAGGTCGGCCATGCGCCCTGCCTGCAGTGCATCGAGCTGCTGCCCCGGCCGGGAGTCACGGTCCCGGCCTTCGGACCGGACGTGGCCTGCGTGGAGGATACCAGCGCCGCCCATCTGGCCGGCCATCCCTGCCTGGCCGGCGTGACCGACCTGCGCATCAGCGCGACCGGCGTGCCGGACCCTGATCCGGCGCGCGACCTGCTGCCGGTAGCCGGATCCTATTACGTGCTGGTGGACCGGATGACGGGTGCCCTCTCGGCAAGGGCGACGATGCCGAGCCGCACCGACAGCCTTGCCAGCTATGTCATGTTCGCGAGCCGGTTCCGGTACGCGATCGAATTCACGGGCAGGGACGATCCTCGCGAAGCGTGGCCACAGACCGCGCGCAGGATCGGCGGCCTCCGGTACCGCGTCTCCCACGCCTGTGATCCCGGCAACCTGAACCGCGACGGCATCGGCAGCGATGACCTCTCACAGCCCTTGTGGGGCGAGCCGGCCTCCGGCGGCGGGCTGGTCATCGACACGCAGGATGGCTCCTGGCGCCTGGATATCGACGTCTACGTGCCGACGATGCTGCTGGGTATGGGAGAGACGAATTTCAAGCTTTACGTCAATGCGGTCCTGGCGGCCGGGAATCCCCAGGTCACGGCGTTCATCTGGGAGGCCGTGACCCGGCCGTTCGGGGAGGCCTGGGTCGAAGCCGTCGTCCTGGACCAGACGACGTGCGAGGCGCTGCCGATCCGGCCGGCGACATTCAATTTCTTCCGCAACGTGCGACCGGAGTTGACGCTGGCGGCCGGGCAGACCTGGCGCGACTGCGACCTCTCGTCGCCCGCCATCCAGAACAAGGTCGTGCTCTGGCAGGCCGCCATGGGCAGCCTCGACGGTATACCGGTGCGCAAGCGGTTCCGGCTCACGCTGAACCCTCAGGCCGGGGCCGATATCGTCTGCGCGGCGGACTGACGCTGCCGTGCCGTGGCGGCCATGGCCGGGCTTCGCTGGGATTTCCCGGCAATCGCCCGGTACTAACGGGCAACCTGGGACCCGCTCACTCGACGAACAACGACAGCCCCAGCTGGAGTCCCAGCGTCCGCGTCGCCTTCAGGTCGCCCTCGAAGCCGTAGTCGAAGCTGACCTGGGCGCGGAACGAGGCGAACTCGTTGATCGCGGACTTGGCGCCGAACGCCACGCCGACGGTGAACTGGCGGACGCTGCCGCTGCCCAGGTCGTAGGCGTTGTAGCCGAGACGAGGGGCCAGGTAGCTGCCTCGGTGACCCCAGTCGGCACGGCTGTACAGCGGCACGGCGAGGCCGATCCCGAGCACCGTGACGTCGCTGATCCCCGATCCGACGTGGCTCAGCGAGAACATCGGCTCGACGGCGGCACGCGGCGAGAGGTAGAAACCGGCGGCCAATCCACCGCCGCCGCGACCGGAGAAGACGCCGCTCGTGGCGCCGCCGGTCGCCACCTCCAGCACGCTTTGGCAGCCGTCGCAACCCGTGTAGCCCACGCCCAGCAGGCCGACGGTCAGCTCGGTCGGATTGGTTCCGGCGCCCGCGGCGGGCGCCGATGCGGCGAGGCACAACGCTATGGCGGCCGGGATCCCCAGTGCACGCTTCATGAGGTCATCTCCCCGCAGGGGTGGCGATGTTGATGATCCGGATCGCTGGCGATCTTGAAGGCCAATGTTCGCCAAGTCAAGCGCCAGCCGGGCACCGTCGATTGCCGGACGATCGCCATTGAATGGCGCAGGGGTTGACGCCCGCTCCGCAAACCCTCACCTTCCGATCCAGAAGCCCCTGCCCGGCATCCGGCCGCGCCGGGGTGTCGCCGTTGAGCAGCCAGGACCCGATTCGTGGACGGAAGAACCTCCGCATCGCCGCCGGTACCTTCGCACCCGTTGCGATGGCTGCCGGAATTCTGGGAGCTTGGCCACCGCCGGCTGCGGCCGCAGGCCCGCCTGCTGGGTCTGGCGCTGGTCGTCGGCATCGTGGCGGGACTGGGGGCGATCGTCTTCTACGGCGCCTGCCAGGTCGTCGTGCGGTTCGCGCTGGACCAGGCCGCCGGCTACCACCCGCTGCACCCCGGTGGCGAGCCGCCGTTCTGGGAAGCGGCGCCCGGCACGCTGCGACCGTGGCTGCTGCTGCTCATTCCTTCCCTGGGCGGCCTGATCAGCGGGATCCTCGTCTTCAAGCTGGCGCCCGAGGCCGAGGGCCACGGCACCGACGCGGCGATCGCCGCCTTCCATCACCACCAGGGCTATATCAGGCCGCGCGTGCCGCTGGTGAAGCTCGTGGCCAGCGCGGTGACGATCGGCACCGGCGGTTCCGGCGGGCGCGAGGGTCCCATCGCGCAGATCGGCGCCGGGTTCGGCTCGGTCATCGGCGGGGTATTCCGCCTCAAGCCGGCCGAACGTCGCGTCCTGATGGCGGCCGGCGTGGGGGCGGGCGTTGCGGCCATCTTCCGCGCCCCCCTGGCCGGGGCGCTGTTCGCGTCGGAGATCCTCTACCACTCGGCGGACTTCGAGTCGGACGTCATCGTGCCGGCCGCCCTGGCCAGCACGGCAGCGTACTGCACGTTCGGCGCCGTGTTCGGCTGGGACCCGCTGTTCGAACTATCGCCGGAGATCCTTGGCGCCCTGACCTTCGGCGACCCTCGGCAACTGGCTGCCTACCTGCTGCTGGCCCTGTTCATGGCCGTCCTGGCGATGCTCTACACGCGCGGGTTCCACGGCATCTCGCACGCCTTCCGGCGGCTGCCCCTGCCGCGCTGGCTCAAGCCGGCGGTCGGGGCGCTGGCGACCGGCGCGGTCGGGCTCGGCCTCTACTTCGCGTTCGGGCGCGACGAGCAGGTGCTGGCGGTGCTGTCGTTCGGCTACGGCTCGCTGCAGGGCGCGCTGTCCATGCCCGCGTCGGCGACGGGCGACCTGCACCTGGCGCTCGTGCTGCTGGCGATCGCCCTCGGCAAGATCCTCTCGACGAGCCTGACCATCGGCAGCGGCGGCTCGGGCGGCGTCTTCGGACCGTCGATGGTCATCGGCGGCTGCGGCGGCGGCGCCCTGGGGCTGGTGCTGCACCATCACTGGCCCGGCGTGGCGCCGCATCCGGCGGCGTTCGTCGTGGTCGGCATGGCCGGCTTCTTCGCGGCCGCGGCGAAGGCGCCGGTCTCCACGCTGGTCATCGTCAGCGAGATGACCGGCGACTACAACCTGCTGCTGCCCACGCTGTGGGTCTGCGTCATCACGTTCCTGCTCTCGGACGAGCAGTCGCTCTACCATTCGCAGCTGCCGAGCCGCTCGCTGTCGCCGGCCCACCAGGGCGACTACGTGCGCGAGGTGATCGCCGGCCTGAAGGTCGACGAGTTCCTGGCGTCGGGTCCCGAATCGCGGCCGCTGGCGCCGGGCGATTCCCTGGCGCTGGCGATCGAGCGCCTGTCGGGAGCGGGCGTGCCGGGCCTGCCGGTGGCCGGGCCCGACGGCCGCTACCTGGGAATGGTGAGCCTGGAGGAGATCCACGTGGCTGCGCGGCTGCCATCCCTGGGCAGCCTGGTCAAGGTTGCAGACCTGGTGAACCAGTCCCTGCCCGTCCTGCGCGCCGGCGATCCCCTGGACCGCGCCCTGGCCCTGTTCGTCGAGTGCGACCGCACGGCCCTGCCGGTCGTGGCACCAGGCTCCGACGGGCGCCTGCTCGGGCACGTGCGCCGGGCCGACATCTCGGCGGCCTACCTGCGCCGCGTGCAGGGTGTTGCCGGCGGGATGGCCCCCAGCGCCTGATTTCGGGTCCGGACGATCTTCGGCTGGACGGTTCGGGCGCCCGGCGCGATGATCGCGCCATGACCATGCATCCCTTCCTGATCGTCAACCCGCGCGCCGGGCGCGGCCGGCGCGGAACCGGCCCCGGGGAGTTCGTCGAGCTCCTGCGCGGCGCGTTCGACCGGCAGGGCCTGCGCGTGGAGGTGGCCCTCACCGAGCGCCCGGGGCATGCCACCGAGCTGGCGCGCAGCGCCTGGGGCGATCCGGTCGTGGCCGTCGGCGGCGACGGCACCGTACATGAGGTGCTGCAGGGCCTGGACCTGGATCGGCAGCGGCTCGGCGTCATACCCGCCGGCAGCGGCGACGACTTCGCCTGGCACCACGGCCTGACCGGACCGCTCGAGGCGGCCGCTGCGCGCATCGCTACCGGCGTCGAGCGGCGCGTGGACATCGGCGCCTGGGAGGGCGGCCGCTTCCACAACAACTTCGGTTTCGGCTTCGAGGCCGAGGTCAACCGCATCAGCCACGGCGTGCGCGTGGTGCGCGGCCCGGCGCTCTACTTCGTGGCGCTGGCCCGCGCGCTGGCGCGGTTGCACGAGTACGAGGTGGCGTTGGAATGGGACGGCGGCTCGTTCTCGGGTCGGCTCGCGACGGGTTCGCTGCTGAACGGCAGCCGCGTCGGCGGCGCCTTCCGGCTCTGCCCCGCCGCGCGCACCGACGATGGACGGCTGGACCTGGTGACCGTCGGCGCCATGGGCCGGGTCGGCATCCTGACGGCACTGGGGCCGGTGCTGCGCGGTCGCGAACCGCGCGACCGGCGCATCGCGCGCGCCGCCACGGCCAGGCTGTCGCTGCGGGCGCCCGCCCCGGTGCCCATCTACATGGACGGCGAGTACTGCGGCGAGCACGCGAGCGTGGACGTGTGTGCGCTGCCGGGTGCGCTGAGGCTGCTGTGAGGGAATGGCAAGCCGCCTGTCAATCGTAGGCCAGCCGCACTTCCTCGTCCGCGCGTGTCGGTGCCAGCAGCGCGTCCCACTTGGCATCGCTCCACGAATTCAACC
>JAYRFB010000010.1:0-13640 GCA_041908585.1 Candidatus Krumholzibacteriia bacterium
GCGGCCGGTCCCGTTTCAACGAATCGCGAACTACCGGAACAGCGCCTTGACGCTGCCGAGGCTCTCGACCTCGGTCGACACCGGGCTGTACGGCGCGATGACGATGTTGCCGTACGGCGCCACGTCGGTCACCCACACGTTCACGCCGATCATCTCGAAGCCCCACTGCACGTGGCGGGCGGGGTCGTTGATCAGGGCCAGCGACAGCGAGAAGTCGCCGCTGCTCGGCAGGTCGATGATCGTCTGGTTGAACGACGAGAAGTCCGCCGCGAAGTCGCGGATGAAGGCCTTGGCGACGTGCGCCGAGGTCAGCGTGCTCGACAGGACGGTGCCCGTGAAGTTCAGGGTCTGGCCGGCGAACGAGCCGTCGTCGACCTGGGCGTACGAGTCCGCGTACATGATCTTCTGGCCCACGCTGCCGGGGCCGCCGCTGGGCAGGTACCAGTACGGATCGGGGTCGCCGATCGTGTTGGGGCTCAGCGTCAGGTTCGAGCCGGAGTACGAGGCCACCAGGTCCGCGAAGCCCCAGCCGCTGCCCCACAGGTAGTTGTTGCCGAGGTCGTACACGTTCATGTAGCCGTTGACGATCTGGGCCGGGTCGACCGTGACGTCGGCGGCAAGGACGGAGCCGGCGCAAAGGGCGCAGGCCAGCAGGGTGACGAGCGCTTTCGCATTGAGGCGCATGTCGAGGCCTTTCGTTGAGGGCTTGGTCGGCCGCTGCGGCCGAGGCAGCATCGGCAACCGGACGGGATCGGCGACCTGCTCGGGCGATGTCCCGGCCGGCGCGGTGTCTCCCGGGTCCGCGGCCACAGCGCGCGCAGGCACACGGCGGCATCGTTCCCATGCTTTCATCATAGACTATGTTCGGTTTCCGAATCAAGTCAAAAAGTGCGCGATCGGGCCGCAAATTTCCGGCTGTGCCGGCCCGTTGGCCAAGCCTCCGTGCAGGAAATCGCACTATTGGCACAAGTCACCGTTGTGCAACAAGTTGCGTCCAGGGGCAACCGGGCGGATCCCCGCCGGGGTTCAGCGCCCCGGCGTCGACCCGCGCCCATGCGCGCCGTGGATCGCCGGGGCCAGGGCGCCGAGGCGCGCCGCCAGGGCCTCGAGCCGGAACTCGTGCAGGTCTGCCAGAGCATGCCGCAGCTCCCCGGCAAGGGGCCCCAGCCAGCGCCTGTCCAGCCCGTCCGCACCGAACAGGCAGCCGAGGATCATGCCGGCCGTGGCGCCGAAGCTGTCGGTGTCCGCCCCCTGGCTGACCTGCAGGCAGAAGCCGTGGTCCGCCGAGCCGGCGAACTTCACGCTGTTGACCAGCGCGGCGATCTCCTGGAAGACCTGGCAGTGACCATGGCGACCGAAGCGGGAGCACACCTCGTCGCCGGCTGCCTGCCAGTCCGGCGCGGCGCCGACGATGTCGAGGGCCTCGCGCACAGCGGCGGCGAAGCGCGAGCGCGACGGCACGCGCCGCAGCGCGGACTCCACCAGGTCCAGGCGGTCGTTGCCCGGCGGTCCGGCGTCGGCCACGAGGCAGGTCGCGATGAGCGCCGCGACGAACATCGAGCCGTACACGCCCGTGCGCGCGTGCGTGAACGAGGCATCTTGCCAGGCGAGCCGCGCCGCCAGGTCGGGATGTCCGGGGCAGGCGCAGCCGTAGGCGTCGGCGCGGATCAGCGCGCCGCACAGCTCGTCGCCCGGGTTCAGCCACAGGACGTCGTGCCGGGCCGGCGGCTCCGGCGCGCGCTCGGTGAACAGGTGATGGCGAGCCACGCCCAGCGACAGCAGCGCCGTGCGCTCCGGGCCCCAGGTCCACAGGTGCGGCAGGTTGCGGCCCCAGAGCTCGTAGAGGTCGTCGTGCGTGAACGCGGCCCCGCGCTGCTCGAGCACGAGCATCCCCAGCAGCGTGTAGTGCAGGTCGTCGTCCGCCACCGCGAAGCGCAGGTTCCCGCGCGTGGTCTGCGGCCAGGAATCGTGGCGGCGGCCCAGCGCGTCGAGAAACGCCTCGCTGACGTAGTCGCGCAGCGGCCACTCCCCCACCGCCTCGCCGGCGCGGCGCAGCTCGGCCGCGGTCGGGTCCACCTCCAGCGGCTTGCCGAGCAGGCAACCGCAGACCGAGGCCAGGAAGCCGGTCCGCACGGCGGCGGCGGCCGCGGCGAAATCGGGCGCCGGCCATGGCGCGTCCGGCGCCAGGCGGTCACAGGCCGCGACGATCGCCTCCCAGGCCACCGGCTCGTCCCAGGGCCAGTCCGCCCGCAGCGGCGGGTCGCGCAGCTCGGCGGCCAGCTCCGCCAGCGCGTCGTAGCTGCCGGCGGCGGCGGCGATGCGCGCCTGCAGGCCCGCTTCGTCCAGGTCCGCGCCCTGCGCCACCCGCTGGTGCAGGACATGGAGCAGGAGCGTGCGCAGGTTCTCGCGGCTGATCAGCATCGTTCCCCCCGGGCCGGTCGACAGGGCGATTCCCGCAGCGGAGAATCCGCTTGACCCGGTTATACTGTCAAGGTACTTTGTTCGGCGGTCGTACAAAGTCTCCGGCAGGGCCTCCCGGGACCGGACCGCCGCACCGGGAAAGCCGCTCGCGAACCCGAAGGGGTCCCCATGAACGCCGCCCAGCACCACCGCACCGCGCCGGAGGACCGCATCGGCTTCGGCCAGCGCCTGGCCTACGGCACCGGGGCCTTCGTCAACAACCTGCTGGGCGCCGCCAGCGGCGGCATGATGATCGTGCTGAACCTGGGCTTCGGGATGAGCCCGGCCCTGGTCGGCCTGCTCGGCGCGATCCCCCGCTTCACCGACGCGCTGACCGATCCGGTGATGGGCTTCATCAGCGACGGCACGCGCTCGCGCTGGGGACGACGCCGGCCCTGGATCTTCGGCGGCGCGCTGCTGACGGCCGTCCTGTTCGCCCTGCTGTGGCAGCTGCCGCGCGGGCAGAGCGAGATGTTCCACTTCTGGTACTTCATGGTCGGCTCGATCCTCTTCTACGTCGGCTACACGATGTTCGCCACGCCGTGGGTGGCCCTGGGCTACGAGCTGACGCCCGACTACCACGAGCGCACGCGCCTGATGGGCACGCAGAACTTCATCGGGCAGACCGCCTTCATGGTCTCGCCCTGGTTCCTGTGGATCATGACCTACAAGGGGTTCTTCCCCGACCAGGTGGCCGGCGCCTCGGGCCTGGCGATCATCCTGGCGGTGGTCGTGGCCGGGCTGGGCATCCTGCCGGCGATCTTCCTGCGCGAGCGGATGGCCGCGGTCGCCGGCGCCGAAGCGGCGGCAAGGTCGGGCGCACGCGCGGGGGACAGCGCGCTCAAGCGCAACGTCGCGGAGTTCCTGCGCGGCTTCCGCATCACGATGTCCAGCGGGCCGTTCCTCAAGCTGAGCGCCGCGACCTTCCTGATCTTCAACGGCTTCATGTTGATCTCGTCGTTCCAGAGCTACGTGATCATCTACTACGTCTGTGCCGGAGACCAGGAGCTGGGCGCGCGCTGGGCCGGGTGGGCCGGCACCGTCGGCGGCTTCGCCAACTTCGCCGTGGTGGCCTTCGTGGCCTGGCTGGGCACGCGCATCGGCAAGCGGCACGCGTTCTTCGTCTCCACCGGCGTCTCGATGCTGGGCTACGCGCTGAAGTGGGTCTGCTACAACCCGTCGGCGCCCTGGCTGGTGGTCGTGCCGGCCCCGCTGCTGGCCTTCGGACTGGGCGGGCTCTTCACGCTGGTGCCGTCGATGATCGCCGACGTCGTCGACATGGACGAGCTCAAGACGCACCAGCGCCGCGAGGGCATGTTCGGCTCGATCTTCTGGTTCATGGTCAAGCTCGGCATGTCCGCGGCCCTGGCCGGCGGCGGCTACATGCTGCAGGCCTCGGGCTTCGATGTCGCGCTGGGCGGCGCGCAGTCGCCGGGGACCATCATCGCGCTGCGCCTGTTCGACGCCGTGGTGCCGTTCATCGCCTCGGGCCTGGCCATCTGGGCGGTGGCCACCTTCCCGATCACCGAAGCGCGCGCCTACGAGGTGCGGCAGGAGCTGGAGCGCCGGCGCGGGCGCGCAGGCGTGGTGCAGCCGTGAGCCGCCGGCAAGCCATCGCGGCCGTGCTGCTGGCGCTTTGCGCCTGCGCCGCGTCGACCGCGGCCGCCGTAGCGCCCGGCGAGCGGCGCCCCTTCCCCCCGGCCGGCCTGCCCACGCCCAACGCGATCTGCTACGGCCCGCACCGCGACGGCCAGCGCCCGGGCGCGTTGGAGCCGGACGCCGCCCAGCTGCGCGAGGATGTCCGCCTGCTGCGCGACCATTGGCCGCTGCTGCGCATCTACGGCGCCGGCGGCTTCGCGCGCACGCTGCTCGAAGTGATCCGCGGGGAGGGCGGCCGGCCGCTGGTGGTGCTGGGCGCCTGGATCGCGCCGGCCGACAGCGCCGGCAACCGTGCCGAGATCGAGGCCGCCGTGGCGCTGGTCGCCGCCTATCCCGACGTGGTGGCCGCCGTCTGCGTCGGGAACGAGACGCAGGTGTCGTGGTCGGCCCATCGCTGCGATCCCGCCGTCCTGCTGGCCGCGCTGCGCGAGGTGCGCGACCGCGTGGCGGTGCCGGTGACGACCGCCGACGACTTCAACTTCTGGAACAAGCCCGAGAGTGCCGCCGTCGCGGCCGAGGTCGACTTCATCCTGCTGCACGCGCACCCGCTGTGGAACGGCAGGCAGATCGACGAAGCCCTGCCCTGGCTGCAGGCACAGCTGGCCGACGCGCGGGCCAGGCATGCAGGCGTGCCGGTGTTCGTGGGCGAGACGGGCTGGGCCACGCGTCGCCACACCCAGGGCGAGCAGGCCACGCTGATGAAGGGCATCCTCGGCGAGCCCGAGCAGGCGCGCTTCCACGCCGGCCTGCGTGCCTGGGCCGACAGTGCGGGAGTGACGACCTTCTTCTTCGAGGCCTTCGACGAGAACTGGAAGGGCGGCGACCACCCCGACGAGGTGGAGAAGCACTGGGGGCTGTGGCGGGCCGATCGCTCGCCGAAGCAAGGGGCTCCGGCCGGTCGCTGACGCCACCCCGCGGCGGCCGGCCGCGGACCCGTTCCGGCGTTACCGCCCCGCTCCAGCGTTACCTCCCGGTCGCGGTCGGCAGCGCCGGCAGCACCTCCAGCTCCCACTCCCGCGTGACACGCCTGCCATGGCGGTTCGTCGCCTCCGCAACCAGGCGATGGCGTCCGGGCTTCGACGGCGTGCCGCACACCTCGCCGGTTTCGGCGTCGACCTTGAGCCATTTCGGCGCCTTCAGCAGCGCATATCGCTGCTGGTCCCCCGCGGAATAGGAGACATCGGCGCTGCCGTCCGCCAGCGTCCGCTGCTGCAGGTCGCCCCGCGAGGCCAGGCTGCGCAGTCGCCAGCGGAACTCCTCGCCCGCGACAGCCGGGCCCGGCGGCTCCCCGAAGAAGAACGGATGGGGCAGCTCGACGAAGTCGGACGGACCGCTCCGCGTTCCCGCCGAGTCGACGGCCACGACGCGATAGAACACCTCGCAGGCCGCGGCGCCCTCCAGTCCGGGCGCGACCACCTCCAGGGATCTCTCGGCTGTGCGCGCCAGGAGGTTCGCGGGCAGGGTCCCGAGGCCGAGCTCGCGGTGCTCCTCGCGGCTGATCGTGAAGCCGCGGATGCCGCTGCCGTACACCTCGTAGGCCACCGGTCGCGGACCGCGCGGATTCGGCGACCAGGTCAGCCGGACACGCCCGTCACCCAACTCGCAGGCCAGGTCCACCGGCACGCGCGGACCGTCCCAGGTGAACGTCCAGGTGTCGCTCCAGGGGCCCCAGGCCCCGCGCTCGCCCATCGTGCGCACGCGCCAGTAGTGGGTGACGCCGGGACTGTAGATGCCCTCGAACGGGACGGTCCAGGTCGTGTCGGGAATCGCCACGTCCAGGCCGGGGCGATAGGGCCAGGCGAAGTCGGGCCGCAGGCTGACCTGCAGGCGGTAGCGGCGGGCCCCGGGCACGGCGGGCCACGCATAGGTGATGCGGTCGGCCGCCACGGCGGCGCCGTGCGCAGGCGCGTGCGGCGATGATGGCGGAGGCGGCGGCACGAGCGCATCGGTCTCGCGCCAGCGGTGGGTGATCGTCACCCGGCGCGGGCCGGGCGAGTCGTCGCGGTACTCGGCCTGGTTGTCGCCGAGCCGCAGGCGCGGCAGCGATAGAGGCGCGGCCATGATGTCGGTCACCAGGCGCAAGGCGCGCAGTTCGACGCCCGACCCGCGCGTCGTCAGCCGCAGGCGATAGCCTTCCAGCGGCGACGAGTTCCTCGGCGCCAGGGCGCCGTCCAGCGGAACCACGGCGCGCAGGTCGCCCGGGCCCATCGCTTCCCACACCGTGCGCCAGGGACGGTCGCCTGTCCGGAGCTCGAGCATGCAGCCGCCACCCTGCGCATCGCCGGCCAGTTCGAACTCGACGCGACCGCCGCAGACCAGCCAGGGCACTTGCACGGCCAGTTCGAGCCGGGCTCCCTCCGGCCCCGACGCCAGCCCGCCGCCAGGCAGGTCGCGCCAGCCGGCATGCCGGGCGCCGTCGGCATCGAGGGCAGCGATCGCCAGGCGCGGCGCGTACTCGAATCGCGAGTTGCCGAAGTACGGCGGCCGCCGGGCGTGGGCGGAATCCTGCGCCGCGTACTTGCCGACATGGTCCCAGCGGAACACCACCTGTTCCCCGGGCCGCAGCACGTAGTCCAGGCGGTGCCCGCGCTCGTCGACCACCAGCGGCACGTCGTCCGCCCCGAAGAGGGCGGCCAGGTCCTCGCTGGTCCGGTAGCGGCCGGCGACGGGTCCGAAGTTGAGCTCGCGCCGGACCAGGTCGTGGTCCCGCGCCAGCTCGTCGCCGCCGACCGGGCGCTCGTTCTCGCGGTCCAGGTAGAAGCAGTCCTGGTCGACATCGAGGAATCGGGGCCGGCCGTCGACCATCGCCTCGCACTGGGCATGTCCGTTCAGCGCGCGGCAGGTCGAGCCCGCGAGTCCGGCGGCCAGGAACAGCGCGTTGCCGGCCGCCCCGGCGTCGTCGCAGAGGCTGAATCCGAAGACGTTGAACAGCCGCACCGGGTCGTGCGGATAATCGCAGGTGAACAGCGGCTCCAGGTGGTACGTGTGATGGCGCATGTTCTGCCACAGGAGCATCGCCTTCTCGCCGTCGTCCCGCGCCCCGCGGGTCCATTCGGCGACCAGGGATTCGATGTCGCCCCAGTCGCCGCGCCCATTGACGACAAGGCGGGGGTTGACCACCGGAGTCTCGCCGGTGTTGGCGATGACCAGCTCCACGTTGGGCTGGAAGCCGACGCGGCACGTCGCGGTGGAGACCAGGCGCGTGTTCTCCATGTCCAGCGTGCCGTCCATGGGCACGACGTAGGCGTACCTGCCCTCGGTGACCTGCTCCACGTGCTCGCGCGAAGCGGTCGGCAGCTCGGCCAGCCCGGGCAGGAGGCTGAGGGGGTTGGTCGAGGCGACCTCGTAGAGCCGCTCGTTGGTGCGCGGGTCGCTGCCGTCCGATGTGGAGAAGTAGAGCCTGGTCCGCTGCCAGTGCGAGTAACGCCCGCCACCATGCTCCCGGATATGGGCGTGGACGCTGTGGGCCGGGCCCAGCGGCACGCCGTCCTCCAGCAGCAGCAGCCCGGAACCGCCCGGCGTGTCGCTGTCGCCCTGCTCGCCGAAATCGAAGGTCGCGATGTAGCAGTGGCCCAGCTCGGGGGCGATGGCATCGACGGGAAGGACCAGGCGGCGGAGACCCGCATCGGCGGCCGTCGCCGGCGCGGGCTGCAGGGCAACGCACAGGAACAGGAACGGGAACAGCAACGGGCGCATCGGCATGCATCCATGGGAATCGCCGGCCGGTGCCGGCCGGGATCACGTTTCGCTCGGCAAACCTGGAGGCAAGGCTCCCATGGCCGGTCGGCGACTGTCAAGCGGCGATCGACGGCGGCGGCGCCCCGCCGGCCGCCGCGGACGAAACCTGCTGGTTCCCGTGCCGTAGAAGCCCTATTGTGCCCCGGGGGGTTCCCCGGTCCCGCCGGCGCCCGGCCGGACCAAACGACAGGAGCAACACGATGCGCAAACCCGTGCTGGCCGGCGCCCTGGCGACGCTGGCCGTGGGCGTGCTCGCCACGGCGGCCATGGCCACCGACGGCGGCCCCGCCACCTACGACGAGGCGCTGGCCCAGGCCAGGCAGCAGGGAAAGGTCCTCGTCATCGACTTCTACACCGATTGGTGACCCAGCTGCAAGGTGTTCGCCCGTGAGGCGAGCAGCAGCGACGTCATCAAGTCCGCGCTGGCCGAGGTCGTCTTCCTGAAGGTCGACTGCGAGAAGGGCGAGGGCCCGGCGGTCGCCCAGAAATACAACGTCCGCGGCTATCCCACCTACTACGCCGTCAATGCGGACGGCGAGCCCATCGAGCGCTGGATCGGCTATGACGGTCCCGAGGCCTTCGCCGGCGCGGTGGCCGCCTCGCGTCGCGACACGCGCACGCTCGTGCAGAAGCGCGAGGCCTTCGCGACGGCGCCGACCGCCGACCTGGCCTGGTCGCTGGCCAACGACGTCGCCACCGGCTATGACTGGGCCGGCGCCGTGAAGTACTTCCGGCAGGCCCGCGACCTGGACGCCTCGCGCGCCGACGAGTGCACGCGGAACATCTTCACCTACATGTTCTACGGCGCCGAGGATGGCGGCTTCACCTTCGAGGAGATGAAGGCCGAAGGCGATCGCGTGCTGGCTGCCGCCGGCACGACGGCTGCCGACCGCGTGGAGCTGTCGGCGATGATGCTGCAGCTGGCGCGCAAGCAGCAGCGCGTGGCCGACGGCATCCCCTACCTCACGGCCGCGCTGGCCGCCGCGGCCGGCCTGCCGGAGGACTCCCCCTCGGCTCGCACCGTCCGCTCGCTGAAGGTGGACCACGCGCTGCTGGTGGAGAAGGACACGGCCAAGGCGATCGAGCTGCGCAAGGCCATGCTGCCCGAGAACTGGCAGCAGGAGCCACGGCGCCTCAACCAGTTCGCCTGGTGGTGCTGGGAGAACGACATCAACCTCGAGGAGGCCGAGGCGCTGGTCCTGCGCGCGGTGGAGCTGGCCGAGGAGCCGGGCGACCGCGCCAACTACCTGGACACCGCGGCCGAGATCTGCCTGAAGCGCGGCAACTGCGAGGATGCGATCGCGCGCATCAAGCAGGCCATCGAGCTTGAGCCCGAGCGCGAGTACTTCAAGGAGCAGTTGGCGAAGTTCGAGGCGGCGCTGGCCCAGAAGAAGGGCTGAACGCGCCGAAGAGCGCCTTCAGCTCGCCGGCCCCCTCGATCACGGCCTCGCTGATGCGCCGGCTCTGGCGCAGCGACCAGGCCGTGGAGGCCACATGATCGGCAGACGGCGGCCGCGCGTGACCACGCGCGGCCGCCGCCGCTTTCTCGCCGACCAGCGCATTGAGCAGACGGGAGGCGCGGGTCCTCTCGCCCAGGGCGGCTTCGGCGGCTGACAGGCGGGGCAGCGTACGCGCGAGATGCGCCTGCTTCCCCGCTTCCAGTTCGGCCAGCGCGCGTCGCGCCAGCGATGCCGCCCGGCCCGCCTCCCGCGAGGCGGCGTCCACGGCGGCCAGTTCCGTCGCGACCTCGCGCCACAAGGCGGCGCCATCGTGCGCTTCCGCGCGCGCCAACGCCGCGGCCAGACGTTCGCGCACGTCGCCGGCACCGACGGCCGCCAACCGGGATCCGAGCGCCGCAGCCAGATCGCCCGGCTCCACCTCCGCATACCCCTGGATGCGCGCGCCCCCGCCGGTCGCGTTCAGCAGCGTCCGATCGGCCGCCCAGGTCTCGGCCGCCGTCTCGAACCAGAGGCGGTAGACGTTGAACGCCGGCCGGGTCGGCACCGGCGTGCCGCCGCCCCAGGCCGGCGCCAGGTCGCCCTGCCAGGACCCGTCGGCCGGTCTTTCCTCGGAAGTGAAGACGAAGCGGCCGGTCTGCGGATCATAGCGCCCGTGCCGGTGCCCCTGGGTGCTGCCGGCGGCGTGGGTGCGCCCGCCGGTCAGCGCCAGGTCCATGCCCGTCAGCACCAGCGGATCGCAGCCCAGCCGGTGCAGCGCCGACAGCGACACGCAGGCCACGCTGCCTCCGCTCTCCAGCGGCCGGCAGCCCCAGGCCCGCGCCAGCCAGTCGCCGGCGGCCGTGTCGCGCACGGCCAGGGCCAGATTCCGCGCCGGCGGAATCGTGAAGTGGGCAGGATGTCCCTGGGGATCAGCCAGCAGCAGCATGCGGTCCAGGTGAGGCACGTCGGCGAAGTGCGCGGAGTTGTCGTTCGCCTCGACCACCGCCACCAGGTCCGGCACGATGCCGGCGCGCGCCAGCGGCGGCAGCGCCGTGCTGACGGCGCACAGAACGGCGCGCCCCTGCAGCTGTCGCAGCGCTTCCAGTCCACGATCCAGCGACGGTCCGGCCCCGATCAGGACGCCCGGCACGCCGACGGCGGCGTCCGTCAGCGCGTCGAAGGGCGTCTGCGTCGCCAGTTGCGGCAGGTTCTGGGCGAGGTTGCCCAGCCAGGTCGTCGCCGCGCGCGCCACGGTCGCGCGACGCATGCGCGCGGACAGGAGCACGCGCTTGACGGTGTCGACGAAGCGCAGGTGGGCGTCGGGCATCGCCGCGCGCAGTTCGGGAATCGCGCCGGCGAGCACCTGCCGGGATCCCAGGTCCGGGATCCCTGCGGCCGCCTCCACCAGCGCGCCCAGGCTGGCGAACACCTGCACCCCGGGCAGGTCCGGCGCCCCGTTCATCCCGCGCGGTTCCCAGACCAGGATCGTGGCGCGGGTGCGACGGCGCAACGACTCGGCATGGGCCCCGTCGCCGTGTCCGAGGAAGAACACGACCTCGGGCAGGCGCCCGGCCAGAAACTCGGCGATGCGGCGGTCCGCGGTCTCCGGGCTGCCCAGTTCCCTGTCGAGGGCCGCGACGCCCGATCCGGGAGCCGACACGTCGGCGCCCGCCGCCAAGGGAGCGAGCGCAGCTCTCGCCAACGAATTCAAGCCGCTGTCCGGCAACGACATCCGCCCTCCGCGCGCGCGCCGGCACGCCGGGGCGCCGCGGCGGACTCCTCCAGCCGCGACGCTCCCGTGCCATCCCGGGAAGCGCTACGGACGGAATCGCTGCAACCGGCGTACCCGACGCGGCGGCTCAGGGGCAACGGGCTCCCAGCGCGCGCGCAAGCAGCGGCAGGTCCGCCAGGTCGACGCGACCGTCGGCGTGCAGGTCGGCGGCGAACGCGTAGCTGCCGAAGTACGCCGCCGCGAACAGGGGCACGTCGGCGAGCGTCACGGCCCGGTCGCCGCTCAGGTCGGGGCTGTTGACGCGCAGCGGCAGCGACGGCAGATGCGGGGGCGTATAGCCGTTGATCACCAGCCGACACGGCCCCTCGCTGTGCCCGCCGCGCCGCAGCGGCAGCGACCAGTGCGTCACGCCGTCGACGTCGGCATCCGCGTCCGCGACGGTGCCGCCCAGGCAGGACACGGCGTCGCCGTTGCCGAACTCCAGCCACAGGTCCTCGCGCGGGAAGCCCGCGAACGGGCCGCACGGGTGGTCGAGCGTCAGCGTGATCGTCGCGTCGACAACGGTGCCGTCCGCCAGGCGCGCCTGCGTGAACGGCGATCCGGTGCCGTCGGGCACCACCAGCAGCGTGACGGGATCGTTACCCGCCGCGCTCCACGAGCAGAGGCTGAAGGAGAAGTCGGGAAGCCCCGTGATGGGATCGTTGGGGTCGCACTGCGCCCAGACCGGGAAACAGAGGGCCAGGGCCAGCAGCGGAACGAGCGACAGGCACGCGAGTCGGCGAAGAACGACATGATCGGACATGGCATCCCCCTTTCGCCCGTATCCGGGCTCGAGTTGAGGATACCGGACCGCGGCCGCTCGCGCAACGCGGTTGGCCGTCACCTTCGAAGAATCCCGCCGCCGTGACCATTACGCACCGTTCGATCGCCGCTACTTGATGTACCCCAGCGACCGCAACTGACGACGGATCTCCTCCTCGACCTTGTCGTCCACCTCCGGCGCTGCGTCGCCCGCGGCCGGCCGCAGGGCAAGGTAGGACTCGACGCGGTGCTCCTCGATGTGCGCCAGCCGGTCGCGCCCCCGCGCCGTCGTGCCGGTGGCGAGCACCGCGCCCGTCATGTCGCGCGCCGGCGGCAGGTCCAGCAGCGCCAGCACCGTCGGGCAGATGTCCAGCAGCTTCAGGTGTCCGAAGGAGGCGCCGGCCTCGTAGAGCGGGCTGCGCACCATGAAGATGCCCCACTCGCTGTGCTCGACGGTGCCCTTGCCCTCGGCGCGCGGCCCGTAGAAGCCGTGATCCGAGGCGATCACGGTCGGGTGGTCGGGCGGGAACCACGACAGCACCTCGCCCACCGCCTCGTCGGTCCAGTCGTAGTAGCGCTGCACGACCTCGCGGAACATCGCGTGCTCGTCGGCATCGCCGTGCCAGTCCGCGTCGGCGATGGCCAGGTAGTGGTAGAAGCCGTGGCTGATCATGTCCGGGCCGCGCAGGTAGAAGAGGTAGAAGTCGAAATCGCGGGCCTGGCGCAGCCGGCGGGCTACCTCCAGGTACCCCAGGTCGGCAGCCCAGATATCGCGCAGCTTCTGCACCTGCTGCGGCCACCGCCGCTCGGCGTCCGCCACGTCGGCGCCCGCGGGCAGGAAGCGCGCCAGCTGCTCGGCGGTCAGCCCGGCGGGATCGACGCGGCAGGCCACGACCGCCGCCGCCAGCGAGTCGGGCGTCACCAGGCCCGCCAGCGGCTTCTCGCGCTCGCGCCCGTAGGGCAGGTAGTCGCTGACCATGATGCCGTCGATGGGACGCGCCGGGAACGTGGTCCACATGCCGCTGACGAACGTGCTGCGCCCGGCGGCGCCGAGGATGTCCCACAGCGCGGGCGCGTGCCAGGCGCTGCCGGTCACCGGCTTCTGCGCCGACCCGCGCACGAAGTCGGTGACGCCGTGCACGCCGGGCTCGACGCCCGTGCAGATGCTCGCCCACAACAGCGGCGACTTCTCCAGCGGGTAGAACGACTGCATGCGCCCCGAGGCCGCCTGGGTGCGAAACGCCTTCAGGTGGGGCAGCCGGCCCTCGGCCATCAGCGGGTCCAGCAGTCGCCAGTCCGCCGAGTCGAGGCCGATGAAGAGCAGCCGGGGAGTCGCCGCCCGCCCGGTGCCGCGTTCGCCGCCGCCCTCGTCCGACCGGCTTCCGCCGGTGCGGCCGCCGTCGCCGCCACCGCAGCCGGCGAGAGCGATCAGGGCCGCCAGCAGCGTCGCCACCGTCATCGTGCGTGCAGCCATCTCAGATCTCCACCTTCAGCGGCTTGCGGAGCAGCAGCCCCGCGACCAGCGACACCGCCATGAACCCGACGAGCCAATCCAGCTCGATCCCGAGCCAGCGCAACGTGCGCGCCGGGTAGCGCAGGCGCATCTCTCGGACCTCGCCGCCGCGCGCCAGCTGCTTTTCGCCAGGGTACAGCAGCGCATGCGACCAGGACGTGCTCGCGGTCTCGGCCGTGCGCGGCAGTCCGCCGCCGGCCGCCACCACGCGCGTGGCCACGGCGCGGCCGTCGAGGTTAACCGCGACCTCGTGCCGCCCGGCCGTCGCCGCGCGCAGGCGCCACGCCGCCGCGCCGGA
>JAYRFB010000011.1:0-10705 GCA_041908585.1 Candidatus Krumholzibacteriia bacterium
CCGCCCGTGGGCGAGCTCGAAGAAGCGAATGGACAAACCCGAACAGCTGCCGGCCGAAGAACCGAAAGCCAGGAACGAACCAAGCTCAGGAGGCGGGCCGCGGGATACGCTTGACTCTTCCTAGAAGGGCGCAAGTGCCGGGACGCAGCAGTGCCGTCGGGAGGCGGCCGGTCCCTCCCCGTCCGCCGCTACCTCAACCCGTCGATCACCGCGTTGAACGTCGCGCTCGGTCGCATCGCCGCGCCCGCCTTCGCGTCGTCCGGGTGGTAGTAGCCGCCGATATCCGCCGGCCGGCCCTGGGCGGCCAGCAGCTCGGCGGCGATCTTCGCCTCGTTCTCCGTCAGGACCTTCGCCACGGGCGCGAAGCGGGCCTTCAGTTCCGCGTCCTTGTCCTGCGCCGCCAGGGCCTGCGCCCAGTACAGGGACAGGTAGAACGTGCTGCCACGGTTGTCGATCTCGTTCACCTTGCGGCTGGGATAGCGCGCGTTCTCGAGGTAGGTGCCGATCGCCGCGTCCAGCGTCTCGGCCAGCAGCGCGGCGCGCTGGTTGCCGGTCGCCGCGATCTGCTCGAACGACGGCACCAGCGCGCAGTACTCGCCCAGCGAATCCCAGCGCAGGTGGCCCTCCTGCAGGAACTGCTGCACGTGCTTGGGCGCCGAGCCGCCGGCGCCCGTCTCGTAGAGACCGCCGCCGTTGAGCAGCGGCACGATCGACAGCATCCGGGCGCTGGTCCCCAGCTCCAGGATGGGGAACAGGTCCGTCAGGTAGTCGCGAAGCACGTTCCCGGTCACCGAGATGGTGTCCTCACCGCGCCGCGTGCGGGCCAGCGTGAAGGCCATGGCGTCGGTCGGCTTCATGATCGGCAGCTCGAGGCCCTTCGTGTCGTGCCCGGGCAGGTAGGCCTGCACCTTGGCGATGATCTGGGCGTCGTGGCCCCGCGCCGCGTCCAGCCAGAACACGGCCGGCGTGCCGGCGGCGCGCGCGCGCCGGACGGCCAGCTTCACCCAGTCGCGGATCGCGGCATCCTTGGTCTGGCACATGCGGAAGATGTCGCCCGTCTCGACCGCCTGCTCGAGCAGCACCTTGCCGGCGGCGTCGACCACGCGCACGGTGCCGGCCGCCTGCATGATGAACGTCTTGTCGTGGGAGCCGTACTCCTCGGCCTTCTGGGCCATGAGGCCGACATTGGAGACCGCGCCCATCGTGGACGGGTTGAACTGGCCGTTCTGCCGGCAGTCCTCGAGGATCGCCTTGTACATCGTCGCGTAGCAGCGGTCCGGGACCATGGCCACGGTGTCCTGGAGCTGGTCGTCGTTGTTCCACATGCGGCCGCCGTCGCGAACCACGTTGGGCATCGAGGCGTCGACGATCACGTCGTTCGGCACGTGCAGGTTGGTGATGCCCTTGCGCGAGTCGACCATGGCGATGGCCGGGCGCGTGGCGTAGACCGCCTGGATATCCGCCTCGATCTCGGCCTTCTTCGCGGCGGGCAGCCGGTCCAGCTTCTCCAGCACGCCGGCCAGGCCGTTGTTCACGTTGGCGCCGATCTCCTTCAGCGTGCCCGCGTGCTTGTCCAGCGCCGCGGCGTAGAACACCGACACGGCATGGCCGAACATCACCGGGTCCGAGATCTTCATCATCGTCGCCTTCAGGTGCAGCGAGAGCAGGGTGCCGTCGCGCTTGCACTCGTCCATCGTCTTCGCGTAGAAGGCCCGCAGCGCCGCCACGTTCATGACGGCGGCGTCGATGACCTCGCCCGCCTGCAGCGCCAGGCCCTCCTTGAGCACCTGGCGTGCGCCGTCCGGGCCGGAGAACTCGATGCTCACCGTGGTGGCCGCGGCCAGGGTGGTCGACTTCTCGCTCCCGTAGAAGTCCTTCTCGGTCATGTGCGCGACGCGCGCCTTCGAGCCCTCGCTGGGCCAGTCCTTCATCATGCGGTGCGGGTTCTTCTGGGCGAACTTCTTGACCGAGGCCGCCGCGCGCCGGTCCGAGTTGCCCTCGCGCAGCACCGGGTTCACGGCCGAGCCCAGGACCCTGGCGAAGCGCGCCTGCAGCGCCTTCTGCTCGTCCGTCTTCGGCTCCTCCGGATACTCGGGGATGTCGTAGCCGTGCTCTCGCAGCTCCTTGATGGCCGCCTGCAGCTGCGGGATCGAGGCCGAGATGTTCGGCAGCTTGATGATGTTCGCGGCCGGCGTCTTCGCCAGGTCGCCCAGGGCGGCCAGGGCGTCGGGCAGCTTCTGCTCCGCGGTCAGCTTCTCGGGGAAGTTCGCGATGATGCGACCGGCGAGCGAGATGTCCGCCTGCTCGACGTCGATGCCGGTGCCCTTCGTGTAGGCCTGGACGACCGGGAGCAGGGCGTAGGTGGCGAGGGCGGGCGCCTCGTCGATCTTGGTCCAGACGATCTTGGAGTTGGCCATGGGTCATCCTCGGCAGGCTGGGGTGGAGCGGGAGGCTGAGGCGGCATTCTCAACGAAAATCGTCCGGTGGCCGGGCGGAGTCAAGAAACCCGCCCGGCCGCCGGAAAGCCCTCATTCGCCGTGGCATTCGTTGCAATTGGTCGTCTTCCACTCGTCGCCGATGTCCTCCGGGTGCACGTATTCCACGCTGGCCAGGGAGGTGAACTCCTCGCCCGACTTGCGGGTCTGCGAGAGGATGGTGTGGCAGAGGTCGCAATCGCGCGGCAGGACCTCGCCGTCCTCGGTCTGGTGCTGGCCGTCGTGGCAGCGGAAGCAGCCCGGGGTGGTCAGGTGGCCGATGTGGTCGGGGAAGTCGCGCCAGCTCACCTTCATCTCGGGGAAGATGTTGGTCCTGAACAGCAGTTGCGCCCGGCCGATGGCCGCCTCGATGTCGGCGGCTCGGGCCGCCGCCACCTCGGGATGCTCGTCGTTGTAGAACGCGTGCACGCCGTCGGCGATCGCCGCCAGGGCCTCGTCCTCGGTCGCGTACTCGGCCTGCATCAGGTCCACCAGCAGGTTCTTGACCCCCGGCAGGTCCTGGGCGATGAGCCCGTTGGCGATGTCGCGGTTGACCACGCGCGAGGGCGGGTTGTAGTGGTGCGTGGGCCGGTTGTGGCAGTCGATGCAGTCCATCTGCCGCTGCTCCATCGTCGCGACCTGTTCGTCGGTCAGCTCCGAGTCGACATGGCGGTAGATCTTCTCGGTGCCGTCCTTGCCGGTGAACTTGACCCACGGGATCTCCAGGCGCTTGTGGTCGGTCGCCACGTAGGTGACCTGGTTGGCCGTGTGCCAGTGGATGCCGTGGGCCTGCGCCCCGCCGGCGCCGCCGCTGCCGACCTTCATCGCCAGCTTGAGGCTCCAGTGCGTGTTGCCCTCCTCGCGACCGTAGTAGTCGAAGGAGACCAGCTTCTCGCCGCTGAAGTGCTCCGGCCAGTGGCACTGCTCGCAGGTGTCGCGCGAGGGGCGCAGGTTCTTGATCGGCGTCTCGATGGGCCGCGAGTACTTGTCGAAGATCACCGAGTAGACCTGGTAGGCGCCCGACAGCTTCGAGCGCACGTACCACTCGGCTCCCGAGCCGATGTGGCACTTCACGCAGCCGACGCGCTGGTGCGGCGACGCGTTGAACGCAGTGTACTCCGGCTTCATCACCGAATGGCAGGTGGTGCCGCAGAACTGGTCGCTTTCGGTGAATTCGTAGGCCTGGTAGCTGCCGAACGCCGTCAGCGCCAGGAAGAGCAGGAAGCCCCCGCCCACCAGGAACGTCGCGCGCAGGTGCGTCGGGTCGTTGAAGTCGATGCGCGGCAGGCGTTCCGTCGTCGGCAGGCCCAGGCGGCGCCGGCGCTGCTGCCGCAGCACGCCGATTGCGCCCAGCGCCAGGCCGAGCACCAGGAAGCCCGGCAGGATCACGAAGGCGATGATGCCCACGTAGGGCGAGGTGTGGCCGTCGCTGAAGAACTCCAGCGCGAACAGGAACAGGATCAACGCCAGGCTGAGCGCCGCCAGGACCGCCCCCGTCAGGGAGATCGCGTTGTAGTATGAGGCTGGCAGGCGGGTCTTTTTCGGCTCGGACACGGGCAGGCCTCCGGGTTGCGGGTCGGCGCAATCTTAGGAACCCCTGAACCTAAATCCTAGGGAAATGCATGCATATTCCGCCCCGCGATGGCGGCGCACGCGGGCAGCATGCCACCGTGGCCCGCCCGGCGCAATGAAACTGTCGGCCCGGCGCGTCGTAGGACGCGCCACGCGCGGCTCCTGGGCCGGCGCGGGCGACATCTCACCCTCACCCCGACGAGGAACTGAAAATGGGACTCATCAACTGGATCTTCGACATCTACCAGCACACGCAGATCGACAAGGCCCGCGACGAGGCGCGGCAGGCGCGCGCCGAGGCCTCGGCCATGCGCGGGGCGGGCGGCGGCGTCGATGCGGCCCGCCTCGAGCGAGCGGTCGGCGAGCTGGCCCTGGCCACCAAGACGGTGCAGCGGATGATGGTGGCCAAGGGCATCTGCACGCGCGAGGAGTTCGCGGCGATGATGCGGGAGATCGACCGTGAGGACGGCGTGGAAGACGGGCGGGCGCCGCTCGGGTGAGCGGCGCGGCGGCGCGGGTCGGGCAGGCGGTCCCGGCCGGGGACACTGGCGGCTCTTGGCTTCGGCCCGCCCCGTCAGTCCGTGGGCCGGTTGGCGGCGAAGCGCCGTTCCAGCCACGCCATCAGCCGGGCCGCCGCCGCCAGCACACCCACGAACAGCAGCGTCCACCACAGGCGCGGCACGCCGGTGAGGTCGGGCAGGGTCTGCTCGCTGCCACCGCCGGCCACCCAGGCCTCCACGCCCGGCCCCAGCTCGGCGTAGGAGGCCACGCCGGCCAGCATGCCCAGCGCGAAGGCCAGCCCGTCGCGGCGACCGGTGGCCAGGGCGGCCACCGCCGTGCCGGGGCAGTACCCGCCGACGATGAACCCGGTCCCGAAGACCAGCCCGCCCAGCGCCTGCGCCGCCAGGTGTGTCGGCTCCACGTAGACCCACGAGAGGTCCAGCAGCCCGGTGGCGCCCAGCAGCGTCAGCCCGGCCATGGCCGTGACGATGGCCGTGAACATGACCTTCACCACGGCCATGTCGTAGAGGTAGAAGACGGCGACCAGCCGGCGGGCGCTCCCGAAGCCGGCGCGCTCGAGGCAGAACCCGAAGCCCAGCCCCAGCAGCAGCGCCGAGCCCAGGAACAGCGATGGCGACGGTTCGTGGGCGGCGAAGACCGGCAGCGTCACAGCCACTGCCTCCGGGCGCGCCCGGCCAGGGCGTAGGCGGCGACGAAGACGGCGGCCATGAACACCAGGCCGCCCACGCTGAGCATGGAGCCGCCGGTCAGGGCCTGCCCGCTGGTGCAGCCGCGCGCCAGGCGGGCGCCCCAGGCCGCCAGCAGGCCGCCGGCGAAGGCCAGCAGGAGCCGCATGCGCGCGGCGACGCGCGGCCCGCGCTCGGTCACCATCGCCAGGCGACGCCCCTGCCAGCCGGACAGGAACGCCCCTGCGGCCGCCCCCAGCAGCAGGAACACGGTCCACGACAGCAGGGGTGCGCCGTCGTTCCAGTAGCGGGCATGGACGGGATGTGCGGCGGCGCGCCCGGCATCGACCAGGCCGGCCGCGGCCGTGGCCAGCGCGGAGTAGGCGGCGGTGGCGCCGAGCCCGCGCCCGGCGACCACGAACGAGGCCAGCAGCACCAGGCCGAGCAGGAACCCGGCCAGCCAGGGATTCCAGAACGGCCGTGCCGCGCGCGGCGGCCGGGCGTCGGGTCCGCCGCTAGCGGGCATAGGGGTCGCCGGCCGCCGGCCCGGTGGCGCCGCGCCACTCGCCGGTGGTGGCACCCCACGGGTTCGCGCCCGCCTCCGGCCCGTCGTGCAGGGAGCCGAAGAGGTTGGCGATGATCATGACCAGGCCCGTCGTCAGGATCCACATGCCCCAGGTGGCCGTCACGTCCATGGCGCCGTAACCCGCCGGCACCGTGGCCAGCCCGCGGGCCAGGCCGCGCGCGCCGGCGATCAGCTGCGGCAGGAACGCCAGGTTCAGGCCCAGCACGTAGGTGAAGGCCGACAGGCGGCCGAGCAGCGGGTTGTACATGCGGCCGAACATCACCGGCCACCAGTAGTGCAGGCCGGCCAGCAGGGCCGTCAGCACGCCGCCCATCATCACGTAGTGCAGGTGCGCGGTCAGGAACACGGTGCCCGCCAGGTAGTCGGCCGCCGACAGCGAGCAGAGCATCAGGCCGCTCATCACGGCGATGCCGGCGCAGAGCAGGAACGCCACGACGAACGACGTGGGCGCCGCGCAGGCCACCGCCCCGCGGTACAGCGTCGACAGCCAGGAGAAGCTCAGCAGCGCCACCGGCACTGCCGTCAGCAGCGCCAGCCCGGCGAAGGTGAAGCTGAGCGCCGGCGACTGCCCGGCGCCGACCAGGTTGACGCCCCAGGTCACGAAGCCCAGCCCCAGCAGCGCGATCAGCGAGCCCACGACGGTGCGGTAACCCACCACCGGCCGGCGCGCCACCCCGGCGATGACCTCGGTGATCACGCCGGCGGCCGGCAGCAGCGCGAAGATGGCCAGCGGCCGCATGGCGAACCAGAAATAGCCCTGCCACAGCAGGGGATCGGCCCCGGCCCCGAACGGGCCGGTGGCGCTCCCGCGCGCGGCCGCCAGGTAGATCACCAGAACGCCGAACAGCGTGCCCGCCAGCACCAGCGCGTAGGCGGTCAGGTACAGGGCCCAGCTGAGGATCGGCATCTGGAAGAAGCCCAGGCCGGGCCGGCGACCGTGGTGCACGGTGACGATGAAGTTGATGCCCGTGGCCAGCCAGCCGCCGGCCACGCAGGCCAGGGCCAGCGCCATCAGCCCGAAGGCGCCCTTGGCCTGCAGGCTCTGCGGCGTCACGAAGGACCAGCCGGCACCCACCGCGCCGAGCATGATCGAGACGACCAGCAGCACCGTGCCGGCCATCTGCAGGCGCAACGACAGCCGCGTCAGCCACGGCAGCCGCAACTCGCCGGCGCCCAGCTGCAACGGCAGGAGGTAGTTGCCCAGGATCGAGGGGATGGCGGGCACCAGGAACAGGAACACCATCAGGATGCCGTGCTGCGTCAGCATCTGCCGGTACAGCGCGGGATCCACCAGCCCGCTGGTGACGCGCAGGCGCAGGACGATGGCGTAGATGGCGCCCAGCAGGAAGGCCCCGCAGGTCCACCAGAGGAACTGCAGCGCGATCTTCTTGTGGTCGGTCGTGACCAGCCAGTTGGCACCGGCGGCCGCGGGCGTGGCCTTGCTCATCTACTTGCCCTCCTGAGCGGTGGCGTGCGCGGCGGCGGCTTGGGCGGCGGGCGAGGCTTCGGCGGCCGGCGAGGCTTCTCCAGCCTGCGAGACTTCTCCAGCCTGCGAGACTTGCATCGCGTCGGCCGCCGGCGCAGCACCGGTCGAGTCGGCTCCCGCCGGCGCGCCGCCCTTGTCCGAGAGGGTCCGCAGCCAGGCGGTGATGGCCTCGATCTCCTTGTCGGTGATCTTGCCCTCGTAGGGTGTCATCACGGGCTCGAAGCCGGCGACGACCGACACGTTCGGCGTCAGGATCGAGGTCCGGATGTAGGCCGCATCGGCCGTGATGCGCACGCCTTCGCGCGTGTCGAACTCGTGGCCGTAGAGGTTCTTGAAGCTGGGGCCGACCAGCTTCGAGCCGTCCAGGCTGTGGCAGGCGCGGCAGCCCTTGGTGCCGTACAGCAGCTCGCCCGCCTGCTCCATGGTGCGGCCGGCGAAGATGTCCGAGACGCGGGTCATCCAGGCGTCGAAGTCCGCGGGCGCGTGGGCGACCACGGCCGTGCGCAGGTCCTGGTAGGTGTCGCCGCCCCAGGTGCCGCTGCGCAGGTCGTAAGTGCCGGGCGACGTCGCCGTGAACCAGGCCTGGGCCGTGCGGCCCGGCAGGATCGGCTCGTTGACGCGCAGCGCCGGGACCAGGAGCGAGTGGACCACGTCGGCGGTGGTGGCGTCCAGCCGCACCGGGCGGCCCGTCGCCACGTGGAGCGTGTCGGCGACGTGGCCGTTCGGGTAGGTGAAGCGGAAGCCCTCGTGGCTGGCGCCCACCTGCACGCGGTAGGCCAGCCAGGGCGCCGCGTTGGCGTCCAGGAAGCCCGGCAGGCCGGCGGCGAAGGCGAACACCGCGATGGCCACCGCGGACAGCACCCACAGGCCCTGCAGCAGCGGGTGCGCGCGGCCGCCGGGGGCGCCCTGCTCGTCGCCGCGCCTCTGCCGGAACTGCCGCACGAAGGTGACGGCCAGGCCGGTCACCAGGATCACCGCGAAGGCCCCGGCCACGTACACGCCGTAGAAGGCCGCGTCCACGCCCGTCGCCTGCGTCGAGGCCGCCTGCGGCAGCCAGCTGGAAAGATTGGCGCTGGCGATCAATGCCGTACCTCGCTTCCGGCTGCCGGCTCGGCCACCGGGGCCTCGGGCAGGGGCTGCAGCGCCGCCTCGGCCGCCAGGCGGGCCATGGCGGCGTCGATGGGCATCACGGCCTTCGTCTTCTGCTCGTCGAGCCAGCGCGGCGCCTCCTGCAGGCGCGCCTCATGTTCGGCCTCCAGGGCCCGCAGGGGCTCGTTCACCGGCGTCTCCGTCTTGCGCTTCGTCTCCAGGGCCTGCGAGGCCAGGAAGCCGCCCTGCAGGAACAGGGACAGCGCCACGACGAAGATCAGCCCGGCCAGCGTGCAGAGCACCACCGCCGGGGCATTGAAGCCGTTGTTCGCTTTCGGGTCGGCCGCAGCCATCTCTTCGCTCCCGGGTGCCGTCGGGGGCACCTTGGTCAGGACATCCCGCTCAGGCGTTCTCGAACCGCAACGAATCCTCGAGCCGCGGGTCGCGCGTGGGCACCAGCGAGCCGCCCATGGCCAGGCGCGTCACGCCCGCCAGCCACAGGCCGCCGATCCCGAAGAAGCACGCCACCGCGACCAGGCTGAACATGGCCGTGGCGCTGTAGGCCGGCATGATCACCCAGTACAGCTGCAGCCACTGCGCCACGATGATCCACACCGCCCAGAAGGCCAGGACCTTCCGGTTGCGCTTGGCCCAGCGCGAGACCAGGCCCAGCCACGGCAGCGCGAAGGTCACGAACACCGTGGCGCGGGCGACCTCGCCCCAGCCATTGCGCGAGCGCAGCAGGTACCAGGCCGTCTCCTCGGGGATGTTCGCGTACCAGTACAGCATGTACTGGCTGAAGGCGATGTAGCCCCAGAAGAAGGTGAAGGCGAACATCGCCTTGCCGTAGTCGTGCAGGTGCTCGCCGCTGACGATGCGGGTCAGGCGGCCGGTCCTCTGCAGGCCCAGGGTCAGCAGCGTCAGCACGGCGAAGAACGAGACGAACCCGCCGGCCCAGTAGTAGACGCCGAACATGGTGCTGAACCAGAGCGGGTCGATGCTCATCACCAGGTCGAACGAGGCCAGCGCGGCGCAGATGGCGCAGATCATCAGGGCGAAGCCGCTGAGGTTCTCGAAGCGCCGGGTGATCGCCAGGTCGCCGGTGCGGTCCTGCGCCAGCGAGCTGCGCCAGTAGAACAGCGAGTAGCCGCTCCAGACCGCGAAGTAGATGACCCAGCGCAGCGTGAACGCGCCCTGGTTCAGGTACCCCGCCTTGTGGGCCATGGCGTGGCTGGCGGCAATGGCCGGGTCGGTCCAGCCGTAGATGCGGTCGGTCATCAGCAGCACCGGGATGCACATGAGCGCCAGCAGCGGCATCACCGCGGCCATCACCTCGGCCAGGCGGCGGATGACCACGTTCCAGCTGGCGCGCGTCACGTACATGATGCCCAGGAAGACCAGCGCGCCCAGGCTGATGGCCAGGAAGAACGCGAAGTTCAGCACGTAGGCGAAGGCGAAGTGCCGCAGGCCGTCGCCCTGGGCCGCGCCCAGGCCGTACGCGGCGCCCAGGCCGAGCAGGCCGACCGCGAGGCTCGTCGCGAAGACCCGCGGCCCGAGCCCGTCCAGGGTCGTGCGCGTGTCCTGCAGCGTGGGAACGTGCTTGTGCGCCAATTCCGTCTCTCCCTTGCCGGCCGGCCGCGGCGGCCGGCGCCGATCGAAGCCGGTCCTAGTTCCCCAGCGCCGCCCGCACGTCCGCCGGCAGGTCGGCCGGGGCGGCGTTGCGGGACAGCTGCAGCGCGCGCACGTACGCCGTCACGGCCCAGCGGTCGGCGGGCGAGAGCTGGGCGCCGTACGACGGCATCGTGCGGATGCCGTTGGCGATGGTGTTGTAGATGTGCCCGGCCGGCCGCTCGACCACCGTCTGGCTGGTCAGGTCGGTCGGCGGCGTCCATGTGCCCTCGGCCAGCGCCTGGGCCCGCGCGTGGACCATGCCGTTGCCGTTGCCGCTGCGCCCGTGGCAGGGCGCGCAGTAGATGTCGAAGCGCTCGCGACCGCGCTCGAGCATCGACGTCGTGACCTGCGCCGGGATCTCCTGCACGAAGATCGTGTCGCGCGCGATGCCGCGGAACCAGGCGTCGTCCTCGTTCAGCAGGCCGCGCGCCACGGTGCCCTGGGGCGGTTTGCGCATGGACATGCCGTCGGCGAAGAACGGGTTCTCCGTCTGTGCCTTGTAGTACGACTGCTGGTCCATGTCGTAGACCACCTGGATCCGCGGCTGGTTCTTGGCCTGGTGTTTGGAGCGGTAGATCAGCCCCATCGGGATCAGGCTCAGCGCCGCCAGCACCAGCACCACGTAGAGGATCGGACGCGG
>JAYRFB010000012.1:0-22311 GCA_041908585.1 Candidatus Krumholzibacteriia bacterium
GCGCACGACCTGCTCGAACGCGGCGGCATCGTGCGCCTGCCCGGCCGGCTGCGCCGCCTCCAGCCCGGCCGCGAGCGCCGACAGCCGCTCGCGCGCCGCCGCCGGCGCCACGTGCTCGTCCCAGTCCGCCTGCTCGCGCGGATAGTCCTCGCCGTACAAGAAGCCCACGCGCTCGGGCAGCGTCACCAGGCTGCTGAAGCGGTTGCCGAGGGTGGCCAGCACGCGCGCGAGGTAGGCGTCGGCGGTGTCCGCGCCTGCCACCAGCCAGGCCGGATCCCAGGCCCAGCCGCGCCCGGCGATGATCGGCCGCGCCAGCTCCAGCCGCTGCGCCGGCGACAGCCGCTTGATGTGCTCGCCGTTGACGTGCGCCAGCTTGTCGTAGTCGAAGGCCGCCGGCGCGCTGTTGATCTTCTTCAGGCTGAACTTCTTGACCAGCGCCGCGGTCTCCAGCACCTCGTCGCCGCCGGCGCCGATCGACCAGCCCAGCAGCGCCAGGTAGTTGACCATCGCCGCGGGCAGGATGCCCATCTTCGAGAACTCCTCGACGCTGGTCGCGCCGTGGCGCTTGCTCAGACGCTTGCGGTCCGGGCCCAGGATCATCGGCAGGTGCCCGAACTTCGGCGGCGTCCAGCCGAAGGCGTCGTAGATGAGGATCTGGAACGGCGTGTTGCTGACGTGGTCGTCGCCGCGCAGCACGTGCGTGATCCCCATCAGGTGGTCGTCCACCACGCAGGCGAACTGGTAGGTGGGGAAGCCGTCGGCCTTGACGATCACGCGATCGACCAGCACCGCGTTCTGGAACTCGCGCTTGCCCACCACGAGGTCGTACCAGAAGGTGACGCCCTCGGCCGGCGTGTGCAGCCGCCAGGCGTGCGGCGTGCCGGCGGCCGCCAGGCGCGCCGACTCGTCGGCGGGCAGCGCGCGGCACTTGCCGTCGTAGCCCTCCCACTGGCCGCCCGCCTCGGTGACGGCCTTCTCGCGCGCCTCGAGGTCCGCGCCGGTGCAGAAGCAGCGGTAGGCCTTGCCCTGGTCGGCCAGCTGCCGCAGGTGGTCGCGATAGGTGTCCAGGCGCTCGGACTGCAGGTAGGGGCCGCAGGGGCCACCCTTGCCGGGTCCCTCGTCCCACTCGAGCCCCAGCCACTCCATGCCGCGCAGGATGGCCGCGTACGAGGCCTCGGTGCTGCGTTCCTGGTCCGTGTCCTCGATGCGCAGGATGAAGGTGCCGCCCTGGCTGCGGGCGTAGAGCCAGTTGAACAGGGCGGTGCGGGCGCCGCCCACGTGCAGGTGGCCCGTGGGGCTGGGCGCGAAGCGGACACGCGGCGCGGCTGGCGCATTCATGGCGTCGTCGATCCTTGTCGGTCGGTGGTGCGTGGCGGCCCTGGCACGGCACGCCGCCGGTGCGGCGCGCCGGCCCAATCAGTGGCGCCCGGGCGGCGCTCCCGCAAGCCTATGGCTGGCGATGCGGGTTGGCGTTGAAGACCAGGCCGCCAGCCGGCTCGCCGCCCGCCAGCGGATCCAGGTGGGCGGCCAGCTGCGCCAGGTCCTGACCGTACACGGTGCGCGCGGCCTGGTCGAGGGGGATTCCGGCCGCCGCCTGGCCGAGGAAGTCCCTCAGCGCGACCATGCCGCCCTCGTACTCCACCAGCTGCCAGGTCATCAGGAAGGCTCCATAGCAGGCCGTGCGGAACTGCTCGCGGTCGCGCCCCTGGTCCGGGTCCAGCGGCGCCGTGAGCACGGCGTCGATCTCGGCGGGCCCCATCAGCACGGGCCCCTTCGCACGGAATTCGGCCATGTAGTCGGCCAGGTGGATGCCGTCCTCGCCCAGGTACTCCACCAGCCCCTGGTGCAGCCACGGCGGCAGCGGCTGCGCCAGGTTCTGCCGGAGGATCCAGTCGATGGCCAGCATGAACGCGCCGTGGCCGTCCAGCTGCCGGGCCAGCAGGACCGCGAACGGCTCGATCACCGCGCGGTTGCCGTCCAGCTGGTACAGTCGCCACACGCCCTGCCCGGTCAGTTCCAGGTAGTGCGGGGACGAGTTCGGGTTCTCGATATGAAGCGTGTCATGCGGCGCGAACCCGAGCAGGTTCCACATGCGCGCCCGCGCCCACTCCAGCAGCTCGACGCAGGGCAGCATGTCGCAATCGGCATACCCCGGATTGTGCCGCAGGACCCAGGGCCCATGGCGCTTGGCGTCGGGCTCGATGACCAGCCCCTCGCGCGGCACGGGCTGGCGGGCCTGGCACAGCGAACCGGGGCCGACCGGCAGCCCGTCCGGGCCGGTCTCCGGCACCCAGCCGCCCCAATGGTACTCGTGCAGGTGGTCCGGAAACCCGGTCCGGCCGAGCACCGGCTCGGAGACCCGCGGGTACGGACCGTCCAGCGTCAGCGGCGGCAGCTGGCTGGCGTGGAGCTGCGCCGCGGCCGGCATGGCCGAGCCCGCCGCCACCAGGAGTGAGATCGCCAGCGCGCGCGCAGCGGCGACGCCGAAGCTACTTCTTCTGGCCACGCTCGAAGTCCTTCGCTTTCTGGTACCAGGTGATCGCTTCCTTCTTGTTGCCAAGCTTGTCGAGCGTCATGCCGATGTTGTTCATCACCGCCGCCGACTTCTCCAGGTCCAGCGCCGTCTCGAAGCCCTCCAGCGCCTGGTCGTACTTGCCCAGGTAGAAGTAGGACAGGCCCTGGTTGTTGTACGCCCGGTACGTGGGACCCTCGAGCCTGATCAGCCCATCGAACGCCGCGACGGCTTCCGCATACTTCTTCAGGTCCATGTACGCGAGCGCCAGGTTGTACTGCGCCTTCACGTATTTCGGGTCCAGGGCCAGCGCCTTCTCGTAGGCCTCCACGGCCTTCTCCGGCCGGTCCGCCTTCTGCGCCGCGCTGCCGAGCAGGAACGCGGTCTTGGCGTCCGGCTGCAGGATCAGGGCCTGCTCGAAGGGCTCCAGCGCCGCGGCATGACGCCCCGACGCCTGCAGGCACTGCGCCAGCGCCATCCAGGCCTGCGGCATCTCCGGCCGCTCGCGCGTGACCCGCTGCAGCGGCGGAATCGCCGCCAGCCACTTCTCGCCGCGCATCAGGCTGACCGCGTAGTTGAAGACGACCTCGGGCTTCGTGTCGGGCGTGACGCCGGCGCGCAGCCACTCGCTCGCCTGGGCGTCATTGCCCAGCCGGATGTGCAGGTTGCCGATGGCCACCCGCAGGTCCTCCATCTTCTCGATCTCCCAGGCGCGGTTGTACGCATCCAGCGCTTCCTGCAGGCGGTCCGCCTTCTCGTGCACCTTGCCGGCGGCGATCCAGGTGCCTGTCCACCCGGGGTGCTCGGCCTGCGCCTTGGCCGCCGCCGCGGCAGCCTCTTCCGCACGGCCCAGCTTCAGGTAGACGTCGACCAGGCGCGGCAGCACGTCCGGGCGCTCGGGGCTCAGCCGGTAGGCGTCCTGGTAGAGCCCGATCGCCTCGGCATCGAGGCCGGATTGCTCCATCAGCTTGCCGTCCTCCACCAGCAGCGCCACGCGGTGGTTGACCACGGCTGTCGCCTCGCGCCAGCCGTCCTCGGCCTGGGGATCCTCCTTGCCCTGCAGGGATTCCAGGAAGGCCCGCGCCGGCGGCGTCTGCTCGGCCAGCAGGTCGCGCACCGCCTGCTCGTCAGCGGCCTCGGTCTCCAGTTCGTGCAGCGCCTGCACCACGCGGAACGTCTCGGCCACCGGCGGCTGCAGGCTGGCCAGGCCTTCGCGATAGGTCCGCCGCGCCTCGTCGACCTGGCCGGCCTTGCGCTGGGCGCCGCCGATCAGGCGCCAGTAGTCCTGCCCGCCGAACTGGTCGAACTTCCGGTACTCGCCCAGCTCCGCCACGGCCATCTCGGGCATGTCCAGGCGCGAGAACACCAGTCCCAGGTTGCGGTGGTAGTCGCCGTTCGTCTTGTCGCACTGGACGGCGCGGATGAACGCGTCCCGGGCGGCAGGGAAGTCCTCCTTGCTGGCCAGGGCCACCCCGAGGTCGTTCCAGGAGCGCCCGTCGGCGGGGTTCTTCAGCAGCTTCGCGTTGAGCAGCGAGATCTTCTCGTCCGCAGTCATCTGCTCGTCGACCTGGTCGTAGTGGAACGTGCGCGTGCCGTCGGCCAGGGTGTCGATGCGGGCCGGTGCCTGGGCCCCGGCCCGCGGAGGGGCGAGCGCCAGCGCCGCCACGACGACGCCGGCCATCGCGGCCGCTGCCGGCCTGACGGGCCTTGGGTTGGATGCGTGCCGGCGCAGGGTCATGGGTACCTCTGGGCCGCGTCAGCGGCCGGACCGGATCCCCGTTCGGAGGATCCGCCTGCCAGTTGTCCGTTTCCGGGGGGTCGGCGGCATGATAAGGACCGTCCCGGGGGCTGTCCAGCCTCGGCCCCTTCCTACACCGGGACGGCCAGGAGATTCCCGGGACCGCGGCCGGCGGGGCCGGCGCGCCCCCGGCGGCAGCTTGACGGCCCGCCCGAAAGCTGTTGCATTGGCGCCATGATCCGCATCCGCATCCTGGGCGCCGGCGGCGCCGTCCCGACGCCGACCCACACACCGGCCGCCTACTGGGTGACGGTGGACGGGCGCAGCCTGCTTCTGGATCCCGGTCCGGGGGCGCTGGTGCGGCTGGTCCGCGCGGGCGATGCCCCGGCAGGCGTCGACGACATCGACCTGGTCCTGCTGTCTCACCTGCACCCGGACCACAGCGGCGACCTGGTGGCGCTCCTGTTCGCGCTGCACTCGCCCCTGCCGGCCAGCGTGGCGCCGCTGCGGATCTGCGGGCCGCCGGGGCTGTGCCGGCTCCTGGAGCAGCTGCGCGGCATCTACGGATCGTGGCTGGAGCCCCGGAAGAGGCCGCTGACGGTCACCGAGGTGTGGCCGGGGATGGCGGTGCCGCTCGGCGATGCGGGCGCGGGCGCCGAGCCCTTCGCCGTGTCGCATGCCCAGGACCGTCTTGCGACGGTCGCCCTGGGCTGGCGATTCCGCGACGCGGCCGGCGCCACGCTGGTCTACTCGGGTGACACCGGGGACTGCCCGGGTTTGCGCGAGGCCGCCCGCGGCTGCGACCTGCTGGTCCTCGAATGCTCGACCACCGACGACTGGGACGTGCCCGGGCACCTGAACCCGTCGCAGGCGGGGGCCGTCTGCGCCGACGCTTCGCCGACGCGCGTGGTCCTGACGCACCAGTACCCGAACGCCGCCGCGCTGGACCTGGCGGCCCTGGTCGGCCGCCGGTACCCCGGCCCCGTGGAACAGGCGCGCGACGGCGATGTATACACGGTTTCGACCCTGCCGCGAAAGGACCCTGCATGAACGTCCGTGCCGCCCGCCGGCTGCCGTCCCTGGCGGCCGTCGCCATCCTGCTGCTGGTCTCAGCCCTGGTCGCGCTCCCTGCGGCCGGGCAGTCGGCCGACCAGCCGCCGCCGCCGCTGGCGCCCCGCGGCCGGCTCCCCCAGCTCAAGCCGGGGGCCGATCCCGACTTCGAGATGGTCCTGGTCCACGGCCTCGGCGGGGCCGCGAAGGAATGGGACGGCGTGGTGCCCTACCTGCAGGGCGTGTTCCGGGTGGGGCAGTTCGAGATGGCGGGACACGGCCAGACGCAGCCGGTCGCCGACCCGACGATCGCCTCGGAGGCCGTGCGCCTGGGCGAGTACCTGCGCAAGAGCGGCCTGGCATACCCCACCCTGGTCGGGCACGGGCTGGGCGGCATGGTCGCCCTGCAATACGCGCTGGACCACCCCGGCGACGTCCATCGCCTGATCCTCATCGACACGGCGCCGCGGCAGCTCGCCGACGCGGCGACCAAGCTCGAGACCGGCAAGCGCCTGATCGAGGACTACGACGGTTTCGTGGGCGAGCGCTACTCCATGATGAGCCCCGAGGACGAGGTCTCCCGGCACATCCTGGACATGGCGCTGCGCACGCACGCCCCGACGTTCGTCTCGCTGCTGATGTCGAGCTTCGACTTCGACCTGACCGAGCGCTTGTCCACGCTGCCGGTGCCGCTGCTGGTGATCGGCAGCGAGCTGATGTTCCCCGACCCCGACCAGTCGCAGGCGATGCTCGCGTCCTACGGCTTCGACCGCGCGCGCTCGCTCAGCTTCAAGCGTTTCGGGAAGACGGGGCACTACATCATGCTGGAGCAGCCGGTGATGCTGGCCAGCGTCCTGATGGCGTTCGGCGTCACGGCCGGGTACGACTTCAAGCCCTAGCCCGCGCGGGCGCGCCGGGCACGGAACGGCCGGGCGGGGCGGGCCGGATCAGGCGTGCAGCAGGGCCAGGTCGGCGTCGACCATCATGCGCACCAGCTCGGGGAACGAGACGGTCGGCTCCCAGCCCAGGACACGACGCGCCTTGGTCGCGTCGCCGCGCAGGTGATCCACCTCGGCCGGCCGCAGGAAGCGCTCGTCCTGCCTGACATGGCGCTGCCAGTCCAGCCCGGCGTGCGCGAAGGCGATCTCGACGAACTCCCGCACCGAGTGGTTCTCGCCGGTGGCCACCACGAAGTCGTCCGGCTCGCCGTGCTGCATCATCAGCCACATCGCGCGCACGTAGTCGCCGGCGTAGCCCCAGTCGCGCTGCGCATCGAGGTTGCCCAGCAGCAGCTCCGTCGCGCGACCCGCCTTGATGGCCGCCACGCCGTGGGAGATCTTGCGGGTGACGAACTCCAGCCCGCGCCGCGGGCTCTCGTGGTTGAAGAGGATGCCCGAGACGGCGAACAGGCCGTAGCTCTCGCGATAGTTGACGGTGATGTGGTGGCCGTAGGTCTTGGCCACGGCGTACGGGCTGCGGGGGTGGAACGGCGTCAGCTCGTTCTGCGGCACCTCGCGCACCTTGCCGAACATCTCGCTGCTGCTCGCCTGGTAGAAGCGCGCGCCGGGCGCCACCTGGCGCATGGCCTCCAGGAGGCGCGAGACGCCCAGCCCGGTGAACTGGCCGGTGAGGGTCGGCTGGGCCCAGCTGGTCGGTACGAAGGACTGGGCGGCCAGGTTGTAGATCTCGTCCGGCGCGGCCGCCTCCATCGCCTTGGTGAGCGAGGCCTGGTCCAGCAGGTCGGCCTGCAGGAACGAGATGCGGTCCTTGATGTGGTCGATGCGCTCGGAGGTCTCGGTGCTGGAGCGACGGACCATCCCCCAGACCTGGTAGCCCTGCTCCAGCAGCAGTTCCGCCAGGTAGGACCCGTCCTGGCCGGTGATACCGGTGATCAGCGCTCTCTTGGCCATGATTTCTCCCGCTTCGCGGTGCGTTGGGGGACCGATCCGGTCCCCATCTTACACCGCCGGTAGCGGCTGGACAAGTTTGCCGGGCGGCTCCACCTTGTGGGGGCGTGAAACGACCCGCTCCCACCCGGAGGGACTCCCATGTCGATCGTGCTGGACGGCCATCATCTGACCATCGAGAACCTCTCCCGCATCGCCCGCGACGGCGAGGCCGTCGAGCTGGCGCCAGAGGCGCTCGAGCGCATCAGGACGTGCCGCGCCCTGGTCGAGCGCAAGATCGAGGCGCACGAGGTCATGTACGGCATCAACACCGGCATCGGCGAGTTCAGCGAGATCATCCTCAATGACGAGCAGGTGCGCGATTTCCAGCGCTACCTGATCTACAACCACGCCGCCGGCATCGGCGAGCCGGCGCCCATCGCCTACGTGCGCGGCGCCATCGCCGGGCGCATCAACGTCCATGCGCACGGCCGCTCGGGCTGCCGTCCGGAGATCACGCTCTGCCTGGTCGAGATGCTCAACCGCGGCGTCACGCCGTACGTCTGCCAGAAGGGCTCGGTCGGCGCCTGCGGCGACCTGGCGCCGATGTCGCAGATCGCGCTGCTGCTCATGGGCGAGGGCCAGGCCTGGTACAAGGGCGAGCTGCTCCCCGGCGCCGAGGCGCTGCGCCGCGCCGGCATCGCCGTGCCGGGGCTGGAGGCGCGCGACGGGCTGGCGACCATCAACGGCTCGAACCTGCTGACGGCGATGAGCGCGCTGCACATCCACGACATGGAGCGCTGGCTGAAGCAGGCGGAGATCGCGGCGGCGATGTCGCTGGAGGCGCTGCTGGCCAACCTCAAGCCTTACCAGGCGCCGCTGCACGTGGTGCGCGGCTTCCGCGGCGCGATCCGCAGCGCGGCCGCCATCCGCCGCTGCATGGAGGGCAGCGACCTGGCCACCGGCAAGGTGAAGACGCGCGTGCAGGACGCCTACTCGATGCGTTCCACGCCGCAGGTGATCGGCGCCGCGCACGACGCCGTGGCCTACGCGCGCAGCCAGGTCGAGATCGAGCTCAACGGCGTCGGCGACAACCCCATCTTCTTCCCCGAGACCGGCGTCACGCAGACCGGCGCCAACTTCCAGGGCTCCCCCGTTTCCCTGCCGATGGAGATGGCCGGACAGGCGATCACGATGGTCAGCGTGCTGTCCGAGCGCCGCCTGAACCGCCTGCTCAACCCGGCCCTCAGCGCCGGGCTGCCTGACTTCCTGACCAAGGGCGCCGGCATGTTCAGCGGCATGATGCTCAGCCAGTACACCGCCGACAGCCTCATCGTCGAGCAGAGGATGCTCTGCACGCCGGCCTCGGTGGCGTCCATCCCGGCCGCCGCCGACCAGGAGGATTTCGTCTCGATGGGCATGAATACCGCGCTGAAGAACGCGCAGATCCTGGAGAACGCCTGCGGCGTGCTCGGCATCGAGATGATGGCCGCGGCACAGGCCCTCGACCTGCGCGACTTCACGCCCGGCCGCGGCACCGCCGCGGCGAAGGCCTGCGTGCGCGGGACGGTGGAGTTCCTGGACGTGGACCGGCCGCTGAACCCGGACCACACGGCGATGCGCGAGCTGGTGCGCTCGAACCGGGTGCTGACGGCGGTGGAGCAGGTGGTCGGAGACCTGGCGGTGTACGAGCAGTAGCGTCCGGACCGGACGGCGGCTCAGGCTTCGGCAGCGGCGGCGTCGGCAACACCCGGCGCCGCCGCGCTGCAGGGGACCGGTCGCCCGAACAGGTAGCCCTGCCCGAAGCTCACTCCCATGTCGACCAGGACCTGGAAGTCGTCGGTGGTCTCGATGCCCTCGGCGACGACCTCGGCCTCCAGCACGTCCGCCACGCGCAGCAGCCTCGACAGCGCCCGGCGCATCTCGGGATCCAGGGCCAGCCCGCGCACCAGCCGCTTGTCGACCTTGACGACCTGCGGGTGCAGCATGATCAGCCCCTCGAGGCAGCTGTTGCCGAACCCGACGTCGTCGATGGCGATGCGCACGCCGGCCTGCTGCAGCTCCCGCACCTGGGGCACCAGGACGGAGGGGTCTCCCAGCAGCTGCTGCTCGCTGATCTCCAGGCAGCAGGCGACGTCCGGGCGGCCGTCGGTCAGGGCCCGCACGAGCTCTGCCGCGGGCGTCTGCAGCAGCGTCGCCGGCATGATGTTGACGTGGTAGTCCGGGCTCGGTCCCAGGCGCCGCGCATGCGCGGCGCACAGGCGCAGGCAGCGCAGGTCGACGGCGGCCAGGATGTCGTTCTCCTGGCAGAAGCGGAAGAGGTTGTCCGGGCGGCGCAGCGGCCCCTGCGGCCCCCGCACCAGCATCTCGCGCGAGACGATGCGCCCGTCGTCCAGGTTGACGATCGGCTGGCTGGCCGCCTCCAGCACGTCGTCCTCCAGCAGGGCTCGCACCATGTGCGGGCCGGCCAGCGCAGGCAGCACGGGCCCGCCGCGCTCGACGGCCGCGGCGTGCGAGACACGGTTCTTGCCGCCCAGCTTGCCCTGCTGCAGGACGAAATGGGCGCGGGCCATGACCTCGTCCCAGGACAGGTCCGCATCCGCGACCGTCGTCAGCGACAGGCTGGCGGTGGTCTGCAGCGACTGCCCGCCCGCCGAGATCACGTCACGCCCGACGGCCAGGCGGATCTTCTCGGCAACGACGTCGGCCTCGCCCGGCTGCGCACCCGGCAGCAGGACGACGAAGCGGTCCGTGCCGCAGCGCCCCACCTTGTCCTGCTCGCGGACCGACTCGCGGATCCGCCGCGCAGCCCCGACCAGGACCAGGTCGCCGACGCCGTGCCCGAGGGTCGCGTTGAGCCTCGAGAAGTCGTCCAGGTCCACCAGCAGCACCGTCAGCTCGCGGCCCGAGCGCGCGGTGGCCGCCAGTTCCTCGCGCAGCTCCCGCTCCATGCCCTTGCGGTTCAGCAGCCCGGTCAGGCCGTCCATATGGACCAGCCAGTCCAGGCGGGCGGTCACCTCGGCCAGCTCCCGCGTGATGGCGGCCTCGCGCAGGCAGAAGTCGATGGTGCGCAGCCAGGCCGGCAGGTCGGCCTCGTCAAGGGGCAGGCTCTCGCGGGCCCCGGCCGCGCGCACGGCCGCCGTCCGCCCCGGGTCGGGCGAGACCATGAGCGCCAGCTGCGGCGTCTCGGGGCGGGCCGCCCCCAGCTGCTGCACCGCGCGGAGCTGGTCGACGTCGGCCGGCTCCGGCCCCACCAGGACCAGGTCCACATCGTCGATGCGCAGGCAGGTCAGCGCGTCGGTCAGGTGGGTGAAGTGGGCCACGCGGTGGCGGGCCTCGGCAGCCGGCTCCAGGAGCGCGCGGACGCGCCGCGCCAGCGCCGGGTCGCGGTGGAGCAGGAGCAGTCGGCGGAGGGGGGCCTCGGCGGGCATGCGGGTGTCCGGGTTCCTTCCCTGTCGCGGCCGCGTCCGTGCGACCGTCCGCCCGACGCTACAACGCGGCCGCCGGGCTGGCAAGCGCGGACCTGCCCGCGGCGGGGCCGGGGCGCCCGTCAGCCCAGGTCCCGGATGATCCCGACCGCCCCGCCGGCGTCGCTCATGACGTAGAAGTGGACGCACTCGACGCCCTCGGCCAGCAGGCCCTCGACCTGCCGGCGCGCCCAGCGGCGGCCGATCTCCTTGACGTGCTTCGGTGACTCGTGGATCTCGTCGACCAGCGCGTCGGGAATCGTCACGTGGAAGTGCTTGGGCAGCGAGCTGAGCTGCCTCACGCTGTCGATCAGCTTGATCCCGGGGATGATCGGCACGGTGATCCCGGCCTCGCGGCAGCGCCGCCGGTATTCCAGGAAGTACGCGTTGTCGAAGAACATCTGCGAGACGACGTAGTCGGCCCCGGCGTCCACCTTGGCCTTCAGGCGCGCGACGTCCGTCTTGAAGTTCGGCGCCTCCACGTGCTTCTCGGGGTAGCCGCCGACGCCCACGCAGAAGTTGATCGGCTGGGTGTTGGCCAGGTCGTCCAGGAAGCGCGCCTCGCGCAGGTCCACCAGCTGCTTGACCAGGTCGATCGCGTACAGGTTCCTCGTCCGACCCTCGCGGATGACCTTGTTGTAGTTCGATTCGTCGCCGCGGATCGCCAGCACGTTCTCGATGCCCAGGTAGTTGAGCTCGATGACCGCGTCCTCCGTCTCCTCGCGCGTGAAACCCGTGCAGAGCAGGTGCGGCACCGTATCGATGCGGTAGCGGTTCTGGATGATCCCGCAGATGGAGATGGTCCCGGGGCGCTTCTTGCGGACGCGGCGGCGGATGGTGCCGTCCGGCTGCTCCTCGTAGATGGCCTCGGCCGAATGGCTGGTGACGTCGATGAATGGCGGCTCGACGGGAACCAGCTGCTCCATGATCTGGATGATCTCGCCCACGTTCTGGCCGCGGGACGGCGGGATGATCTCGAAGCTGAAGAGGGTGCGCTGGGCCCTGGCCAGGTGCTCGGTCACTCGCATCGGTCACTCGTTTCGCGAAAGGGATCCCGGCGCGCCGACGGGCGCGCGCCCTGCCGTACGGTCCGTCAATCCAGGTTCGCCGCCAGCCAGGCCGCGGCCTCGTCCTCGCCCAGGCCCGCCCGCGCCGCGTAGTCCGCGACCTGGTCGCGCCCGAGGCGGCCCACCCCGAAGTAGCGGGCCTCCGGGTGCCCGAAGTACCAGCCGGCGACCGAGGCCGCCGGGTCGATGGCGCACGATTCGGTGAGCGAGCAGCCGGTGGCCTCCCCTGCGCCCAGGAGCGCGAACAGCGCCCGCTTGGCGACGTGGTCCGGGCACGCGGGGTAGCCCGGCGCCGGTCGGATGCCGCGGTACGACTCGGCGATCAGGCCCTCGTTGTCCAGGTCCTCGCCCGCCGCGTAGCCCCACCACTCGCGGCGCAGGCGCAGGTGCAGGTGCTCGGCAAAGGCCTCGGCCAGGCGGTCGGCCACCGACTTGAGCAGGATGGCGCGGTAGTCATCGCCGTCCGCCTCGTAGCGCCGCACCAGGTCCGCCGCGCCCAGGCCGGCGGTGACGACGAAGGCACCGGCCCAGTCGGGGGCGCCGCCCACCGGGGCCACGAAGTCGACCAGGCAGAAGTTGGCCTTGCCGGCGGCGCTGCGGCGCTGCTGGCGCAGGAAGGGCACGCGCGCCCGGACCTCGCTGCGCGACTCGTCGGTGTAGAAGAGCAGGTCGTCACCCGCCGACGCCGCCGGCAAAAGGCCCCAGACGCCGCGGGCCCGCAGGGCGCCGGAATCGAGCACCTCGTCGAGCATCGCCTGGGCGTCGCCGAACAGGCGCCGCGCCTCCTGGCCCAGCCGCGCGTCGTCCAGCACGCGCGGGTACTTGCCGGGCAGGCGCCAGGCCTGGAAGACCGGCGTCCAGTCGATCAGGCCGCGCAGCGCGGCCAGGTCGGGCTGCTCCACCGCGTGGACCCCGGTCAGGCGCGGCGCCTCCGGGCGATGGGCCGACCAGTCCGGGCGGTACGCGTTGGCGCGCGCGTCGGCCAGCGTCAGCAGCTCACGCGCCTCGTCCTTCTCGCCGCGGTCGCGGCGCACCTTCGCGTACTCCTCGCGCACGGCCGCCAGCGTCGCGGGCCGCGTGCGATCGCTGACCAGGCTGCCCACGACACCCACCGCACGCGAGGCATCCGGGACGTAGACAACCCCGGGCGCGTAGTGCGGCTCGATCTTGACCGCCGTGTGCACGCGGCTGGTGGTGGCCCCGCCGATCAGCAGCGGCACGTGCAGGCCCTCGCGCGTCATCTCCTTCGCCACGTGGACCATCTCGCCCAGCGAGGGCGTGATCAGGCCGCTGAGGCCGATGATGTCGACCTGCCGCTCGCGCGCGACCTGGATGATGCGTTCGGCCGGCACCATCACGCCGAGGTCGATGATCTCGTAGTTGTTGCAACCGAGCACGACGCCCACGATGTTCTTGCCGATGTCGTGGACGTCGCCCTTGACCGTGGCCAGGAGCACGCGCCCGTTGTTGGTGGCGTCGCCCGACTTGCTGGCCTGCAGGTACGGGTCCAGCACGGCCACCGCGCGCTTCATGACGCGGGCCGAGCGGATCACCTGCGGCAGGAACATCTTCCCGGCGCCGAACAGCTCGCCGACGCGGTTCATGCCCGCCATCAGCGGGCCCTCGATCACGGCGAGCGGCTGGCCCAGCTCCTTCAGCGCTTCCAGCGTATCCGGCTCGACGAACTCGGCATCACCGCTCAGGAGCGCATGTGCCAGGCGCTCGGCCACCGGCAGTGCGCGCCAGGCCGCGGCCTCGTGCAGGTGCGGCGACGCCTCGGCCGTCGCGGCCGCCACCGCCAGCAGGCGCTCGGCGGCGTCCGGCCGGCGGGCCAGGATCACGTCCTCCACGGCCTCCAGCAGCCCCGGCTCGATGTCCTCATAGACTGCCAGCTGCCCGGCATTGACGATGCCCATGTCCAGGCCGGCGGCGATGGCGTGGTAGAGGAAGACCGAGTGCATCGCCTCGCGCACCGGGTCGTTGCCGCGGAAGGCGAAGCTCAGGTTGCTGATGCCGCCGCTGAGTCGCGCGCCCGGCATCGTCGCCTTGATCTGCCGGCAGGCTTCGATGAAGTCGACGGCGTAGCGGTCGTGTTCCGGCAGGCCCGTGGCCACGGCGAACACGTTCGGGTCGAAGATGACGTCCTCGGGCGGGAACCCGACCTCGCCCGTGAGGATGTCCCAGGCCCGGCGGCAGATGGTCACGCGGCGCTCGAGCGTGTCGGCCTGGCCCTGCTCGTCGAAGGCCATCACGACCGTGGCCGCGCCATAGCGGCGGACCAGGCGGGCGCGTCGCCGGAACTCGTCCTCGCCGTCCTTCAGGCTGAGCGAGTTCACGACACCCTTGCCCTGCAGGCAGCGCAGGCCGGCCTCGATCACCGCGAAGTCGCTGCTGTCGACCATGACCGGAACGCGCGAGATCTCGGGGTCGGACGCGACCATGTTCAGGAAGGAGGTCATCGCCGCGGGGGCGTCGAGCATCGCGTCGTCCATGTTGACGTCGATCACCTGCGCGCCGCCCTGCACCTGCTGGCGCGCCACCTCGAGCGCCTCCTCATGGCGGCCGTCGCGGATCAGCCGGGCGAACTTCTTGCTGCCCGCCACGTTGGTGCGCTCGCCGATGTTCACGAACAGGGCGTCATCATCAAGGCGCAGCGCTTCCAGGCCGGCCAGGAAGGTGCCCCGGCGCGGCTCCGGCACCCGGCGCGGCGGCAGGCCGCGCAGCGCCTCGCAGATCGCCTTCGTGTAGGCCGGGGTGGTGCCGCAGCAGGAGCCGACGATGTTCACCAGGCCGTCGCGCGCGAAACCGGCCAGCACGGCCGCCATCTGCTCGGGTGTCTCGTCGTAGCCGCCCAACTCGTTCGGCAGGCCGGCGTTCGGGTGCACCGAGACCAGCGTGTCCGCCAGCTGGGCCACCTCGGCCAGGAACGGCCGCAGCGCCGTGGCGCCGAGGGCGCAGTTCAGCCCGAAGGCCGCCGCCTCCGCATGGCGCAGCGAGATCCAGAACGCCTCCGCGGTCTGGCCCGTGAGCGTGCGGCCGCTGGTGTCGACGATCGTGCCGGAGATCCAGACCGGCACGTCCGGGGTGCCGCGGCGCTCGAGCAGCTCGCGCACCGCGAACACCGCGGCCTTCGAGTTGAGCGGGTCGAAGATCGTCTCGATAAGCAGCAGGTCGGCACCGCCGTCGAGCAGCGCCTCGGCTTCCTCCGCGTACGAGGCGACCAGCTCCATGAACGTGACGTTCCGCAGGCCGGGATCGTTCACGTCCGGCGAGATGGAACAGGTGCGGTTGGTCGGCGCCAGCGAGCCGGCCACGAAGCGCGGCCGGTCCGGGTCGCGGCGGGTGTACTCGTCGGCCGCCTCGCGCGCCAGCCGGGCCGAGGCGACGTTGATGTCGCGCACCAGGTGCGCGGTGCCGTAGTCGGACTGCGAGATCGAGGTGCCGTTGAAGGTGTTGGTCGTGATGATGTCCGCGCCGGCCGCCAGGTAGCCTTGGTAGATCTCGCTGATCACCTGCGGCTGCGTCAGGTTCAGGATGTCGTTGTTGCCCTTCAGGTCCCGCGGATGGTCGCGCAGCGGCGCGCCGCGGAAGGCCGCCTCGTCCAGGCCGTAGGTCTGGATCATGGTGCCCATGGCGCCGTCCAGGACCAGGATCCGGTCGGCGGCCAGGCGGCTCAGCAGGTGGCGTGTCAGTCGGCTCATCGTTCGGGCACCCTTCGGGCTTTCGCCAGGCACGCGGACGCCGACCCGGGGCCGGCTGCACGCCGGACCGCCGAGACGGCGAATCAGGCCTGAGGATAATCCCGATCGGCCGCGATGGCGACAAATGGAGCCCGAATCGAGCCCGGGAATGGCGGCGCCCCGCGCCCGGGGGGATGGGCGCGGGGCGTCGGGGCGGCCCGGGGGCCGCGCAGGTCAGCGGATCACCACCACCGTGCGCTCCCAGTGGCCGGGGACCCAGACCCGGAGCCCGCGGCCGCGACGCACCGGTTCGCGCTCGTAGTGCCCGGCCACCCAGGTCAGCCCGCGGTGGTCGCGGCAGCCCCCGACCTCGATCGTCCGGCAGGCGTCGCAGCGGTCCGAGTGCTCGCAGCGGCCGGCGCCGGCGCGGTCATGGCGGTGGTCGCGGTCATCGCAATCGTCATGTCGGTCACGGCGGTCGCGACGGTCTTCGCGGCGAGCGCGGCGCTCGCACTTGTCGCAGCGCCCGTCGTGGTCGCGGTCATGCCGCCCGCAGCGGTCGACGACACGGACCAGGCAGCCCGGACGGTCGGGGCCGCAGACCGGGCGGCCGACCAGGACGCGCGCGGCCAGGGGCTCGAGCCGGATATCGGCGCTGGCGTCGTACCCGGGGCCGCGATCGCGGTAGTCGACGGCAACGCCGCCCACCTCCGCCTGCACGCGCACCGCAGCCTCGGCGCGGGCGGGCAGCAGCAGGGCCAGGATCACGAGGGTGGACAATACGGCCAGGATGGTCAGGGTGCCCCGCAACAGGGACCGGTGGACGATGACGCTGGTCTTCATGGCTGGTCCTTTCGATTCGGGTTGGGGCTCGGTCGGATCGTGTGTCTGCGGCGGTCCCTTGCAGGCTTCGTGCTCCCGCGCCGGCGCGGCGCCGCGTGCAGCGCGCCCACATCAACTCCTTGTCCCACAATAAGATATTAGTGCCGCCTTGCGGGTCCCCATGGCGGGACACGTACCGGGGCGTACGACCGCCGTCGATGGGGAGCGCCCGCGGGGGGCACCTGTCCTCTCCGGAGGACGGCCGACCGGACCGGGCGCCGCACCCGGCGGCATGCGGGCGGCACATGGTGCCCTGGCCGGCCACGCTGCGCGCCTGGTTGGCCGAAGCGCCCGCCCGTGGTATACATCGAGCCGCCCCGACGCCCCTGCCGCGCGACAACGGCCGGCGCCACCTCCAGCCCCACGAAGAGAGAACCGCATGTCCCGCAAAGCCCTGCTGTTGACGCTGGCCGCATTCTGCGCCGGCGTGCTGGCCGCCGGCACCGCGCTGGCCGCCCCCAAGGCCAAGGACAAGTCCGCGAAGGACGCCGCGCCCTGGGGCAGCGGCGACCTGGGCGCGCTGAAGTGGCGCGGACTCGGCCCGGCGATCGCGTCCGGACGCGTCGGCGACATCGCCGTCGACCCGCGCGACAAGGCCCACTACTACGTGGGCGTGGCCTCCGGCGGCGTCTGGGAAACCCGCAATGCCGGCATCACCTTCGAGCCGATCTTCGACGACCAGGGCAGCTACTCGATCGGATGCGTGACGGTGGCGCCCGGACGGCCCGGCACCGTATGGGTGGGCACCGGCGAGAACAACAGCCAACGCAGCGTGTCCTACGGCGACGGCGTGTACCGCTCGCTGGACGGCGGGCGCAGCTGGGAGAACATGGGGCTGAAGCGGTCGCTTCATGTCGGGAAGATCATCGTGCACCCGGAAGACCCCGACGTGGTCTACGTGGCGGCCATGGGCCCGCTGTGGGGACCGGGAGGCGACCGCGGCGTCTACAAATCGACAGACAACGGAGCCACCTGGACGCAGGTGCTGGCGATCGACGAGAACACCGGCGTGGTCGACCTGGAGATGGACCCGCGCGATCCCGAGGTGCTGTATGCCGCCAGCTACCAGCGGCGGCGCCACGTGTGGACGCTGATCAACGGCGGGCCCGGCTCGGGCGTCCACAAGACCACCGACGGCGGCAAGTCCTGGACGAAGCTGACGAACGGCCTGCCCGGCACGGACCTCGGCCGCATCGGCCTGGCGCTGGCCGGACCGGACCCCGACATCGTCTATGCCATCGTCGAGGCGGCCGAGGGTAAGGGTGGCTTCTTCCGCTCGGTGGACGGCGGCCTGAACTGGGAGAAGCGGGACGACTACATGTCCTCCAGCCCCCAGTACTACAACGAGATCATCGCCGACCCGCGCGACGCCGACCGCGTCTACAGCATGGATACCTTCATGATGGTGACCGAGGACGGCGGCAAGCAGTGGCAGCGCGTCGGCTGGGAGGCCAAGCATGTCGACGAGCATGCGTTGTGGATCGACCCCGACGACACGCGCCACATGCTGACCGGGAACGATGGCGGCCTCTACGAGACGTGGGACCGCGGCGCGAACTGGGGCTTCATGGCGAACCTGCCGGTGACGCAGTTCTACCGCGTGGCGGTCGACAACGCCGAGCCCTTCTACAACGTGTACGGCGGCACCCAGGACAACAACACGCAGGGCGGGCCCTCGCGGACGCACTACGTGCACGGCATCAGCAACCGCGAGTGGTTCATGCTCATCGGCGGCGACGGTTTCGAGCCGGCGCCGGACCCCACGAACCCCGACATCGTCTACTGCCAGTCCCAGCACGGCGGCCTGTGCCGCTTCGACCGTCGCAGCGGCGAGGCGCTGGACATCCAGCCGCAGCCGGCCGAGGGCGAGGCCCTGCGCTGGAACTGGGACAGCCCGCTGATCGTCAGCCCGCACGACCCCCGCCGCCTCTATTTCGCCTGCCAGAAGGTGTTCCGTTCCGACGACATGGGCAGCGGCTGGAAGCCGGTCAGCGGCGACCTGACGCGGCAGATCGACCGCAACCGGCTCGAGGTCATGGGCCGCGTGTGGGGCGTGGACGCGGTGGCGAAGAACTATTCGACCAGCTTCTACGGCAACATCGTCTCGCTGGCCGAGTCGCCCCAGAAGGAAGGCCTGCTGCTGGCGGGTACGGACGACGGCCTGATCCAGGTGACGACCGACGGCGGCGGCAGCTGGACGCGGATCGACGCGATCAAGGGCGTGCCCGAAGGATGCTACGTCAGCGACCTGGAGCCCTCACCCTTCGACCTCAACGTGGTCTTCGCGTCATTCGACAACCACAAGCGCGACGACTTCAAGCCCTATGTCCTGCGCAGCGACGACCTGGGGCGCACCTGGAAGTCCATCAGCGGCGACCTGCCGACGGGCGGCCCCGTGCACACGATCGCCCTGGACCATGTCGATCCGGACCTGTGGTTCGTGGGTACCGAGTACGGCGTGTTCTTCACGCGCGACGGCGGCGCACACTGGACCCAGCTCAAGGCCGGCATGCCGACGATCGCCTGCCGCGACCTGGAGATCCAGCGGCGCGAGAACGACCTGGTCGTGGCCACCTTCGGGCGCGGCTTCTACGTTCTGGACGACTACACGCCGCTGCGGGGACTGACGCAGGCCGCGCTGCAGCAGCCGGCGACGATCTTCCCGGTCAAGACCGCGCGGATCCACTCGTTCACCTCGCCGCTGGGCTACCGCGGCAGCGGCTTCCAGGGAGCGGACTTCTACACCGCTCCCAATCCCCCGTACGGCGCCGTCATCACCTACAACCTGGCCGAGGGCGTCGAGACGCTTCAGGAGCAGCGCCGCGCGGCGGACAAGGAGAAGGTCAAGGCGGGCCAGCCCGTGTACTACCCCACCTGGGACGAGCTGCGCGCCGAGGACCGCGAGGTGGAGCCCGAACTGCTGCTGACGATCCGCGACGCGACCGGCAACATCGTCCGGCGCCTGCCCGGCGACGGCGGCAAGGGCCTGCATCGCGTGGCCTGGGACCTGCACCAGCCGTACACGGGACCGGTGAGCCTGGGCGGCGGCGGGCCGCGCTCTCCGTGGGAGAACGAGCGGCGGGGCCCCCAGGTGGCGCCAGGCACCTACTCGGTGAGCCTCTCGCGTCGCGTAAGGGGCGTGGAGACCGCGCTGGCCGGCCCGGTGAGCTTCGCGGTCGAGACGCTGGGCGTTCACTCGACTCCGGACCCCGACCCGCAGGGCACGCTCGCCTTCGCCCGCGAGGCGGCCGAGCTGTACCGCGCCGTGCAGGGTGCCGGGCGCACGCATGCGGACGCGGTCGAGAAGGTTGGCTACCTGCGCGAGGCCGTGCGGCTGACGCCCGCGCTCGACCGCAAGCTGCTCGACCGGATCGACGCGCTGGCCTTGAGGCTGGCCGACCTGGGCGTGGCACTGGACGGCGACGAGACCGTCGCACGGCGGCAGGAGCCGACCACACCGGGGTTGAGTTCCCGCGTGGACCAGGTCGTGTATGGGCTTGACGGCAACCAGTCCGGGCCCACGACGACGATGCGCGAGGGCCTGGCGATCGCGAAGCGGCAGTTCGGCCCCTGGCTGGCGGGACTCGAGGCGGCGACGTCGGAGATCCGTGCCCTCGAGGGCGAGCTGGAAAAGGCGAAGGCGCCGTACACGCCGGGACGGCTGCCGGCCTGGGACGGGCGCTAGCGCGGGCCTGCATGACCGTTCCGCGTTCGGCGCCACGCGGTGCCGGGGAAGAACGACGGGCCGCCCCTGCGGGCGGCCCATCGCTTTCCGGACGCCACCTGCCAGCCCGACGCCGGGCTATGCCTGGGGCGGGTTGGCGATGCGGTACGGCAGCCGCAGCTTGTTGAGCCCGTTGAGCGCCGCGACGCGGTAGCACTCGGCCAGCGTCGGGTAGTTGAAGGCGCTCTCGACGAAGTAGTCCACCGTCCCGCCCAGCGAGATGACGGCCTGGCCGATGTGGATCAGCTCGGTGGCGCCCGTCCCGATGATGTGGACGCCCAGCAGGGCGTGGGACTGCGGGTGGAAGATGAGCTTGAGCATGCCGACGTCGTCGCCCAGCAGCTGGCCGCGCGCCGTTTCCGTGTAGCGCGCGCTGCCCGTCTCGTAGGGCACGCCCTGCTCGGTGAGCTGTTCCTCGCTGCGCCCGACCGTGCTGATCTCCGGGATCGAGTAGATGCCGATGGGGAAGTCGCGGCTGCGGTCCTGCGTCTCGACGCCGAACATGTGGCAGACCGCCGTGCGGCCCTGGTTCATGGAGGTCGAGGCCAGCGCCGGGAAGCCGATCACGTCGCCGACCGCGTAGATATCCGGGTTCGTCGTGCGGTAATGCTGGTCCACCGCCAGGCGTGCCCGTTCGTCGACCTCGAGGCCGACGGACGGCAGGTTCAGGCGCGCGGTGGCGCCGTGGCGGCCGAGGCACCAGAGCACGGCCTGCGCGCGCAGCAACTTGCCCGAGCGGAGGCTAACCTCGACGCCGGCGGGGTCGCTCTCGGGACCGGCCACGCGATGCACGCCAGTGACCTCCTCGCCCAGGCGGAGCGTCAGGCCGCGCGACCGCAGGTGGTACTGAAGGGCCTCGCCGATCTGCAGGTCCAGGAACCCCAGCACGCGCGGGCCGCGCTCGACCAGCGTCACGCGGACGCCCAGGCGGGCGAACATCGAGGCGAACTCGGTGCCTATGACACCGCCGCCGCAGACGATCAGCGTCTCCGGCAGGCAGGGCAGGCGCAGCAGGTCGTCCGAGGTGAGCACGCACATGTCGTCGAAGGGCACCGACGTCGGTCGCGTCGGCTCCGTGCCGGTGGCGATGAGGAAACGTTCGGCGGTCAGCGTCGACTCGCGCTCGGCGCCCTTCACGAGCAGGCCCTTCCCGCCCGTGAAGGAGGCTTCGCCGGACACGACCTCCACGCCGTTGCGGCGCAGCTGGACGCGCACGATCTCCATCTCCGTGGCGATGATGCGCTGGCACGCCCCGAGCAGCTCGCCGATGGTCAGGCGGCCGGTGCGCACCTCGCCGCGCGCGGTGAGGTGGTCCTTGCCGGTGGTGGCGCGCATGATTGCCTCGCGCAGGGCCTTCGACGGGATGGTGCCGGTGTGGACGGCCACGCCCCCCACCTGCTCCATCCGCTCGACCACGCAGACGCGACGCCCGAGCTTGGCCGCCTGGATGGCCGCCTTCTGGCCCCCCGGGCCGCTGCCGATCACGCAAAGTTCGTAGTCAGCCACGCCTGTCGTTCCTTTCGCGCCCGGCAGTACCGGGTCGATCCCGCGCCACACCGCACACCCGCCACCCCGGCAGGCGGACTCAGGGGGCGTCCGACACCACGCCCGGCGGAAGGTTGTCCGCCGGCGTCGCCAGGTCGCCGTCGGGACCGCCCGAGACGACCGTCCGCGTCGAGACCCGGATGCCGTAGGCCATGCCCCAGCCGTCGGTCGCCAATATATCGTCGAGGCCGAGATTCGCCCGGTCGTTGTCCCAGGCTCCGGTCAACGCGAGCGAGGGCTGTGCATCCAGGCGCGACTGGGCGATGCCCAGTTCATAGGCCGTGGTGCGGCGCCCGGCGGCCGTGCTCTCGATGGTCCGTTGCACGTCGTCGGCGGTCCCCGGCATGCCGTCGGCCCCGGCGCTGGCCACGCGCGCGACCGGGGGCCTGGCCAGGCCGTCGACCGTGTAGGCCAGCGGCACGCCCCAGCCGTCGAGCAGCGACTCGGCCCCGAACGAGGGGGGCAGCCATTCCCCGTGAAGGTCCGCCAGAGAGGCCGGGAAGGCTCCCCGGAGCCGGAAGTGCTCCTGCGCCGCCGCGGCGACGGCCTCGAGGCGGTCGCGCGTCACAACCTCGAGTTCCCCGGCCGCGGACCCGAGGTCGACCAGGATGAGGAGGTCGTCGTGCCCCGGCGTGCCGGCAGGCGTGCCGCCGGTCATCCAGGTGCCGCCGACTGTCCCGGCACCCAGCCGCCGGTCCGCGCCGCCCGAGACGATGATCGCGCCGGCCGCCCCGGAGTCCAGCAGCGGGGAACGGTCGTA
>JAYRFB010000013.1:0-38140 GCA_041908585.1 Candidatus Krumholzibacteriia bacterium
CCAGCGGAACAGCCAGCCCAGGTCCTGCGCCTCGTCGCCCAGCCCGCGCGTGAAGATGAACGAGTCGATGCCGCACAGGCGCAGGAGCTGCGGCATCTGCGCGATGTGCCCGAAGCTGTCGGGCATGTAGCCCACCGGCTGCAGGCCGCCGGGCGGGGCGGCCAGCCGCCCGTGGACCAGGTTGCGGACGGTGGCCTCGCCGCTGACCAGGAACTCGTCCGGCAGGATGTACCAGGGGCCGACGGCCAGGCGGCCGGCCGCGGCCAACTGCTCGATGCGCGAGCGTTCGTGCGGCGCCGCGGCCAGGAAGTCCTCCAGGGCGCAGGACTGGCCGTCCAGCACGAAGGCGCGGAACGACGGGTCGGACTGCAGCTGGTCCAGCACCTTCGTCACCACTTCCAACAGGTGCACGCGGAACCGGTTGAACGGCAGGTACCACTCGCGATCCCAGTGGGTGTGCGAGACCAGGAAGGCGCGGCGGGGCGCGGGGGATGCGGTGTCGGTCACGTTCTCTCGCTCCTCGAAGGGCAGGTGCCCGCGCGTCACCCGCGGCAGGCGTCCAGCACGGCGGCGACCGTCGTGGTCGCCACGCAGACGGCGGTGTCGGCGGCGCCGTAGTACACGCACAGCCGCGCCTCGGGCGGCGCGCAGCCGTCCGCGTCCCAGCGGTCGCAGGTCATCCCGCTGGGGAAGACCACGTTCGGCACCTGGCCGGTCAGCTCGTAGAGCGGGCGCGGCTCCAGGATGTTCGCCGCGGTGCGCGCCAGCACGCGCTGCGGATTCTCGCGATCCAGCAGCACGGCGCCCACCTGGTATATGTTCACGCTCTGGAAGTGCGTGGCCACGCCGTGGTAGAGCAGCAGCCAGCCCTCGCGCGTGAGCAGCGGCGGCGGCCCGGCGCCGACCAGTTCGTCCCAGTAGCGCGGCCGGCCCTCGAACACCGGACCTTCCGGCTGCCAGCGCCGCAGGTCGTCCGACGACGACAGCGTCACCGCGCTGCCCGACGGCGGCGCGCCCGGCCCCTGCGGGCGGTTCGGCCGCTCCAGCAGCAGCCAGCGACCGCCCACCCGTCGCGGGAACAGCGCGCCGTTGCGCGTGTCCTCGCGGCCGGTCACCGCCACCGGCTCTAGGCGCTCGAGGCCGGCGAAACCGCCGGCGGGATCGCCGGACGCCCGCCAGACCACCAGCCGGCAACCGCGGTCGGTGTCCACCGCGGTGACCGCGTGCAGCGCGCCGTCGCAGACGGTCAGCCGAGGGTCGTAGACGTGGAAGACCTGCAGGTCGCGCCGGGCGTGCGGCTCGCGCAGCCGATCGACGCCCTCCAGCACCGTGGGCCGCCCCGCGATCGAGAAGCGGCGGTCGGTGCGCCCGCGCGCCGGCACCAGGTGCGTGCGGCGATCGCGCCCCTGCACGCGCAACAGCAGGTAGGTCACGTCGTCCAGGCGCACCGCGCCGGGGTTGAAGACCGCGCTGGGGTCGATCAGGCCCGGCATCGGTGGCAGGTCTCGTCGCGTGATGATGGGGCCGTTGGGGTGGCGGCGCAGCGTCATCGCGAAGCCTCCAGGCGGCCGGTGTGGTCGATCGCGACCGTGCCCGCGGTGGTCGCCAGCACGGCGCGGTACCAGGCGCCGCCGCCGTGCAGGGTCAGGGTCCAGCCCGCCGGCAGCGGCGCCGCCCACGCCTGGCCGTCGCGCTCGCCGGGCCAGCCCGGCAGCTCGCGATTGCCCAGATCGAGGGCGGCCAGGTCCCCGGCGTAGCGACCATGCTGATCGTGATGCGCCTGCTGGCGGTAGTGCAGCGGCATGAGCAGCGCCGCCAGGCGGTGGCGGTCGTGGTCGGGACTGCCTTCCACCGTGCGACCATTGCCGTCGTCGAAGACGACCTCGCCCCACATCTCGGGGCAGTGCATCGCGATCACGCCCTGCGGCGACCACACCCAATTGTCCTCGGGCAGCGGGCGGCCGTCGGCCTCGTCGGCGATCTTGCGGTACACGCCGTCGATGACCTGCGTGCGCCACTGCACGCGCGAGAAGTTCAGCCGCCAGACATCGCCCGGCAAGGGCGGGCAGTCGCAGCCGCCGGCCAGCGGCGCCAGCACGCGCCAGGGGATCGCGAGCTCCACCGACCAGCCTCGGTCGACATCGCCGGCGTCGTTGAGCGTGCCGTCGACATGGACCGCGCTGCCCAGACCGGCGATGTCCCAGGCGTCGATGGCCGGCCCGCCGTCGTGGTACGGCCGCGCCAGCAGCAGGTCCCACACCGTACCCAGCGCGTTGATCTCCAGCTCGCCGTACAGGTGGTTGTCGCCGTCGGGGTCGATGAAGACCTCGAAGTCGTTGTCGTGGTAGATGACCGCGTCGCGCTCGGTGAGCGTGGCCCAGACGTGCGGTTCATCCAGGCGGGCGCCCACATACAGGAACTCGTCGTCCCAGCCCAGGCGGATGCGCGTCCGGTGGCGGGGCGGGTCGGCCAAGGGGCCGCGGATGTCGGTGAAGGGCGTGGACCAGGGGGCGGTCGACCAGGCGGGCTCGTCGGGACGGCCGTCGATCACGGGCGGGGTGGCCAGGCGGGCGCACGTGGTCCAGGCCGGGGCCCAGGGCAGCAGCGGCAGGTCGACGGCGCCGGCGGGGACCGCGGCGAGGGCGCCGAAGAAAAGAAGGCCGCAGATCAGCGCCAAGCCGAGGTTCCGGACGGTAGGTCGGCGAGGGCACACGGCGGGTCATCCCGGGATCGGAGGTGGCGGGTCGGCGGTCATGGGAGAGCCTAGCACAGGGGCGGTGGGGGCGGGAAGTCCGGGCCGGATCAGAGTTGTCGATCCCAGGTAGCCCCAGGCAGGAGGTCGGCGGCGGCCTGCAGCGGATCGCCGAGGATCTCCGTGCGCCAGGCCTGCACCGGAGCCGACGACACGGGATGGTCGTGAACGGCGATCTCATCCACGCCCAGCCGGCTGGGTCCTCCGGCGGCCGGATGCCAGCTCGGGCAGGCGCCGTAGCCGGTGGCGATCACGCGCACGTGGCGCGCCGTCGCCGCGGGCTGGACGGCGAAAGGCGCGATCAGCCGATCCTGCACGCGATCGGAAACCGCATGCGCGCACTCGCCGGCCGCGCGCCAAAGCAGACCATCATCCGAGACCTCGTATCGCACGACCCGCGGCAGGAAGATGCCGGCGTTTGCGTCCTGCAGGAACCGCACGCGGATCTCCGCCAGCTTCAGCGGTTCGCCTAGGTCCACGCGCGCATCGAGGTCGCAGCCCAGGCAGAAGAACCAGCGACCGTCATCGCGGCGCGCTGAACCGAGGACGCCGTCGGTCAGCAGCATCGGATCGCCAGCCTCGGCTGCACCGACCACCGTGACCGGGCGCGCAAGGGCCCGGTGTCGAACCAGCTCGACCACCGCCGGCGCGCCGCACACATGGCCGTCCACCAGCAGCTTCGCCAGCACGACCGTACGTCCGGGGTACGGCGGGCAACAGATGGCGTCGCCTTCGGCCGCAATGTAGCTGTCCGACAGCCCCCGCAGGTAGAGCGCGAGCCGCCTTTCGTATGCCGACTCGGCTTCATGCCGAATTGCGAAGCGCACATCCGGCCGCAAGCCGGCCACCTGAGGACCGAGATCACCCTCGAGTCTCCAGCTCACGACATGGATCTCTCGGTATGGATCCCACCTGGCCTGCAGTTCCAGCGGCCGCCCCGCCTCGCCCGGTCGGATGTCCAGCAGGCCGTACAGCGGCCCGAGCCCGCGCAATCGCCGCACGAACTCCACGACATCGCGCTCGGGCGGCCGCGCCCACAGCGCTTCGGCCATGGCCGCCAGCCGCGGGAACAGCTGCCGGTCCAACTGCTCGTGCGGGACGTACTCGGTCCAGAGGTTGGCCGCGCCGCCCAGCACATGCGCCTGCTCGTCCGCTGTGAGGTCCGGCGGCACCGGGTCGAACGCGAGCACGCGCGCCACGTCCAGCACACCCGGGTCGTAGTCCAGGTAGGCGTGCGAGGTGGGCGAGACCACGGTGTCGTGCCCGGCGCGCGCGGCCGCCACCGCGCCGTCCAGCCCGCGCCATGACTGCACGACCGCGCCCGGCAGCGAGCCGGCCAGGCCGCCCTCGAGGATCTCGTCCCAGCCCACCAGCCGGCGGCCGCGCGCGGCCAGCCAGCGGCCCATGCGGCGGATGAACCAGCTCTGCAGCTCGTGCTCGTCGCGCAGGCCCTCGCGCTCGAGGCGCTCCCGGCAGCGCGGGCAGGCGCGCCAGCGCTCCTTCGGCGCCTCGTCGCCGCCCACATGGATGAACGGCGAGGGGAACAGCTCCAGCACGTGGCAGAGCACCTGCTCCAGGAAGGCGAACGTCTCCTCGCGGCCGGCGCAGTAGATGTCCGGGAAGATGCCCCACTGCGTCTGCACTTCGAAGGGGCCGCCTGTGCAGGAGAGCTGCGGATACGCGGCCAGCGCCGCCTGGCAGTGGCCCGGCATCTCGATCTCCGGCACCACGGTGATGCCAAGTTCCGCAGCGCGCGCCACGACCCGGCGCACGTCGTCCGCGGTGTAGAAGCCGCCGTGGCGGCCGCCGCCCTGCTCGTCGCGCCAGGCGCCGACTTCCGTCAGCCGCGGCAGGCCTGGCACCTCCAGGCGCCAGCCCTGGTCCTCGGTCAGGTGCCAGTGCAGCACGTTGAACTTGAAGGCGGCCAGGCGGTCCAGCACGCCCAGCACCGTGTGAATCGGCTGAAAATGGCGCCCGCTGTCCAGCAGCAGGCCGCGCCAGGCGAAGGCGGGGCCATCGGTGATGGTGCCGCAGGGCAGCTCGCCGTCCGCGCGGCCGGCGCATAGCTGATGCAGCGTGGCCAGGCCGCGCGCGAAGCCCGCGCGTGCGCCGGCGCACAGCTCGAGCCGGTCGGGGGCGATGGTGAGCCGGTAGTGCTCGGGCGGAAGCGACGGGTCATGGCGCAGGCGCAGCGCGCCGGGCGCGGCGCCTTCCGCAGGCGGCCTGTCCGGCACGGTTTCCATATCGGGCACGCGGTCCAGCGCGGGGGCCAGCCAGCCGGCGGCCAGCACGGCCAGCGGCGGGCCGGCGTCCCCGTCGGCATTCCTGTCCGCCGCGATGCCGGCCAGCGCGGGCACCCGGAAGGCCCCGGCGGCCGGCTGCCAGTCGCGGACCGCTGGAACCAGGGCGGCGATGGCGTCGGGTCGCGGCACGGGCTGGCTCCGGGGCAAGGAGGGTGGTCGCCGGGATCACCCATCATCATCGCCGCCCTTGGATCGCGTGTAAACGGGCGTTATCGTGGCCCGCATGAAGCTGAACACGCGCCGCGCCAACCTCCTGCTCATGACCGCCGCCGCCATCTGGGGCTTCGCCTTCGTGGCGCAGCGCGTCGGCATGGAGCACCTGCGGCCGTTCACGTTCAACGCCGCGCGCTTCCTGCTCGGCACGCTGGTGCTGCTGCCGCTGCTGCCGCTGTCGGGCCGGCGCGCGCAGGGCGAGCCGGTGGCCGGCCGCGGCGAGACGCTGCGCGCGGCGCTGCTGACGGGCCTGGTGCTGTTCACGGCGTCGACGCTGCAGCAGTACGGCATCGTGAAGACCACGGCGGGCAAGGCGGGCTTCATCACCTCGCTGTACGTGGTCTTCGTGCCGGTGCTGGGGCTGCTGGTGCGGCAGCATGTCTCGCGCTTCGCCTGGGCGGGCGTGGGACTGGCGGCCGGCGGGCTCTACCTGCTGAGCGCGAAAGGGCCGCTCGGCATCGCGCCCGGCGACGGGCTGGTGCTGCTGTGCGCCGTGTTCTGGGCGGTGCACGTGCAGTTGGTCGGCGCGTTTGTCAGGCGCGTGCCGGCGCTGCGGCTGGCCGTGGGCCAGTTCGCGGTGGCGGCTTTGCTGTCGACGGCGGCAGCGGCGCTCTTCGACACCTTCTCGTGGGCTGCCCTGCGCGCGGTCGCGATCCCCGTGCTGTACGCGGGCGTCTTCTCGATCGGGATCGCCTTCACGCTGCAGGTGGCCGGCCAGAAGCACGCGCGCCCGACCGACGCCGCGATCATCCTCAGCTTCGAGTCGGTGTGGGCGGCCATCGGGGGCGGACTGCTGCTGGGCGAGGTGCTGGGGATGCGCGAGCTTGCGGGGTGTGCGCTGATCCTGGGCGGGGTGGTGGTGGCGCAGAGAAACGGCGCGGCGGATAGTCCCGCCGGTTGACGGTGGGATCGCCTCGACTGCCGTGCCGAACGGGGAGCTTTGCCTCGCTGTTTCCGTGTCCGTGCGGATCCCAGGTAGCCGGGGTCATCGAGCATCTCAAGCATGTTGTTCGAAGTGGCCGTCCATCCACCGCCGGCAGTGGCAGCCGAAACGGATTGTTGCGCCGGCGCAAGTTCCCAGGCGCTTGCGGCGGCTGCGCCGACGCCGCAGCCGGTCCCTCTTCCGTCATCCACCAATCCGCATCGGCACGACGCCCACGCGTCGGTCAGCCCTCTCCCCAGCCGCCTTGCCCATACTTGACTTTGAGAGTAAATTTTCTCGCCGTCGGCCCACCGCAGCCACGTCACCGGCAATGCGCCCCCCGGGGCGGCAGGGATCATGACCAGAGATAACGCCAACGACCCCAACACGTTGAGTCTTTCCTACGCCGACCGGCTCTGGCACGACTGGCAGGCCGATCCCGCCAGCGTGCCACCGGCCTGGCGGGACTGGTTCGCGGCCCAGGGCGGCGTCTCGCCCGCCGCGCCGGAGTACCGCGCCTCCGCCCATCCGGACGAGCGCGCGCTGGAGGACCAGAACAAGGTCGACCAGCTGGTGCGCAACTACCGCGTGCGCGGCCACGGCATCGCGCGGCTGGACCCCCTCAGCGAGCCGCCGCCGGCGCCGCCCGAACTGACGCTGGAGTACTACGGCTTCGGCGAGGCCGACCTCGACCGCGTGTTCGCCGCCGGCACGCTCAGCCCCGGCGACATGCTGCCGCTGCGCGAGATCCTGCGCCGGCTGCAGGCGATCTACTCGCGCTTCATCGGCGTGCAGTACATGCACATCGACGACCTTGCGGTGCGCCAGTGGCTGCAGGCGCGCATGGAGCCGACGGAGAACCGGCTGGAGCTGCCGCCGAAGACGCAGCGCCGCATCCTGCAGCGGCTGATCGACGCCGAGATCTTCGAGGAGTTCATCCAGAACAAGTACCTCGGGGCCAAGCGCTTCAGCCTGGAGGGCGGCGAGACGGTGATCCCGCTGCTGGACATGGCGATCGAGCACGCGGGGCGGCAGGGTGTCGACAACGTCGTCATCGGCATGGCGCACCGCGGGCGGCTGAACGTGCTGGCCAACATCATGGACAAGAACCCGCGCCGGATCTTCGCCGAGTTCGAGGACACCGATGCCGAGCAGTTCCTGGGCTACGGCGACGTGAAGTACCACCTGGGCGAGCACTCCGACTGGACCACCGAGCGGGGCGAGGTCGTGCACCTGTCGCTCTGCTTCAACCCCAGCCACCTGGAATTCGTGTCGCCGGTGGCGCTGGGGCGGGTGCGCGCGCGCCAGGATCGCGTCGGCGACGCGCGCCACGAGAAGTCGCTGGCGATCCTGATCCACGGCGACGCCGCGTTCATCGGCCAGGGCGTGTCTCAGGAGACGCTGAACCTGTCGCAGCTGAAGGGCTACGAGTGCGGCGGCGCCCTGCACGTGGTGATCAACAACCAGGTCGGGTTCACCACCGACCCGCACGACTCGCGATCCACCCGCTACTGCACCGACGTGGCGCGCATGCTGCAGACGCCGGTCTTCCACGTCAACGGCGAGGATCCCGAGGCGGTGGCGCAGGTCGTCGCGCTGGCGCTGGATTTCCGGCGCGAGTGGCGTCGCGACGTGATCATCGACATGTACTGCTTCCGCCGGCGCGGCCACAACGAGACCGACGAGCCGGCTTTCACCCAGCCGCTGATGTACGAGGCGATCCGCCGCCGGCCGTCGGTGCGCGCGGGCTACCTGGACCGGCTGACGCGCTCGGATCACGTCACGCAGGAGATGGCCGAGCAGATGGAGGTCGGCCGCCGGCGGCACCTGCAGGCGACGCTGGACGAGGTGCGGGAGACGACCCAGGCTCCCCAGCCGGCGGTCGCCCGTCAGCGCGTGCTGGGACCGGTCTGGCGCGTCTACCAGGGGGGCCCCGAACCGGGCGGGCCGCCGGTGCTGACGGGCGTGGACCGCTCGCGGCTGCAGGAGATCCTGCGATCGCTGGCCGCCGTGCCCGCGGGTTTCACGCCGCACAGGAAGATCGAGCGCCTGCTGGAGCAGCGGCGCGCCATCGCCGCCGGCGACCAGCCGGTCGACTGGGCGGCGGCCGAGAGCCTGGCCTTCGGCACGCTGGCCCGGGAGGGCCACCCGGTGCGCCTGAGCGGCCAGGACAGCCAGCGCGGCACGTTCAGCCATCGCCATTCGGTGCTGCACGACGTCCGCACCGGCGCCCAGTTCGCGCCGCTGCAGCACCTGGCTCCCGGGCAGGCGGCGGTCGAGACCATCAACAGCCCGCTGTCCGAGACCGCGGTGATGGCCTTCGAGTACGGCTACAGCCTGACCTACCCGGAGGCGCTGGTCATCTGGGAGGCGCAGTTCGGCGATTTCTGCAACGTGGCGCAGCCCATCATCGACCAGTTCATCGCCAGCGGCGAGACCAAGTGGGGCATGCTGTCGGGCCTGGTGCTGATGCTGCCGCACGGCATGGAGGGCATGGGCCCCGAGCATTCCAGCGGCCGGCTGGAGCGCTTCCTGGGCCTGGCGGCCGGAGACAACCTGCAGATCGCCAACCCGACGACGCCGGCCCAGCTGTTCCACCTGCTGCGCCGACAGGTGTGGCGGACCTGGCGCAAGCCCCTGGTCATCTTCACGCCCAAGAGCCTGCTGCGGCAGGCCGAGTGCACGTCGCCGCTGGACGAGTTCACCGAGGGCGCCTTCCGCCCGGTGCTGGCCGATCCCTTCGACCCGGACCCGACCCGCGTGTCCCGCGTGCTCGTCTGCAGCGGCAAGGTCTACTATGACCTGGTCGAGGAGCGCCGTCGGCGCAGTGCGGCCGACGTGGCCATCCTGCGCCTGGAGCAACCGTACCCGCTGCCGGCCAGCGCGCTGATCGAGGCGGTGGGCCGCTACCGCGACACGGCGGAGCTGGTCTGGGTGCAGGAGGAGCCGGCCAACATGGGGGTCTGGCCCTACCTGCGCTACCGGTTCGGCGAGCGCTTCCTGGGCCGGCCGCTCGTCGGCGTCAGCCGCCCCGAGGCGGCCAGCCCGGCCACCGGCTCGGCGGGCGCTCACAGGATCGAACTGGCCCTGCTGATGGACCGCGTGTTCGGTCCCATCGACGGCGCGGGCCTGGTCGCGGGTCCCATCATCGGCGCCTGGAGCGCCCGGAACTGAGGAGCAGCGAGGCATGCCAATCGATGTGACGGTTCCCGCGCTCGGGGAATCCATCCAGGAAGTGCAGGTCTCGGCCTGGCTGAAGCAGCCGGGCGACACCGTGGCGCTGGACGAGCCGCTGATCGAGCTGGAGTCCGACAAGGCGACGGTCGAGGTGCCGGCGCCCGCGGCGGGCGTCGTCACCGAGATCGTGGCCGCGGTCGGCGCGGTGCTGAAGGTGGGCGAGGTGCTGGCGCGGATCGACAGCAGCGCCGTGGCTACAGCGGCTGCGCCGAAGCCCGCAGCGGAGCCGGCGCCGGCAACGCCGCCGGCAACGCCGCCGCCCGCCGCCGCCGGCCCCGCGCACGTCATGCCCGCGGCGCGCCGTGTGCTGGCCGAGAACGCGCTGAACGCCGACCAGGTCACCGGCACCGGCCCGGGCGGCCGCGTGCTCAAGGAGGATGCCGTGCGGGCGGCCACCGGGGCCGCGCCCTCCGCGGCTGCCGCTGCTGCTGCCACGCCCGCGCCTGTGCCTGCGTCCGCGCCCGCCCGCGCCGCCGTCGCGCCGTTGGTGGCCGAAGCCGGCGGCCGCGCCACGCGCTCCGTCCGCATGAGCCCGATCCGCCGCCGCATCGCCGAGCGCCTGGTGCAGGCGCAGCGCGACGCGGCCCTGCTGACCACCTTCAACGAGATCGACATGACCCGCGTCAAGGAGCTGCGCGCCGAGCACCAGGAGGCGTTCCAGGCCCGCTACGGCGTGAAGCTGGGCTTCATGAGCTTCTTCGTGAAGGCGGCCGTCGAGGCGCTGCAGCTGGTGCCGGAGATCAACGCGTGCATCGAGGGCGACAGCGTCGTCTACCACGACTACTGCGACATCGGGATCGCGGTGGGCGGCGGCAAGGGCCTGGTCGTGCCGGTGATCCGCAACGCCGAGGGCCTCGGATTCGGCGAGCTGGAGCGGGTGATCGGCGATTTCGCCGCCCGCGCCCAGGCCAACAGGATCGACCTCGCGGAGCTGGAGGGCGGCACCTTCACCATCAGCAACGGCGGCGTCTACGGCTCGCTGATGGCGACGCCCATCATCAATCCGCCGCAGAGCGGCGTGCTGGGCCTGCACGCGATCCAGGACCGCCCGGTCGCGATCGACGGCCAGGTCGTCATCCGGCCCATGATGTACGTGGCCCTGACCTACGACCACCGCCTGGTGGACGGCCGCGAGTCGGTGGCGTTCCTCAAGCACATCAAGCACTGCGTCGAGCGGCCCGAGCGGCTGCTGCTGAAGGTCTGACCGCGATGAGCAGCGTCAGGAAGCACGACCTCGTGGTGATCGGCGCCGGGCCGGCCGGCTACGCCGCGGCCATCCGCGCCGCCCAGCTGGGCCTGGACACGGCCTGCGTGGAGAGGGAAGCGCGGCTGGGCGGGACCTGCCTGCGCGTGGGCTGCATCCCCAGCAAGGCCCTGCTGGAATCCAGCGAGAAGTTCGCCGAGGCCCGCCACGGCCTGGCCGCGCACGGCGTCAAGGTGACCGGCGCCAAGCTGGACCTGGCGGCGATGATGGCGCGCAAGGACGGGATCGTCGCCGCGCTGACCGACGGCATCGGCGGCCTGTTCAAGGCGAACAAGGTGACCCGCCACGAGGGCGCCGCGCGCCTGGACGGCCCCGGCCGCGTGCTGGTCGGCGAAGAAGTCCTGCAGGCCGATCGCATCCTGATCGCCACCGGCAGCACCGCCGCCACGCTGCCCGGCGTGGAGCTGGACGGCGACCGCATCGGCGACTCGACGGCCGCCCTGTCCTGGCCCGCGGTCCCCGGGCACCTGGTCGTCATCGGGGCCGGCTACATCGGGCTGGAGCTGGGCTCGGTCTGGGCGCGCCTGGGCGCGAAGGTGACCGTGGTCGAGTACCTGGACCGCATCCTGCCGGGCACCGACGGCGAGATCGCGCGTGTGGCGCTGCAGCTGTTCAGGAAGCAGGGCCTGGAGTTCGCGCTGTCGGCCCGCGTGACCGGCGCGGGCGTCGCGCGCGGCAAGGCGACCGTCACCGTCGAGGGCCGCGAGCCGCTGACCGCCGACCGCGTGCTGGTGGCCGTCGGCCGGCGCCCGAACACCGGGGGCCTGAACCTCGAGTCGGCGGGCGTGGCGCTCGACGCGCGCGGTTTCATCCGCGTCGATGGCCAGGGCCTGGCCGCGCCCGGGATCTGGGCCGCGGGCGACGTCACCGGCGGCCTGCTGCTGGCGCACAAGGCCACCGACGAGGCCGTGGCCGTGGCCGAGCGGCTGGCCGGCCGGGCCGGGCACTTCGACCCCGCGGTGATCCCGGCCGTCTGCTACACCGACCCGGAGATCGCCGGCGTGGGCCGCACCGAGGAGCAGCTCAAGGCCGACGGCGTGCCCTACCGCAAGGGCGTGATGAGCTTCCGCAGCAACGGCCGCGCGATGGCGCTGGACCGCGTCGAGGGCCGCGTCAAGGTGCTGGCCCACAAGGAGACCGACCGCGTCCTGGGCGTGCACGTGATCGGCCCGCGCGCGGGCGACCTCATCGCCGAGGCCGCCGCGGCCATGGCCTTCGGCGCCAGCGCCGAGGACATCGGCCGCGTGTGCCACGCGCACCCGACGCTGTCGGAGGTCGTGCGCGAGGCCGCGCTGGCCGCGTTCGACCGGCCCCTGCACGGCTAGCCCCGGGCGTCCCCGCCATGGCGCATTCCTGAACAAGTACCCGCGGGGCGGTGGCACGGATCTGGCCGGCCCCGCCCATCGCCCGGGCGACCCCGCCGGGCGCAGCCTCGCTGTGCGCCGGGCCTGGGGCCCGTTTTCGGCCGCCTGCCGCCCGGTACGCTTCCTGCTTCCGCTCCCGGCAAGCCAGTTCCGGCAACCGGAGACGGCGGCCCGGCCCACCGCCGATCGCCGCCAAGCAGGAGGACGAGGATGGGATACGACGTCAACAAGGCCCGCGCCGTTCATTTCACACGCATGCAGCAGGCGCTCGAGGAGGGCCTCAAGGCCATCGAGGCCGCGCGCTCACCCCGCGAAGCGGACGCCGCCCGCCAGCGCGCCCAGCGCCGCATGGAGGACCTGAACCGCAAGTGGGCGGAGACCTTCGGCGACGAGGACGAAGGCGCCGAGGCCTGATCGCCGGTCCGGCCGGCAACAGCGACTCAAACGACGGGTCCGACGACCGCGACCATGTGCTATCATTCCTCCGGCCTGCATCCGGAGGTTGAACAGCCCATGCGCCTGCGCCGCGCCCGTCGTTTTCCTTTGCCCGGTCCGCTCGCCCGTCCATTGGCCCGTCCGCTCGGGGCCTCTGCGACCCGCGTCATGATGCTGGCCACGATCCTGGCCGCAGCGGAGCCGGCCCCGGCCGCCACCGGCGTCCACACCACCTGGATGTGGCACATGCACCAGCCCATCTACTGGCCCACGCAGAGCACCTGGACGCCCGGGCGCTACGAGACGGCGTACGAAACCATCACGCTGGGCCACAGCCAGAACGACGAGTTCACGATCTTCAACTCCGATGACCGCGTCGCCGACTACCAGTGGTACCCGAAGGACGCGCTGCAGTCGGTGCTCGACCTGCCGGATGCCGGCGCGCAGGTCTCGTTCGCGGGCGCGCTGATCGAGAACATCTTCAGCCTGGGCAATGCGGGCTGGAACGGAGGCCGCTACGCCTCCAACTGGTACAGCCACTACCGCACGGCGATGGGCTGGACCACCTCGCAGGGGCAGCGCCGGCTGGACCCCGTGCTGGCGGGCTTCCACCACGCGATCAACCCGCTGCTGGACGACAACGCGCTGCGCATGGAGCTGGCCTGCGCGCGCGAGATCTGGAACGACGCCTGGGGCCCGGGCGCCGTCTCCACGGGCTTCTTCCCGGCCGAGATGTGCTTCAGCGAACGGATGATCCCGGCGCTGGTCGACGCGGGCATCAGCTGGACCGTGGTGCCGGACCTGCACATCGCGCGGGCCTGCGCGAACTATCCCTACCAGGCGAACCTGGACAACTGCGATCCGCCCAACCGCGCCGACCAGGTGAACCCCGCGCAGGCGAGCTGGACCAGCCACAACATCTCGCGCGGCGTCACGCTGAAGGTGCCCTATCCCTATGGGTTCACGCCGCACCGCGCGCAGCACGTGGACCCGGCCACCGGCGTCGTCAAGGGCCTGGTCGTGGTGCCGGCGGCCAACGCGATGGGTTGGGAGGAAGGGTACTCGCTGTTCGGGACCGGCGGCATCGACGCCATCGCCGCGCAGAACGATCCCGCGCGCCCCATGCTGGTGCTCATCGCCCACGACGGTGACAACGCCTGGAGCGGCGGCTACAGCTACTACCGCGAGAACGTGACGCAGTTCGCGCACGCGGCGGCGAGCAAGGGCTACCGGCCCACCACCGTCGCGACCTACCTGGCCGAGCACCCGGTGCCCGCGGGCGACATCGTCCACGTCGAGGACGGAGGCTGGGTCAACGCCGACGGCGACTTCGGCTCGCCGCAGTTCATCAACTGGAACTGGCCGCCGGTGAACGCCTCCGGCGCGTTCGACATCCCCGGCGGCTGGGCCGAGGACGAGCGCAACTGGGCCGTGCTGACCGCGGCGCAGAACCGGGTCGAGACCTGCGCGGCCATCGTCGGCAGCGTGGACCCGGCGAAGGTCGTCGACCCGCCGGCGGGCGCGAACACCGCCGAGCGAGCCTGGCATTACCTGCTGGCCGGCTACGAGAGCGGCTACATGTACTACGGCTCGTCGCTGGACATGGAGATCAAGGCCACGCTGGCCTGCAACCAGGCGCTGGCGCTTGCCGATCCGGTGGTGGCCGGCGGCCCGGACACGGTGGCGCCCACGGTCTGGCTGCCGCAGCGTCTGCCCTGGAACCCCGGCGGTTTCGGCGGCGGCTCGCTGTGGGGCTGGCCCTCGGGCGAGGGCGCGGCGATGACGTCGGACTTCCATGTCTGGACCTTCGCGCACGACGTCTCGGGCCTGGCCCGCGTGGACCTGATGGTGCGGCAGGACGCCGACGGCGCCAACGACACGGCGACCATCGCCAACGAGACGTACGCCGGCGGCGCTGGCGTCGGCGCCTGGACGGCGCTGCCGATGACGCGGCGCGTCATGCCGCTGGGCGAGCCCTGGGACATGGCGGGCATCGACCTGACCGTGCTGCCGACACGCATCGCCGACCAGTACTGGCTGAAGCTGACCGGCTACAGCGACGTGCTGCTGGACTACTACGCCGAGGCCGAGGACGCGCAGGGCAACATCAAGCGGACGCCGATCCAGCACGTGTACGTGGGCACCGGCGGCAGCAGTGGCGGCGGCGACGAGGGCTTCGTCATGGACGGCGCGCTCGATGCCGAGGCGCCCGCGCTGGCAGTGGCCGGCGGAGCCACGCTGTGGGGTCAGGTCCGGGACGGCTGGCTGTACCTGGCCACCGACGCGCCGTCGGTGCTGGCCGGGCGCGATATCTTCCTGCTGGTGCGCGACGGCGCGGGTGTGCCGCTGCGCGCGGCGCCCTGGGCGAAGGCCGGCCAGTCCTCGCCGTGGGTCCGCTTCCTGGCGCGCGAGGCGGGCAACGGCTGGACCGGCTGGTTCAACGGAAGCGAGACCGTGCTCGGCGGCGACCCGGCGGCGGTCCTCGGCTCGGGCGCTGTGCTCGAGGGCGCCCTGCGCCTGGACGCGATCTTCCCGGGCGGTCTGCCGGCTTCGGTGGAGGTGGCGATGGCCGCCTACGCCTCGCCCGACGGCGGCGCGTTGCAGGGCCAGGCCCCGGCCGGGGATGGCGACGGCCACCTGGAGGCGGCCGAGTTCGTGTCGATGCCCCTCTACGCGGCGGGGACGCCGTCACCGTCGGCGGTCGTGCCGCGCCTGGCGGCCTGGCCGGTCCCGTTCAACGCGCAGGTGCGGCTGGCCGTGACCGGCCTGCCGGACGGCCCTGCGACGGTCATGATCCACGACGCCCGTGGCCGCGCGGTCCGGCGGCTGGTCGCCGAGGTGCGCGACGGACGCGGCGAGCTGGCCTGGGACGGGCGCGATGACGCGGGCCGCGACCTGCCGAGCGGCGTGTACTACGCGCGGGCGGCCGGCACTGGCGGCCCGGCCTCGGGGACGGCGGTGGCCAGGCTGGTGCTGGTCAAATAGTTACCGGGGGCGGCGTGCACGACCTCGCATCGCGACTTGATTGACGGGTCAACAAGCCGGCGAGCTGCAAGTGGAAGCTCGGAGGGCTGCGGATCGTTGACCGGTCAACCGTTGCGCGCCACGGTACCCGCAACGCGCGTCCCGGCCCCCTCCCGACGGGGCCGCCGGAATTCGCCCGGGGCCGAGGCAACCTTCCCGGACCCCCGCGCGTCAATGGCAGGTCGGGACCGCCCATCGCCAGCCGCCGCGCCGGTCCCCGCAGTCTATTGAACCGGAAAGGAACGCCATGACGCGCCGGTCCCTGACAGCCACCGTCCTGTGCCTGGTCCTCATCGCCCTGCTGCCCACGCTGCTGCATCCACGGGCGGCCCGCGGCGCCGAGGTGACGCGGGAATTCACGCTCGATACGTCCAACCTCTACCTTGGCAACCTCATCGGCGCGGTGGACGTGCGCCCGGGCAGCGGCAACGCGTTCCACGTCACCGTGCGCCTGCAGGGCGAGCAGTCGGCCATCGACATGATCGACCTGCAGCAGGTGAGCAACGCGCTGCGCATCGTCTTCCCCCTGGATCGGCACATGAAGTACGTCTACCCCGAGCTGGGCAGCGGCTTCCGCGTGTCGACGAGCATCCGGGCGGAGAGCCGCGAGGAGAAATCGTGGCTGCGCCGGACGTTCGGCCACTTCAAGGAGCGGCAGCTGACCGTGCGCGGCTCGGGCGAGGGCCTCGAGGTGTGGGCCGATGTCGTGGTCGAGGTGCCGGCAGGCCGCGCGCTGACCCTGCGTCACGGGGTGGGCGCCATCACGGCCGAGGGCGTGCGCGGGGACCTGGACCTGGAGTCCAGCTACGGACCGGTCACCGTCGGCGACATCGAGGGCGAGACGCGGGTCGATACCGGCAGCGGCGACGTGCGGCTGAGCCGTGTCGACGGCGACATCGACGTGGACACCGGCAGCGGCATGGTGGAGCTGCGCGGCTGCAAGGGCCGGCGCGTGAAGATCGACACCGGCAGCGGCGAGGTCGAGGTGGACGGGCTCGATTGCCGGGCCCTGATCGTCGACACCGGCAGCGGCAACGTGCTGGCCACGGGCGTGGCGGTGGATGAGGCCGAGCTCGACACCGGCAGCGGCGACGTGAGGCTCGCCTTCGAGCGCATGGGCAGCGGGCGCTTCAAGATCGACACCGGCAGCGGCGGCGTCGAGCTGGATCTGCCCGGCGATGCCTCGGCCGACATCATCGCCGACACCGGGAGCGGCGAGATTCGCGCGGACGTCGGCGGCGCCGAGGTGGAGAAGCTGGAGGAAGGGCGCCAGCGGCTGGTGGTCGGCGACGGCGCAGCGGACGTGCTGCTGGACACCGGCAGTGGCGACATCGTCATCCGCCGCCGGTAGTCCGGGCACGGGAACTCAACACGGGGCTGTTGCGCGGCGTCCGAAGTCCCTATCTTGAACCTGCGGTCCGAGTCCTGCACGCTGTCGGATCGTTGAACCGGGCCATTCGCTTCCATGCGAGGGCCCGGCTTCATTTGCAGGCAATGCGCGGCGGGCTGTCCCGGGCCATCGCCGCGGGTCACTCCCGCCGCAGCGCCTCCAGCTGGTAGGGCCAGGTGCCCGGCGGGAGCGGGCGCCCGCGCGCGTCGAAGCTGCCCACCCGCGCGAGCGCCGACCGGCCGACCAGCCGCCGCCATTGCCCCTCGTCGTAGCAGCGCAGGTCGTAGGCGTCGTCCAGGTGCTCGGTCCCGCCCGGGCGGGTGACCGTCAGGTGGCTGAGGGCGCGCTCCCGGCGCGCGAGCGGCGTGCCCGGCTCGGGCGGCAGCCAGTTGATGAGCTGGCTGACGCGGCAGGGGCCGCGGGCGGCGGTCCACAGGTCCTCATCGGGCCACAGCCACTGGTAGTCGGTCAGGCTCAGGCCCACCACGTAGAGGCCGCCCGGCCGCAGCAGGTCGCGGACCTGGGCGAAGTGCGCCAGCATCGCGCGGTCGCTGCCGAGGTGGCGCAGCGAATTGACCGTGATGAAGGCGAAGTCGACCGAGCCGGGTCGCAGGCCGGCCCTGGCCGCGGGGGCGGCAAAGTCGGCCAGGTCGGCGGTGAACAGGCGCGGTCCCGCCGTCCCCTCCGCACGCCGCCGGGGGGCCAGGCGGGCCGCGGCATAGGCCAGCATGGCCGGCTCGCGATCGAAGCCGGCCACGCGCCGGCCGCGCCGGGCCGCCACCCGCAGGCAGCGTCCGGTGCCGCAGGCCGGCTCGAACCACAGGCGCCCCGGGCGCGGGGGGCGGGTGGCCAGGGCGCGCTCGACGCGCTCGAGGGCGTCGATCTCGGCGGCAGTGCCCGGGGTGTAGAGGATGTCGTAGAGCGCAGGGTCCGCGTACAGGCCCTGGGCAGCTTCCCGTTCCTCGCCCGCCTGCGCGCCCTCCGCTTCGATATGCCTGTTGCCGCGGCGCGGCCCCGTCATGCTTCGGCTCCTTCCGCGTTGGCGTTTCGGACCGGTGACTCGGCGGGCGGCCCTGCCCCCGCAGGGGCCGTGGCCCCGGCCAGACCTTGCTCCACCCGGCCCGTCCGTGCAACATTCTTCCCCGTGCTGCGCATCAACCCTGTTTGTCCCGTCCCCGGACGCATCCCACCGCCAGGAGGTACTCCGTGAAGCGCCTGAGCCTGCTCTCCCTGATCCTGCCCCTGCTGCTCGGGGCCGCGACCGCCGCGGCGGCCGACACGTCCGTCGAATCGCCCGGCTACCTGCTGCGCTACGCAGACATCGGCGGGGGCAACATCGTCTTCACCTACGAGGGCGACCTGTGGCTGGTGCCCGAGGAGGGCGGCGAGGCCCGCCGGCTCACCACGCACTCCGGCAGCGAGGTGATGGCGAAGATCAGCCCCGACGGCAAGCTCATCGCCTTCACCGCCGAGTACGACGGCGGGAACGACATCTACGTCATGGACGCCGCCGGCGGCGAGCCCCGGCGCCTGACCTGGCACCCGGCGAACGACACGATGCTCGACTGGTGCCCCGACGGCAGCGGCGTCATCATCTCCAGCGGTCGCGAGTACCCCTTCCGCGGCCAGCTCTACAAGGTGTTCCTGGACGGCGGCATGGAGATGGAGCTGCCGGTCGACCGCGGCTCGCTGGCCTCGGTGGCGCCCGACCACAGCGGGCTGGCCTACAACCGCATCAACGTGCAGTCGCGCACGTGGAAGCGCTACGAGGGCGGCATGGCCCAGGACATCTGGGTCAAGGACCTCAAGGGCGGCGGCATCACGAAGATCACCGACTGGACCGGCAACGACAGCTTCCCGATGTGGGGCCAGGGCGCGATCTACTTCCTCAGCGACCGCGAGGACGGCACGCTGAACCTCTATGCCCATGACACGGCGACGAAGCAGGTCAGGCGCCTGACGCACTTCAAGGACTACGACGTCAAGTGGCCCTCGTACGGTGATGGAAAGGTCGTCTTCCAGCACGGGGCCGGCCTGAAGGTGCTCGATACCGCCAGCGGGCAGGTGCGCGACGTGGCGATCAGCGTGCGCTCGGACCGCCGCCACGTGCGCGAGGAGTTCAGCGACGAGGCGCCGAGCGAGGGCGCCTTCGGCTTGTCGCCCGGCGGCGAGCGCGCGGTGCTCGAGTCCCGCGGCGAGCTGCTGAGCCTGCCGGCCGAGGACGGCGACGCGGTCAATCTGACGGCGACCAGCGCCTCGCGCGAGAAGTACGGCACGTGGAGCCCCGACGGCGCGCACATCGCCTTCGTCAGCGACCGCACCGGCGAGGAGCAGCTGTACGTCATGCCGGCCAAGGGGGGCGCCTGGAAGCAGCTGACCAGCGGCACGTTCGGGTTCACGAAGCAGCCCGCGTGGTCGCCCGACGGCAAGCGCATCATCTTCGCCGACAAGTACCTGAAGCTGAACCTGGTCGAGGTCGCGACGGGCAGGACCAGCGTGATCGCGCAGAGCGACTACGACGACGCCTGGGAGCGCTGGGGCATCATGGACTACGTCTGGTCGCCGGACAGCCGCTGGGTGGCGTTCACGAGCCAGACCGGGAACATGAACGAGGAGATCTGGCTGCACGACACGAAGACCGGCGCGAACACGCGGGTCACGGACAACATGTACCAGAGCTGGTCGCCCAGCTTCTCGGGCGACGGCAAGCACCTCTACTTCCTGTCCATGCGCACGTTCAACCCGATCATGTGCCGCATCGACCAGCAGCACGTGTTCCTGGACGTGGCGAAGCCGTACGTGGCGCTGCTCCAGGCCGGCGGTCGCTCGCCGTTCTACAAGGCGGACACCGAGGTGCCCGTGAAGGCCGCCGCCGACGAGGGCAAGGGCGCCGCGAAGAAGGACGCCGGCAAGGGCGACAAGGCCGACAAGCCCGCCGTCGCGCCGGTTGAGATCGAACTCGCCGGGCTGCCCGGGCGCATCCTGGCCTGCCCCGGCGTCGAAGCCGGCAACTGGTTCCGCCTCGAGGCCTGCGAGGGCGGCTTCCTCATGCTGCGCAGGAACGAGCCCGAGTTCCTCAAGTACCAGCACGTGGACGACCGCACCGGCGGCGAGCTGGACCTGGTGAAGTACACGCTGGCGGACCAGGAGACCAAGGACCTCATCCCCGGCATCGCCAACTACCACCAGAGCGCGGACGGGAAGAAGCTCATCTACCGCGCCGGGTCGAAGTACGGCATCGTCGACGCCGGCAAGCCGGCCAAGGTCGGCGACGGCAAGCTGGCGACGAACGGCGTCAAGCTGCGCATCGACCACCTGGCCGAGTACCGCCAGATGTTCGACGAGGCCTGGCGCATCCAGCGCGACTTCTTCTACGACCGGAACATGCAGGGGACCGACTGGCAGGCCATGCACGACAAGTACGCGCCGTTCGTGGCGGGCTGCGGTTCGCGCACGGACCTCAGCTACCTGATCGGCGAGATGATCAGCGAGCTGAACCTGGGCCACACCTACGTCCAGGGCGGGGACTTCGAGCCCGGCCCGGCGCCGATCCGCACCGGCCTGCTGGGCTGCGACTTCGCGCGCGACGAGAAGCAGCCGTACTACCGCTTCGCGAACATCGTGCCGGGCGTGTCGTGGGACGAGAACCTGCGGTCGCCGTTGGCCGAGCCGGGTGTCGGCGTCAAGGACGGGGACTGGCTGATCGCCATCGACGGCGTCGAGGTCAAGTACCCGGCCAACGTCTACGCCTTCCTGGTGGACAAGGCAGGGGCGCACGTGACCCTGACGGTGAACGACAAGCCCGGCGCTGCGGGCGCCCGCACCGTGCGCGTGCAGACGCTGCGCAGCGAGTTCGGCCTGCGCTACCGCGCCTGGGTGGACGGCAACCTGGACTACGTGACGCGACGCTCGGAGGGGAAGATCGGCTACCTGCACGTGCCCAATATGGGAGAGGAGGGCCTGGTCGAGTTCGGCCGCAGCTACTACCCGCAGACCGAGAAGGCGGCACTGGTCTTCGACGAGCGCTATAACGGCGGCGGCTTCACCGGCGACATGATCATCGACCGGCTGGAGCGCGTGCTGTGGTCGATCACGATCCCGCGCGAGGGCAAGTCCGGCCGCAACCCCGAGCGGGTGCAGCACGGTCCGGTGGTCGTCCTGATCAATGAGGACACCGGCAGCAACGGCGAGTTCTTCGCCGAGGCGATCAAGCGGCTGGGCCTGGCCAAGGTCGTCGGCATGCGCACGTGGGGCGGGTCCATCGGCATCGAGCCGCACCAGGACCTGGTGGACGGTGGCGGCACGACGCCCCCGCAGTTCGGACTGTACGGCTTGGACGGGACGTGGCCCATCGAGGGGTGGGGCGTGGAGCCGGACATCGTCGTGATGAACATGCCGAAGGACGTCGTGGACGGCAAGGACACGCAGCTGGACTTCGCCATCGACTGGCTGCTCAATGAGCTCAAGGTCAACGGCGCGAAGTGGGCCATCCCGGGCGCGCCGGCCTACCCGGACAAGAGCAAGCCGCGGATGAGCGCGGACCATTTCGGGAAGTAGGCCGGCAGGTTCAGCCGGGCGGTTCGGGACGGCCCCGCGGGCAAGCGCCTGCGGGGCCGTCGTTTCCCGCGGTCCCGCCACGGGCACGCGGCTTGCTGAATCGCTTTGTTCAGCAGGCGTCGCGGCGGCACGTCCCCGCCTGGCAGCCACGAGGGGGGGCGCCGCGGGCCGGATCCGGCGTCGCCGGCCACGGAGGCAGGAACCCATGACCACGATGCTCGAGGACCCGGCCGCCCCGCGGACGGCCGGCCCGCTCACGGCGAAGACGTACAAGCGCGAGCTGCTCCGGCTCCACATCGAGCTGGTCAAGATGCAGGAGTGGGTGCGCGCGACGGGGCACCGCGTGGTCGTCGTCTTCGAGGGACGCGACGCGGCGGGCAAGGGCGGCGCCATCAAGCGCATCACCGAGCCGCTGAATCCCCGGTTCGTGCGCGTGGCCGCCCTGGGCGTGCCCAGCGATCGCGAGCGCACGCAGTGGTACTTCCAGCGCTACGTGGCGCACCTGCCGGCGGCCGGAGAGATCGTCCTGTTCGACCGCAGCTGGTACAACCGCGCCGGTGTCGAGCGCGTCATGGGCTTCTGCAGCGACGCCGAGTACGAGGAGTTCCTGCGGGCCTGCCCCGAGTTCGAGCGCATGCTCGTGCGGTCGGGCATCCAGCTGGTGAAGTACTGGTTCTCGGTCAGCGACGACGAGCAGGAACGGCGCTTCGAGGACCGCATCCACGACCCGACGAAGCGCTGGAAGCTGAGCCCGATGGACCTCAAGTCGCGGTCGCACTGGGTGGAGTACAGCCGCGCCAAGGACGCGATGTTCGCGCACACCGACATCAAGCAGGCCCCCTGGTACGTCGTCGACGCCGACGACAAGAAGCGCGCGCGGCTGAACTGCATCTCGCACCTGCTCGGCCTGATCCCATACCAGGACCTGACGCCCGAGCCGATCCGCCTGCCGCCGCGCCAGAAGGCGCAGGGCTACCGCCGGCCGCCCCGGCAGGAGCAGAACTACGTGCCGGACCTGTATTCCGGGGACTGAGGCGGCCCTGGCCGCGGTTTCGAGCGGCCGGGGCGCCGGCCTGGCCACCTGTCGCCGCCGCCGCACCTCACCATCCTGCAAGTCCTGATATGCAAAAGGGATCCGGGCCCGGCGCGGGTATTCTCCCCTCAAGCCGGACCGGCGCAGGCCGATCAATCCGGCGGGGCGGGATCCGGCGCGGGGTGCGCCGGCCCGGCCGTGGAACGGCGACGTCCCCGGAAGGATCGACCCGGCAATGCTCGCGATCATCGGCATCCTCGTCGTCATCGGCTCGGTGCTCGGCGGCTTCGCGATGGTCAAGGGACCGTTCGCGACGCTCTTCCAGCCGGCGGAGCTCGTGACCATCTTCGGCGCCGCCACCGGCACCGCGCTGATCAGCACGCCGATCAAGGTGCTGAAGGCGCTCGGCGCGGCGATGCCCGTCATCTTCAAGGGATCGCCCTACACGAAGGCCACGTACATCGAGCTGCTGACCATGCAGTTCGAGGTCTTCTCCAAGATGCGCAAGAACGGCCTGCTGGCGCTGGAAGAGGACGTCGCGGACCCGGCGGCCAGCGCCACGTTCCAGAACTACCCGAAGTTCCTCGGCAACAAGAAGGCCGTCACGTTCTTCTGCGACTCGCTCAAGCTGCTCATCGACGGCACCGACGCTGGCGACGCCGAGCACATCATGATGTCGGACATGGCGACGCAGCAGGAGGAAGTCGGGCTGCCGCCGGCCGTCCTGGCGAAGGTCGGCGACGCGATGCCGGCGCTCGGCATCGTGGCGGCCGTCATGGGCATCGTCGTCACGATGTCGCACCTGGACGCGCCTCCCGAGGTCCTGGGCCACCACGTCGCGGCCGCGCTGGTCGGCACGTTCCTGGGCATCCTCATGTCGTACGGCTTCTTCCAGCCGCTGGCCGGCGCCGTCGAGTCGATCGGGCGCGACGAGAACAAGTACATGCAGTGCATGATGGTCGGCCTGATCAGCTCGGCGCAGGGCGCCTCGCCGCGCACCGCGATCGAGCAGGTTCGCCGCGTCATCTACACCGCCGACCGGCCCAGCTCGGTCGACGTGGCCGAGGCCGTCAACTCCATCAAGTCGCGGGTCTAGCGCCGGCTGAGGCGCGGAGGAACGTCCACCGATGTCGGGCGAGAAGAAGGGCGGCAAGCGCCGGGCCCACCATGGGCACGGCGGCCACGGGGGCGGCCATCACGGCGGCGCCTGGAAGGTCGCGTACGCCGACTTCACCACCGCCATGATGGCGTTCTTCATGCTGATGTGGATCCTGGCCGCCACCTCGCCGGAACAGAAGAAGGCCATCGCGCAGTACTTCCGCTCGGAGGGCCCCTTCAAGGACGGCGGCAGCTCGCTGTCGGGCACCTTCTCGGGCGGTCCCGGACTCATGGCCAACCCGATCCACAACGCCATCGTCGAGGAATCCACGGCCCTGGAGATGGCCGCGCAGGAGCTGCAGGAGGCGCTCAGCGAGGAGCCGGCAGGCGCCGAGGGCGCGGGCGAAGGCGCGGGCGAGGGGGCCGGCGAGGGCGCCGGCGAGGGAGAGGGCGCAGGCGAGGGAGCCGGCGGGATCAGCCTCGGCGACATGAAGGACCAGGTCAGCGTGACGCTGGGCGACGACGGGCTCGTGATCGACATCACCGACGACGCGCAGCAGGAGCTGTTCGCCGTCGGCAGCGCCCGCATGAACCCGGCCTTCGAGCGGACCCTCGACGCGGTCGCGGCCAGCCTGCGCGGGCTGAAGAACCGTGTGCGCATCGAGGGCTACACCGACGCGCGGCCCTTCCCGCCCGGCGTCGAGTACACGAACTGGGAGCTGTCGAGCGACCGCGCCAACGCCGCCCGCCGCCGGCTCGAGGCGCAGGGACTGGGCCGCGACCGCTTCGAGAGCGTCGTCGGCTACGGGGACGGCCGCCTGGCCGCCCCGTCCAGCCCGCTGGCCCCGGCCAACCGACGCATCACCATCACCGTGCTGCGCGACCACCCGATCCGCCCGTCCGACACGTCCCAGGGCAAGGGCGCCGGGGGAGGCTTCCGTCCGTTCGGCGACACGGTGCCCCAGCCGGTCACCGGCGAGCACGGCCTGCCGGGCGCCGCCACCGAGCCGACGCACCCGACGGCCCCCGACACGGCCCCGCGCGGGGGAGCCGGACACGACCACACCGAGCGTTAAAAACGCAGTAAACCTCAAATGGACTTGCGCGGGGGGGGCCGATTGGCGTAAGATTATGGCACGAGATGGATTCTCCCCAGAGTTCGTGGCATGACGCCAGGCCGGCCGCTGCCCCCCGCGCGGCCGGTTGTTCCGTTCCGTCCGCAAGGACTGGGGGGGCGTGGAGGGTACAATGAACCGAATGCTCACGTTGCCCGTGGTCCTGGCCCTGGTCGTCCTGGCCCTGGCGGCGCCCGTCGCCCAGGCGGCCAAGCTCCCGTCCAAGGAGGCCCCCGGCGCGCAGCAGCCCTGGACCTCGGCGAAGATGGCCGTACTCGAAGGCTTCGAGGGTGCCTTCCCGCCCGTGGGTTGGACCCTGTCGACGACCGACGCCGCGCACACCTGGATCCGTGACACGCAGGCCCCATACTCGGGGCAGGCGGCCGCGCGCGTGACCTGGCAGGCGGCGATGGTGCAGGACGAGCGCCTGTCGTTCACCTGGCCGGTGGCCGTCGGCGAGGACCTGTTCTTCGCCACCCAGGGCAGCGTGCCCTGGTCGGCCTACGCGGACTTCACGGTCGAGGTCAACGGCGTCGAGGTCTACAGCTTCCATGCGCAGAACGGCGGCACGTCGTGGCTGTGGGAGTACGTGCAGGTGGACCTGGCCGCGTACGAGGGCACCTCGCCCGAATTCACGTTCCGCTATGCCGGGCAGGACGGCGCCGACCACTACTTCGACGCGGTGCGTATCGGCACCTACAGCCCGCCGCCCCCGCCCGACCCGGTCGACTTCTGCGGCGCGGTGTACCAGGGCACCGGCACGCACTTCGAGCGCAGCACCTGCGATGGCGCCAACATCGTCTCGCAGCTGGCCTGCGGCGACTACACCGAGAACGGGCTGGAGCACTACTACGAGATCGAGGTTCCGGCCGGCTGCTTCTTCACGGCCAACGTCCGTTACGCGACCGGCGACGGCGCGCTCTGGCTGCTGGACAGCTGCCAGGCGCCGGGCGGCGCCTTCGGCTGCCTGGAGTACTCGGACGCCACGCTGGCCGGCGGGATCGAGACGATCGCGTACACGAATGCGACGTCTTCGCCGCAGGTGGTCTACCTGGTGGTCGACAGCTGGGGCACCAATGCCTGCGGCGAGTACGTCTTCGACTTCCTGAGCGACTGCGCGGTGGCGACCGAGAACGAGAGCTTCGGCTCGGTGAAGGCGATGTTCAGGTAACGGCGCCCTTCACGCGTGTTCGACGGAACGGGGCCCGGCCATGCGGCCGGGCCCCTTCGTTGGCGTGGCCGTCGCGTGCGCCATCACCGTGCGCTCGATCATCGCCGTCAGCGAGCCGTCGGGTCCACCTGCCGCAGCCATCGGTACAGGGTCATCCGCGACACCCCCAGCTGCCTCGCCGCCCGCGCCTTGTTGCCGCCCGTGCGCGCGATGAGCGACTGCAGCGCGGCGCCCGTCAGGCGCGGCGCGCGCGCGGCTTCCGGCGCGCCCGCCGCCTCCACGACCAGGCGACCCTGCGGGGATTCCGGGCGCAGGACCACCGGCGCGCCCTGCCGCCGGCACAGCCAGGCCTGTTGCGCGATCGCCTCCAGCTCGGCCACGTTGCCCGGCCAGGCGTACTCGCCCAGCAGCGCCAGGGCAGGCACGTCGAAGACCGAGCGGCCGGTCAGTGTCGAGCCCTCCAGCCGGGTCAGGAAGTGATCCAGCAGCGGCAGGATGTCCTGCCGCCTCTCGCGCAGCGGGGCCACGCGCACGGTCATCAGGCGCAGCCGGAAGTAGAGGTCCGGGCGGAAGCGACCGGCCTCGGCCAGGGCCGCCAGGCCATCGCCGGCCGTGGCCATCAGGCGGACGTCGCAGGTCGTGGCCTCGCCGCCGGGGCGCCGCCGCCAGCAGCCGTCGCGCACCAGCCGCAGCACCTCGGCCTGCAGCGCCGGCGGCAGCGCCTCGATGCCGGCCAGCAGGAGCGTCCCGCCCGCCGCGCGGGACAGCAGCCCCCCGGCGCCGTCGCCGTTGCCTCCTTCCAGCTCCCAGCCGAGCGTGGCGGTGTCGCCGCCGGAACAGTCCAGGCGCAGGAAGGGCCCGCCGCCGCGCGGCCCGTTCTCGTGCAGGCGCCTGGCCAGCGCGGCCCGTCCGGACCCCTCCTCGCCCAGCAGGAGCACGGGACCGCCGTGGCGGGCGAAGCCGTCGCAGCGCCGCACCGCCTGCTGCAGCGCGGGGGAGACCGCGACGACGCGGGTGGCAGGGGCCTTGCGCGCGGAGAAGGCGCGCCAGAGCGGCTGCTCGCCGGCGTCGCGCAGTCGCGCCCGCGACAGCTCGGCCACCAGCGCGCCGATCTCCGCCGCCAGGCCGGGCACGCCCAGGTCCTGGCTCGCCTGCTGGGCCCGCAGGGCGCTGCGCCAGGCGATGTCCAGGGCGCCCGGACCCGGGCCCTGGGAACCGGCGGTCCCCTCGGCGCGCGCCAGCACGCGGGCCAGGTGGTAGTCGCAGGTCATCGCCTCATGGCGCGCGGTCATCGCGTGCAGCTCGGCTGCGGCGGCCTCCAGCTCGCGGCGCGCCACGGGCAGGCGGCCCAGGTGGCCGGCGTTCACGCCCAGGCAGCGGCGGATGACCGCGGTCTCGAAGCGGTCGCCGACCTCCGCGGCCAGTCCCAGCGCCTCGTCCAGCACGCGCAGCGCGTCGGCGTGGCGGCCCTCGAGGTCCAGGCACTCGCCTTCGCGCCGCAGCAGCTCCAGGACCAGGTCGCCGCGGGGAGCCAGCCGTCGGGCCAGGCCCATCGCGCGGCGGTAGTAGGCGCGCGCCTCGGCCGGGCAACCCTCGTCGCGGCAGGTGTCGCCCAGGAACTCGAGGGCGATCACCTCCTCGCGGGTTAGCCCGTGTTCCTTCGCGACGGCGTAGGCTTCCAGCAGGTCGGCGCGCGCCGCCGGGAACTCCTCGCGCAGGCGGCGCACGTTGCCCAGGGCCAGCCACGCCCGGCAACGCATGTCGGGCAGGCGCTCGACGATCGCCAGCTCGGCCGTGAGCAGCTCGGCGGCCGGTTCGTAGTCGCCCTGCTTGTAGCAGACGATGGCCAGGTTCTGGTAGTTCTGCGCCAGCCGCGGCCGCGAGCCGAGCTGGCTGTTGATCGCCAGGCTCTTCTCGAACCAGCGGCGCGACTCGTCGAGCCGGCCCAGGGACAGGAACGTCCAGCCGAGGAAGTTCGCGGCCACGGCCCCGCGCACCGGCTCGTCCAGCACGGTGAAGGCCGAGCAGGCGAACTCGACGTGCGTGACCGCTTCCTGCAGCCGTCCCTGCCAGCGCAGCGCCGCGCCCAGCAGCAGCCGCAGCTCCGCGTGCAGGGGATCGGCCGCGCCGGGGGCGACCTCCAGCAGGGCCGCCGCCTCGGTCGCGACCTCGTCGTGACGCCCGTCGAAGAGCGCCACGTTCAGGGCGAGGGCACGGAGCGCCGGCTCGTCCGCGGCGAAGCCGTCAGCGGGCGCACGCTCGAGCCACGCGCGCAGGTCGTCATGGCGCTTCAGTTCGACCAGGCACCAGCCGTGCAGCAGCAGCGCCTGCCGCCGCTCGCCGGCCGGCGCTTCCGCGCGCAGCGCGGGCGACAGCGCGGCCAGCGCCTCCTCGTGCCGGCCGAACCGGTAGAGGCGGCGCGCGGCGGCCAGCGCGGTGGCGGGAGCGGGCTGCCCGGCCAGGGCGCCGCGTCCGGCGGTGGGGTGGGCCTCGGCTTCGGCCCGCTCGCGACGCAGGCGGTCAGGGCGCACGGTGCCACCTCCCGCCGAACGGGGTCGGATGCCAGGCGGTGGTGCCGTCCAGGCGATCGATCCGCACCAGGCGGAAGACGACCGGCCACGGCTGGCCCGCCGGGGCAGCCACCGGCATCAGGAGGTACTGCGGGGCGGGACGCGACGGGCCGGCGGGAGCGGCCTCGGTCTGCGTCGTGGCGTCCGGCGCCTGCGCCTCGCTCTCGAACGGGCGCAGCACGCCGTCGCCGGGATCGCCGGCGGGCATGTCGCTGATGTCCGGGCGCTTCGCCTGGCCCGGGGCAGCCGGGCACAGGACCAGGCTGAGCAGGATCGCCAGCGCCGGCAGGACGCGGGGGCGACGGGGAACAATGCGGTCCATGGTGGCTCCTGGGAGGGGGAGCGTGTCCATCGGTTCCGGCAAGTTCCGTCTCGCCCGGCCGGGCCGGTCCCTTCCTCCCGGTCGCCACGCACCCGCCTCAGGGCGATCGCGTCGGTCCGGCTACGGGTCGGGTCCGTGTCCCGGGTGGTGTGATCTTGAACGGAGACTAGCACGCTGCTCACGAAACGGTCAAGGCGTTTTTCCGTTTGGCTCGATATGGTGCTTTTATGATATTGATTTCGACATCGCGGCAGATTTCGTATTTGCACTTTGGACCGGAAAGTGTCACATGCCAGGTGTCACACCGCGCCACGGTCCTGGGCGGCGGAATCTGCCGCCCGCCGGGAAGCCGGCTCCCCGGAAGTGCTTCGCGGCGTCGCCAGCGGCACCGGTTGCCGGGGCGCGCGAAACGGCGTGCGGCGCGCGGACGAAACGGCAAACGGCAACGCCGCTGGCGGCGCTCGGATTTCCGGGCGCAGGCGCGGACCGGTCACTATATTTGGCCGGCACCGTTCGGCTCCGGAAGGGTTTGCCGCGATGCGCCGCGCCTGGCGACGCGTGGGGCCCCCCATAACCCTGGATGGTCACCGTGAAAGGCTTCTACAAGAACCCGGTCATCGCCGCGTTGTCCTCGCTGAAGCTCAGCGCGTTCCTCATGGCGGTGGTCGCCTTCGCGTCGGCGAGGGGCACGTTCATCGAATCGGCCGTCGGCCGCGAGGGCGCGTACGACGTGATCTACGACGCCTGGTGGTTCGAGGCGGTCCTGGCCCTGCTTTGCATCAGCCTCGTGCTGTTGTTCTTCAAGCGCTGGCCGTACAAGCCGCGCCAGTTCGGGTTCATGCTCGTGCACATCTCCATCGTCGTGATCCTCGTCAGCGCCGGCATCACGCGCTGGTTCGGCTACGAGGGCATCATGAGCATCCGCGAGGGCTCGAGCTCCGACTTCATCTACTCCAACCACAAGCACGTCACCGTCAGCAGCGAGGGCCGTTCGGCGGACATGAAGGTGCGCCTGTGGAAGGCCGGTCCCAACAAGCACCAGCGCAAGGTCGAGTTGGCGGGCCAGCAGTACACGCTGGCCGTGACCGAGTACTGGCCGCACTTCACCGAGAAGTGGATGGAAGGCCCGGGCGGCCCGGCCGCGCTGCAGTACGGCGTGCTCCAGGACGGCCAGATGAGCGAGGGCATGCTCCTGCAGGGAGAGCGCGCCACCGTCGGCCAGGCCGAGATGCGGTTCCTGGACGGGCCTTTCGGCGGCGAGATGGCGACGTCGCGCTACGGCGACCTGCGGCTGCGCATCGGCGGCGAGACCTGCTCGGTGCCGGTAGTGCCGGCGGACAACGGCCAGGTCGCCTGCGGCGGCTACCGCTTCCGCGTCACCGAGTTCCAGACGAAGTTCCAGGTCGGGGTCAGCTCGGATCCCGAGGGGCCCATGGTCAACCCGATGATCCGTGTCGAGATCACGGCGCCGGACGGTCGCAAGGGTGAGCGCATCCTGTTCGCCTTCCATCCCGACTTCTCGATGGGCCACAGCGGCGCCCAGGAGAGCTTCGCGGACCTGGACATGGTGTACCAGGTCAACCGCGGCGTCGAGTTCGCGCGCGGGGGCGCGAGCGGCCTGCAGGGGCGCGCCTCGTTCCCCTTGACGGTGGCTGACATGCAGACGCAGGCCCTGACCGAGATCCCGGCCGGCACCATCTTCGACGTGCAACCCCAGATGTTCTACCGCAACGACGACAACGCCTTCAGCCTGGTGCCGGCCACGATCTACGGCTCGGTCGTCAAGGCGCCGGCGATGAGCGAGAGCGGCAACGACCCGGCCGCCGCGCGCGTCGTGCTGCGCGACGCCGGCGGCAACGACATCGCCAACGTGATCTGCGTCGAGCAGGACCGCCCGGTGGCCGTGCAGGCCGGCGGCCGCGCGTTCGAGCTGTCGTACGGGCCGCGCATCGTCAAGCTGCCCTACACGGTCACGCTCGACGACTTCGTGCTGAAGACCTACCCCGGCAGCGACAACCCGGCCACGTACGAGAGCTTCGTGTCGGTGGACGACCCCGGCCTGGGGATCAGCGGGAAGAAGGTGCACATCTACATGAACTACCCGATGAACCACCGCGGCTCGAAGCACTTCCAGTCGTCGTACGACCGGGACCGCCGCGGCACCATCCTGTCGGTCAACCACGACCCGGGCAAGCTTCCGACCTACTTCGGGTACGGCCTGATCTCGCTGGGCTTCCTGCTGATCATCCTCAAGGACGTGCTGTGGCCGGTCAAGGCCCGCAAGGCGGCGGACGAGGCGGCGACGGCGAGCAAGGCCGCCGCGCTGGCGGGCGCGGGCCTGGTGGCAGCGCTGGCGCTGCTGGCGCCGGCGGGCGCGCGGGCGCAGGCGCACGACCCCAACGACGGCCACGACCACAGCGGCCACAACCACGGGCCGGTAGGCACGGGGTTCGTGGCGCTGTCGGACCCGGCGCGCGAGGCGGCCTCGCGCCTGATCATCCAGGACTACAACGGCCGCATGAAGCCGCTCGACACCCTGGCGCGCGAGATGGTGATGAAGGTCGCCAAGCGCTCCAAGTTCGAGGGCCGCGAGCCGGTGGACCAGTACCTGAGCTGGGCGCTGAACCCGGACTTCTGGTGGGACAAGCCGCTGATCCAGGTCAAGCATCCCGGCGTCAAGCAGCTGCTGGGCGTGGACGCCTCGGTCAAGCATGTCTCGGCGGCCAGCCTTTTCGACGCGCAGGGCCGCTACCGCCTGACCGAGGCGGTTGAGGAGGCGCACCGCACGCCCGATCGCGAGCGCTCGAAGACGCAGCGCCAGCTGATCAGCTTCGACGAGCGCTTCGAGATGCTCTACCTGACCTTCCGCGGCACGACGCTGCGGCTGTTCCCGATCCCGAACGACGTGAACCACACCTGGCAGGAGATCGGGCAGGTGCTGCCGCGCCTGGACGCGACGCAGCGCCAGCAGTACCAGGCGGCGTTCGACGGCCTGTCGCGCGGCGTGCAGACCGGCGACAACGCCAGCGTGATGGCGGCGATCACCGCCATCGACGGGTTGCAGCACCAGTACGGCGCCACGGTGATCCCCTCGAACGCGCGCCTGAAGGCCGAGCTGTTCTACAACCGGGCCCACATCTTCTCGTGGATGATGCTGCCGCTGCTCGGCGCGTTCGGCATCCTGATGGTCGTCTACCTCTGGAACCTGTTCCGCAACCGCAACCGGCGCCTGAGCTTCCGCAACCCCTTCTACGCCGCGGGCGTGGCGCTCTACGCCTTCGCGTTCGCCGGCATGGTCTACGCCTACGTGCTGCGCTGGGTGGCGTCGGGTCGCGCGCCGCTGAGCAACGGGCACGAGTCGCTGCTGTTCATCTCCATCGCGGTGGCGCTGGCCGGCCTGGTCTTCGAGCTGGCCTACCGCATGGCGGTGCCGGCGGGGCTGGGCGGCCTGCTGACCACCGTGGTCATCGGCGTGTCGATGCTCTCGACGTTCGACCCGGCCATCGGCCCGCTGGTGCCGGTGCTGGTCAGCTACTGGTTGAACATCCACGTGACCATCATCACCGCGAGCTACGGGTTCCTGGGGCTGTCGGCGCTGGTGGGCATGCTGGTGCTCGTCCTGCTGATGTTCAAGGGCAGGGGCCGCGAGCACGTGCGCGAGGCCATCGTCACCCTGGACAACCTGAACAAGCACATCGTCATCGCCGGGCTGGGCCTGCTGACGGTCGGCACGCTGCTGGGCGGCGTCTGGGCCAACGAGTCGTGGGGCCGCTACTGGGGCTGGGACCCGAAGGAGACCTGGGCGCTGATCACGATCCTGGTCTACGCGGTGGTGCTGCATTTCCGCTGGATCCCGCAGATGCGGTCGCTGTGGCTCAACGCGACGGCGAGCATGGCGGCCGTCAGCTCGGTGGTCATGACCTACTTCGGCGTGAATTACTTCCTGAGCGGCCTGCACAGCTACGCCGCGGGCGAGCCGATGGCCGTGCCGGCCTGGGTCTACATCGGCGTGGCGATCATGGCCGTGCTGGCGGGCGCCTCGGGGCTGATCGACAGGACGCGGGACTGGGGGAAGACGGCTTAGGGCCGCGATCCGTGTCGTATGAGAACCCGGGGTCCGAGTCGCCTGGTGAAGGGCGGGGCGGGCCCCGGGTTCGTGTCTGGTGGTGGCGGGGAGCGGGGCGCTTGCGCCGGCGCAACCGGACGCCGGCCCCAACGCCTCCCGCCGCCGGGAACCCGGACCTCGCCTGATCTGTAGGAGGGGCCCACCCTCGCGCCGTCTCCTGCCGGAAGGATCACCACCGTGAAGCGATTGCTCCTCGTGCTCTCCCTCATGCTGGGCGGGGCCGATTCCGCCTGCTCCCAGCCCGCGACCGGCCCCCTGCTGGACATCCAGATCAGCGAGTTCGTGCGGCGCATCCACCAGGACCATCGGGGGCACCTGTGGTTCGGCACCAACGGCGACGGTGTCATCCGCCACGACGGCGCCGCGTTGACGGCGTTCGGTCCGCGCGAAGGATTCGGCGGCGAGGCGGTGCGCGGCATCGCCGAGGACGCCGACGGCAACGTGTGGTTCGCCACCGACCGCGGGCTGACGAAGTACGACGGCGCCCGATTCACGAACCACCTGATCGTGGAGGGCCCGGTCCATCCCGGGGTCAACGACGTGTGGTCGCTGGCCATCGACCGTGACGGCGTCGTCTGGGTGGGTACGTTTGCGGGTGTCAGCACCTTCGACGGGACCGCATTCGCGCCGGTCGACCTGCCGGCGACCGAGCCCGACCCCAGCCGGGGCGCCACCAGTGCCCGCCTCGTCCACGCCATCCGGCAGGACCGCCGGGGCCGGATGTGGTTTGCCACCAGCGGCGGCGTCTTCATCCGCGACGGCGACCGGCTGGAGAACATCTCCGTCAAGGACGGGCTCTGCGGCCGCGTGGTGAACGACGTGCTGCCGGCCCGCGACGGGAGCGTGTGGTTCGCGACGCACCATCACGGCGTGTGCCGGCTGAAGGATGGCGTGTTCGTGCATTACGGTCCGGCTGACGGCGTCCTCGGCGACGAGGTGTGGAGCCTGTACGAGGACAGAGCCGGCAATATCTGGTTCCCCATCGAGCAGCACGGCGTGTACCGCTACGACGGCGCCTCCTTCCGCCGGTTCGGCGAAGACGACGGGCTGCTGAGCCGCGCCGTGCAGGATGTCCGCGAGGACCGGCAGGGGCGGATCTGGGTCGGGGGCCACCTGGGCCTGTACCGGCTGGACGGCGAGCGCTTCGTCAACCTGACGGGAGAGCTGCCGTGGCCGTAGGCGCGCTCACTCGAGCCGGACCCCGTCCAGCCGGCACCGGAACGGGCGGCAACGACCGGCCGGCGCCCGGGGCGCACCAGCCTCGGGACCCGGTTGCCGGAGCGGCTGGCCATCGCTGCCGAGCGCGACAATCGTATGGCAAGTAGTCTGCATCGGCGGCCCGGGTCGTCCCGACCGTTCCGGGCGCTTGCGCCGGCGCAAGCGGACTGCGCAGGCGCCATCGCCGACAGCCGGAAGGAGCTCGCCATGCCGGAAGCCGTCTTCCAGCCCCTGACGACGTACGTCGAGTACCCCGTCGACGAGATGCGGCGGCGGGCGACGTCCTTCCGCGAGCAGCTGCAGCGCCGGCGGACGGTGCGGCACTTCTCCACCCGGGCGGTGCCGCGCGATGTGATCGAGGAGTGCCTGCTGGCGGTCGGGATCGCGACCGGGCTCCTGATCACCGCGATCCACCACGCCGGCTGGTGTCGCTGACGCACACGCCCAGCCCGATGGGATTCCTCAACCGGATCCTGGGCGTCGATGCCGCTGCGAAGCCCTACCTGCTGCTGGTCGCAGGGTGCCCCGCCGAGGAAGCCCAGGTGCCGGTCATCACGAAGAAGACGCTGGACCAGATCGCGGCATTCGTGTGAACGTCAGCGCCGGGCCGGCGGCCGCGAACATACGTCGGCCCCGAACCGGGGAGCAACCATGCGCCTGTCCCTGATCCAGCAGCACGCCGGCCCCGACCCGGCGCAGAACCTGGTCCGCGGCCTCGACGCCGCCCGTCGCGCGGCTGCCGCCGGCGCCGAGCTGGTGGCCTTCGCCGAGCTGGCCTTCACGCGGTTCCTTCCGCAGGCGCCGGCCACGCCCGCCTCGCACGCCCTGGCCGAGCCCGTCCCCGGGCCCACGACCGCGGCCTTCGCGGCGCTGGCCCGCGAGTGCGGCGTGGTCGTGGTGCTCAATCTCTTCGAGGGCACGCCCGACGGCCGCACCTGGGACAGCTCGCCGGTGATCGACGCCGACGGCTCGCTGCTGGGCGTCACGCGCATGGTCCACATCACCGAGTACGAGCATTTCCACGAGCAGGGCTACTACGCGCCCGGCGACACCGGTGCCCCGGTCTACGACACTCAGGCCGGGCGGATCGGCGTGGCCATCTGCTACGACCGCCACTACCCGGAGTACATGCGCGCGCTGGCGCTGCAGGGCGCCGACCTGGTCGTGGTCCCGCAGGCCGGCAGCGTGGGCGAGTGGCCCGCCGGCCTCTACGAGGCCGAGATGCAGGTCGCCGCGTTCCAGAACGGCTACTTCACCGCCCTGTGCAACCGCGTGGGCCCGGAGGAACGCCTGACCTTCGCCGGCGAGAGCTTCGTCTGCGGGCCGGACGGCCGCGTCCTGGCGCGGGCAGGCGCCGGCACCGACGAGATCCTGACCTGCGACGTGGACCTCGACGATTGCGCGCGGTCGCACGCCCGGCAGCTGTTCCTGCGGGACCGGCGGCCGGGGCTCTACGCGGGGTGGCTGGCGCGGCGGTGAGGGCAGCGCCGGCGCAGGTCGTCGCGCGATCGCGATGGCTGCGCCGGCGCAAGGCGCCTGTTCGGATCGCCAGCCGTCAGTGTTCTCCCCACACCTTCTCCCCTGCCTCCACGGCGACCTTCAACGTGTTGCCCTTCCCCGGCAACGGGCACGTCGCGTACGGCGTGAACACGCAGGGCGGGTTGTAGGCGCGGTTGAAGTCCAGCTCGACGGTGCCGTCGGCTGCGGGGGCGGGGGTCGACAGGAAGCGTCCGCCGCCGTAGGTGCCCTGTCCGTTGGTGGCGTCGCCGAAGACGAGGAAGAGCTCCTCGCCGGGCTTGCCGGTGGGGGTCAGGCGGCACTCGCGACCGCCCAGGCGGAAGACCAGCGTTCCGGGGCTGGGTTCACCGGTCTCGTGGCCCAGCACGTTGGGCACCTTCACGGTCCCGGGGCCGGGCTCCAGGCGCGCCGTGACGCGCCAGCGCGCGTCGACCGGGTAGCGGTCGATGCCGGCGAAGTCGCGCAGCACCTCGGACTCGCGGTCCTTCACGCGCAGGAAGAACGCGCCCTCGCGCTCGATCACGAAGAACAGCAGCGAGCCGCAGGCCAGCGTGGTGGGGGAGCCGTCGCGGTCGGTCGCCAGCTCCAGGGCGCTCACCGGCGTGGCGGCGCTGTCGGCGACGGTGACAGCGGCAGACGGGTCGGCGGCGAACGTCCAGCGGCCTTCCAGGCAGGCCAGGTCGCCGACGCGCGCCGGCGCCTTGTCGACCAGGCGGACCGTGGCCGCCGGGTCCGAGCCCAGCGTGTTCACGGCGGTCGCGTCCAGCTCGTGCAGTCCCACGAGGGTCAACCAGCCGGTGTCGCTCCGCAGCCGTTCCACACGGCCGGCGTGCCAGGCGTCCACCTCGTTCACGTAGGCGGCGGGGGTCTCGACCTTGTCGCCGCCGCAGCCGGCGAGCACGAGGGGCAGGAGGGCGAGGATCACGAAGCCGAGGATGACGGCCGGCGCGCGCCCGGCCCGGTGGCGAGGGAAGCTGCTGTTCACCTGGTGTCCCCTTCCTCGATCGCGCGCGCGGCCGCCTGCAGCGCGGCCCAGGCCTGCTGCACATGCTCGCGCGCGGTGGCGCGCTGGCCCACGGCCAGGCGCAGCGTGGTGGTGTCGTCAAGCTTCGTGTGCGTCAGGTAGATCGTGCCCTCGGAGTTGACGCGGGCCATCAGGGCGTGGTTGAGCCCGTCGAGCCGCGCCGCATCGTCCAGGCCGCGCGGGTGCCAGCGGAAGCAGACCGTGTTCAGCGGTACCGGGGCCAGCAGTTCCCAGTCGAGTGCGGCCCCGACCCAGCCGGCGAATTCCTGCGCGAGCGCCAGGTGCGCCGCCACGAACTCGCGCAGCTGCCGGGCGCCGTACGCGCGCAGCACGAACCACACCTTCAGCGCGCGGAAGCGCCGGCCCAGCTGCAGTCCCCAGTCCATGTAGTTGACCACCTCGGCATCGCGCGTGGTGCGCAGGTACTCCGGGTGGATGGCCATCGTCCGCTGCAGGTGGTCCGGGTCGCGCACGTAGAAGGCCGAGCAGTCGAAGTTCACCAGCAGCCACTTGTGGGGGTTGAAGACCAGCGAGTCGGCGTGCTCGACGCCCCCCAGGATCCAGCGCATCTCCGGCAGGACGGCCGCGGAACCGGCCAGCGCCGCGTCGACGTGAAGCCACAGGCCGTGGCGGCGCGCCACGGGGCCGATCGTCGCCAGCGGGTCGACCGCCGTGCAGCCGGTGGTGCCGACGGTGGCCACGACCGCGCAGGGCACCAGCCCCGCGGCCCGGTCGGCGCAGACCAGGCGTTCCAGGTCGGCGGGATCCAGCCGACGCTGCGCATCGATGTCCACCGGGACGACGTTCGCCGCGCCGAAGCCCGCCAGGCGCGCGCCCTTCAGCACGGACGAATGCGCCTCGCGCGAGGCGTAGACCCGCAGCGCGCCGCCGCGGGCAGTCGTCGCGGCGCCGAGTCCCTCCGCGTTCGCCGCGAAGCCGGTCGCGCGCTCCCGGGCGCAGACCAGCGCGCAGAACGTTGCCGTGGAGGCGGTGTCGTGGATGACGCCGTGGAACCCGTCCGGCAGGCCGATGAGCTGCGCGAGCCACGACATCATCCGCTGCTCCAGCTCGGTCGCCGCCGGGCTCGTCTGCCACAGCATGCCGTTGACGCCCAGGCCGGCCGCGAGGATTTCGCCCAGGATGGACGGGCCGCTGTTGTTGGCCGGGAAGTAGGCGAAGAAGCGCGGATGGTTCCAGTGCGTCAGGCCGGGAACGATGTCGCGCTCGAAGTCGGCCAGCACCGCCGGCATGGGCTCGGCCTCCTCGGGAGGGGAGGCGGGTAACGCGGCCAGCAGGTCCCCGGGCCGGCTGCGGCTGCAGACGGGGAAGCGGTCGGCGTGCTCGAGGTAGTCGGCGATCCAGTCGACGACCTCGTGGGCATGGCGGCGGAACTCTTCGGGCTGCATGGCGGCTCCGGGTTGGCGGCAGGTGCGCGGGCCGTTCCCGCGCCCGGCGGGGAACGAAGGCGGGCCCGGGGCAGGGGA
>JAYRFB010000014.1:0-7428 GCA_041908585.1 Candidatus Krumholzibacteriia bacterium
ACTTGCGCTCATCGAGCTTGATCGCGGTGTTCTCGAGGCCCAGGTCCGCCGTGTTGGGGCGCCGGCCGATCGAGATCAGGACCTTGTCGAAGGTCTCGACCGACTGCTCGCCCTTGGCGGTCTCGAAGGTGACCTCGACGCCGTCCTTCTTCTCCTTCAGGCCGGCCACCTTGGTCTCCAGCCTGAACCCCGCGAACTTCGTGTCGAGCCGGCGCTTCAGCACCGAGACCAGGTCGCGGTCGGCGCCCGGCAGCAGGCCGTTGGTCATCTCGACCACGCTCACCTTGCTGCCCAGCGAGGCGTAGACCGAGCCCAGCTCCAGCCCGATGTAGCCGCCGCCCACCACCAGCATCGTGGCCGGCACGTCCTTCAGCTCCAGGGCGCCGGTCGAGTTGATGATGCGGTCGCTCCTGGCCACGCCCGGCAGCATGATCGGCTGCGAGCCCGTCGCGAGGATCGCCTGTTCGAATTTCATCTCGCCGACGGTTCCGTCCTGCGCCGTGACGACCAGCGTGTGCGCGTCCTTCAGCTTCGCCGTGCCCCGCACGTAGGTGAGCTTCTTCTGCGCCACCTTCTGGCCCAGCCCGCCGGTCAGCTTGCCGATGACCTCGTCCTTCCAGGCGCGCACGCGGTCGATGTCGATCTCCGGCTTGGCGAACTTAACGCCGATCGCCGCGCTCTCGTGCGCCTCGTCGACCAGCTTGGCCACGTGCAGCAGCGCCTTCGAGGGGATGCAGCCGCGGTACAGGCAGACGCCGCCCGGGTTGACGGCGGGGTCGATCAAGGTGACCGAAAGCCCCAGCTCGGCCGCCTTGAACGCGGCGTGGTAGCCGCCCGGCCCGGCGCCGACGACGACCAGCTGGGCGGAGGCGGGAATGACATCGCTCACGGGATCATCCCTTCATCGCGAGGTTCAGGGGCTCTTCCACCGCTTCGCAGATCCAGCGCAGGAAGCGGGCGCCGTCGGCGCCGTCGATCACGCGGTGGTCATAGGTCAGCGACAGCGGCATCATCAGCTTGGGCGTGAACTGCCCGCCGTTCCAGACCGGCGCCATCTCCGAGCGCGAGACGCCCAGGATGGCCACCTGCGGCGCGTAGACGATGGGCGTGAACGCGGTGCCGCCGATGCCGCCCAGGTTCGAGATGGTGAACGTGCCGCCCTCCATCTCCGCCGGCGAGATCTTGCGGTCGCGCGTGCGCTGCGCGGCGTCGTTCAGCTCGCCGGCGAGCTTCTCGATCCCCTTGCGGTCGGCATCGCGGATCACCGGCACGAGCAGGCCGTTCGGCGTGTCGACGGCCACGCCGATGTGCACGTACTCCTTCAGCACCAGTTCCTTGTGCGCCAGGTCCAGGCTGCTGTTGAAGCGCGGGAACGCCTTCAGCGCCGCGGCGCAGACCTTCAGCAGGAACGCCGTCATGGTCAGCTTGCCGCCGGCGGGCGCCGTCTCGTTGTACTTCCGGCGGTACTGCTCCAGCCGCGTGATGTCGGCGCGGTCGTACTGCGTGACCATGGGGATGGTCGACCAGGCGTAGCCCATGGCGTCGGCCGTGATCTCCCGGACGCGCGACAACGGCTCGGTGCGGACCGGGCCCCACTTCGTGAAGTCGGGCAGGGGGCGCTGCGCGTGCAGGCCCGGGAACTCGCCGCCGGCCACCGCCGCGCCGCCTCCGGTCAGGCGCTGCATGGCCGCGCGCACGAAGGCGCGCACGTCGTCTTCGCTGATGCGGCCGGCCGGGCCGGTGCCCTGCACCTGGTAGATGTCCACGCCCAGTTCGCGCGCCAGCCGGCGCACCGAGGGCGCCGCCGGGGCCACGGCGTCGCCGGTGCGCACCGTGGTCAGGTCCACCGGCACCCCGGACATGCGCGCGGGGGCCGCCGCCTCGACGGCCGGGGGCAGGGGCTGCGCCGCGGCCACGGCCGGGCGTGCGGGCGTCGACGCGGCCGGCGCCGCCGCGGGCGTTGCGGGCGCGGGCGCGGTCGCGGCCGTCGCCGCCGGCTTCGCCGTCGCCGCACCCGTCTCCAGCTTCATGATCACGTCGCCGATCTTCACCACCGAGCCCTCGCCGACGAGGACCTCGCTGATCACGCCGGCTTCCGGCGCGGGGATCGCCACGACCGCCTTGTCGGTCTCCATCTCGAGCAGCGTCTGGTCGGCCGTGACGCGGTCGCCCGCCTTCACGGCCAGGCTGATCACGGTGCCCTGCTTGACGCCGTCCGAAACTTCGGGAACGCGGATTTCCTGTGCCATCTTCTTCCTTGCCTGCGCGCCGGGCCGCTCAGTCCACGTGCGGGTTCTTCTTCGCGTGGTCGATCCCCAGGTCCTTCATCGCCGACTTCACGGCGGCCGTCTCCAGGACGCCCTTGCCGGCCAGCTCGTGCAGCGCCGCCAGCGCGATGTAGCGGGCGTCGACCTCGAAGAAGTCGCGCAGCTCCTTGCGGCTGTCGCTGCGGCCGAAGCCGTCGGTGCCCAGGATGTGCACCGGGCCGGGGAACCACTTGGCCACCGTCGCCGGCAGCACCTTCATGTAGTCGCTCGCCGCCACGAACACGCCCTGCTCCTTCGCCAGGAGCTGCGCCAGGTACGGCTGCTTCTCCTTGCGCGAGGGGTTCAGCAGGTTCCAGCGCTCGCACTCGACGGCGTCGCGGTACAGCTCCTTGTACGAGGTGACGCTCCAGACGTCGGCCGCCACGCCGTACTTCGACTCCAGCAGCTCGGCCGCCGCCAGCGCCTCGTTCAGGATGGCGCCCGAGCCCAGCAGGTGCGCCTTCGGGGCGCCTTCCTTGAGCGGCGAGACACGGTAGCGGTACATCCCCTTGAGGATGCCCTCGCGCACGCCCGGCCGCTTCGGCATGGGCGGCATGCGGTAGGTCTCGTTGGTGACCGTCAGGTAGTAGATCCAGTCTTCCTGGTGGCAGAACATCCGCGTGATGCCGTCGTGGATGATCACCGCCAGCTCATAGGCGAAGGCCGGGTCGTAGGCCTTGACCGGCCCCGGCGTCAGCGCCAGCACGTGGCTGTGCCCGTCCTGGTGCTGCAGGCCCTCGCCCGCCAGCGTGGTGCGGCCGGCCGTGGCGCCGACCAGGAAGCCGCGCGCGCGGCTGTCGCAGGCCTGCCAGATCAGGTCGCCCACGCGCTGGAACCCGAACATCGAGTAGTAGGTGTAGAACGGGATCGTGCTGACGCCGTTGTTGGCGTAGGCGGTGCCCGCGGCGATGAAGCTGGCCATCGAGCCGGCCTCGCTGAGGCCCTCCTCGAGGATCGCGCCCGTCTTCTTCTCGTTGTAGAACAGCAGGCTGCCCTTGTCGACCGGTTCATAGAGCTGGCCGGCGTGAGAGTAGATGCCCACCTGCCGGAACAGCGATTCCATGCCGAAGGTGCGCGCTTCGTCCGGCACGATCGGCACGATCAGCTTCCCGAACTCGGGGTCGCGGAGCAGCTTGGCCAGCATGTGCACGTAGGCCATGGTCGTGGCCAGCTCGCGGTCGCCGGAGCCCTCGTAGTACTCGCTGAACGTGGCCTCCGTCTGGCAGGCGAACGGCTGCGCGTTGTTCACGCGACGCGGCAGCGAACCGCCCAGCGCCTCGCGCCGGCTGCGCAGGTAGACCATCTCGGGGCTGTCGTCGGCCGGCTTGTAGAACGGCGCCGCGGCGATGTCCTCGTCGTTGATCGGGATGTTGAACCGCGTGCGGAATTCCTTGAGCTCGTCCTCGTTCAGCTTCTTCTGCGAGTGCGTGATGTTCTTGCCCTCGCCGGCCTCGCCCAGGCCGTAGCCCTTGATGGTCTGCGCGAGGATCACCGTCGGCGTCTTCTTGTGGTCGATGGCCGACTTGTAGGCGGCGTAGACCTTCGCGGGGTCGTGTCCGCCGCGGCGCAGCTTGGCGATCTGCTCGTCGGAGTAGCCGGCGACCAGGTCCAGCAGCTCGGGGTACTTGCCGAAGAAGTGCTCGCGGATCTCGCGGCCCTCCGACACGTTGTAGCGCTGCATCTCGCCGTCGAGGATCTCGTCCATCCTCTGGCGCAGCAGGCCCTTCGTGTCGGCCTCCAGCAGGGGGTCCCAGTCCGAGCCCCAGATCACCTTGATCACGTTCCAGCCGGCGCCGCGGAAGGCGGCCTCCAGCTCCTGCATGATCTTGCCGTTGCCGCGCACCGGCCCGTCCAGCCGCTGCAGGTTGCAGTTGATGACGAAGATGAGGTTGCCCAGCTGCTCGCGCGCGGCCAGCGTGATCGCGCCGAGGGACTCGGGCTCGTCCATCTCGCCGTCGCCGAGCAGCGCCCACACCTTGCGGCCGCTCGCGGCGCGCAGCCCGCGGTCCACCAGGTAGTGGTTGAAGCGCGCCTGGTAGATGGCGCACAGCGCTGTCAGGCCCATCGAGACGGTGGGGAACTCCCAGAACTCCGGCATCAGGAACGGGTGCGGGTAGCTCGAGAGGCCGCCGTCCGGGTGCAGTTCGTGGCGGAAGTTGGCCAGGTCCTTCTCGCCGAGGCGGCCCTCCAGGAACGCGCGCGCGTAGAGCCCCGGCGAGGCGTGCCCCTGGAAGAAGACCTGGTCGCCCAGGAACGTGTCCGAGCGACCGCGCCAGAAGTGGTTGAACCCGACCTCCCATAGCGTCGCGGCCGAGGCGTAGGTCGAGATGTGCCCGCCGATGCCCGGCCGCTCGCGGTTGGCGCGCACGACCATCGCCATTGCGTTCCAGCGGATGATCGACTTGATGCGCCGCTCCAGCTCGCGGTTGCCGGGGTAGACCGGCTGCTGCGCGACGGGGATCGTGTTGATGTACGGCGTGTTGGCCGTGAACGGGATGCTCACGCCGCGCTCCTGGGCGCGCGTCTGCAGCACCCTCAGCAGCTGGCGGACCCGGTCCGGGCCCTGCTCCCGCAGCACGTAGTCGAGCGACTCGCGCCACTCCGCGTTCTCGATCTCCTGCAGGCGCGCCAGCACCTCGGGATCCTGGATGGCCATGGGCCCCACGCTCCTTGGCAACGGGAAACTGATGCTCAGATTCAGGTCAAAGGATAGGGGGTTTCGGGGGGGCGTCAACCCGTGGGGACGGAACGACGGTTGACGGCGCCTGACAAATCAGTTATAAACTACTTGGTTTTAAACCCGATGGTTTGAATCGACGGTACATCGAGGTGGGCCGCAGGCCCCGGGATGGAGGCGAACCCGATGCTGCCCTTCAGGTTTGGGATGCGCGTCGACGGCGATGAGTTCTGCGGGCGCCGGCGGGAGCTGGCTCAGCTCCGGGCCTATATGGAGTCCGCAGGCCGGGTCTACGTGGTCGGGGAGCGCCGTATCGGCAAGACCTCGCTGATCTTCGAGGCGGCCCGGACTCTCGAGGGTACGCGGGTGGTCGACGTCGACCTGTTGGCGGTGCGCAGCCTGGCCGACGTCACGCAGCGGCTGGCCGCGGCCGTGGTCCGTGCCGAGACGGGGCAGGCGCGGCTGCTGGGGCTGCTCAAGGGGCTGGCCCAGCTGCGCCCGACCCTGGGCGTGGACCCGTCGACCGGCGCGCCGACGGTCGGCTTCGCGCCGGGCGCCGGCGGCCGGCCCGAGTCGCTGGAGTCCGTGTTCGCGCTCATCGGCGAGTGGCCCGCGGCGGTGGTGGTGCTGGACGAGTTCCAGGACATCGTGGGGGTGCCCGATCACGCCGCCGTGCTGGCGCAGCTGCGCGGCCTGGTGCAGAAGCAGGCGCGCGCCTCGTTCGTCTACTGCGGCAGCCTGCGGCACCGCATGGAGGACATCTTCACGCGCGACGACTCGCCCTTCTTCAAGGCGGCGATGCGCCTGCAGGTGGGCGCCATCGACCGCGCCGAGTTCATCGCGTTCCTCGCCGCCAAGTTCGGCGGCGCGAACCGCACGTTGGCGCCCGGGCTGCTGGACACGATCTGCGAGCTCTGCCACGACAACCCCGGCGACGTGCAGCGCTTCTGCACCGCGCTCTGGCAGGTCACCGCCGACGGGCAGGCCTTGACCGACGCCCATCTGCCTGCCGCGTGGGAGATGGTCTTCGCGATGCACGCGCAGGAGTACGAGATGGTCCTGCGCAGCCTCAGCGCGCAGCAGGTGCAGGCGTTGCGCGCGCTGGCGGCGCTCGGGGGGCGGGCGCGGCTGACGCGCGAGCTGCTGGAGGCCTCGGGCATCGTGCTGCAGCCGTCGCTGGCCAAGGCGCTGGCCGCGATGGTCGGCCGCGGCCTGGTGGCGAAGGAGGGGACCGAGTACCGCATCGCCGACCCGTTCCTGGCGCGCTGGTTGTGCCTGAGGCTGCCGTGAGCGCGCCGCGCCTGCGCATCGGCCTGGTGAACCTGATGCCCGACGCCGCGCTGGTGGCCGCCGAGCGGCAGTTCGCGCGGCTGCTCGGCGCGCGGGCGCCGGGACCGGAGCTGGTCCTGACGACGCTCGCGGCGCTGCCCCGCGGACCGCAGGCGCGCGATCATATCGACCGCAACTACGGCCGCCTCGCCGACGTCCGCGACCGCGGCCTCGACGGCCTGATCATCACCGGCACCAACGTGACGGGCGAGGACCTCACCGGCGAGCCGTTCTGGGAGCCGCTGCTGGAGGCCGCCGACTGGGGGCTGCGGCACGCGCGCGCGACGCTGCTGTCGTGCCTGGCCACGCACGTCGTGCTGCACGGGCGTTTCGGCCAGCCGCGCCGCCGCCTGGCGGCCAAGTGCTGGGGCGTGTTCCCGCACGAAGTCGCGCGCGACGTACCGGGACCTGCCGGCGCCCTCGTTCGCGGCCTCGACGCCTCGGTGCCGGTGCCGCACTCGCGCTGGAACGAGGTCACGGCCGCGCAGTTCGCCGCCGCCGGCCTGCGCGTGCTGGTCGCTTCGCCGCGGGCCGGCGTGCACCTGGCCGCCGCCGATGACGGCCGCCTGACCTGCCTGCAGGGGCACCCCGAGTACGACGCCATCTCGCTGCTGAAGGAATTCAAGCGCGATGCGTGCCTGTTCGCCGAGGGCGCGCTCGCGACCTTCCCGCCGTATCCCGCCGGCTACCTGCCGCCGCTCGCGCAGGCGATTCTCGAGGACTGGCGCCACCGGGGGCTGGCCGCCGCGGCTGCCGGCCGGCCGTGGCCGGAGTTTCCCGAGCCGGCGGTGGCCCCGCTGGTACCCGATCCGTGGCGAGGGGCAGCCGAGGTGGTGTTCCGGAACTGGATGGCGGGGCTTGGCGCATAGCGAAATCTGGGGTTCGTATTACCGCCATGGCGGCAATTTGGTCTCAAGACTTCGAGAGATTACAGTTCATTGCGTGCGAATGGCCATGAATGATCGCCATGGCAGCAATTATCACGTTCTTGGCGAGGACTTCGCGCAGCTGTCCGGCCGCAGCCGCGACACGAAGTACGACGCCAGCCTCGAGCAGGTCGCCGCCGTCATCGACAGGCACGCGACCTTCCCGCTGGTGGAGCATCGCCAGTTCCTG
>JAYRFB010000015.1:0-2407 GCA_041908585.1 Candidatus Krumholzibacteriia bacterium
CCGGCTGTGCTGGCGGATCCCGAGCGCGTGGGGCACGTCCGGGACAACCTGCTCGGCAACGCGATCCGCTTCACGAGCCCCGGCGGCGCCATCACCGTGACGGCGGCCGCCGCCGGCGATGCCGTCGCCTTCAGCGTGTCGGACACTGGCGCCGGCATCGCGCCCGAGGAAATCGAAAGGATCTTCGAGCCGTTCCACCGCGGCCCCGGCCAGGAGGCGTCGTCGGGCGTCGGGCTGGGACTGACGATCGCGCGCGAGATCGTCCGGGCGCACGGCGGCGAGCTCGAGGTCGCGAGCCGCCCCGGCGACGGCAGCACCTTCACCTTCCGGCTGCCGGCTGCCGCTGCCGCCGGACACTGAGGCCGGCGGCAGTCCTGGGACCGGTGTCACGAGAAGGAGGAACGACATGCCCGTGCTCGCGCTGATCGCCCTGGCGGCCTGCCTGGTCTACCTGGTGTTCGCCATCCTGCAACCCGAGCGCTTCTGAAGAGGGACGACGATGAACCACCTTGCTGCCTTGCTGGTGATCCTGGTCGCGGCCGCGCTCTCGTGGCCCGCGGGCCGGCTCATGACCTGGGCGCTGGAGCCCTCGGCGCCCGGCCCCTTCCGGAGGCGGCTGGATGGCCTGCTTCGACGCATCGGCGGGCGCTCGACGGACTGGAACCACGACTGGCGCGGCTACTCGCTTGCCCTGCTGGCGTTCGCCGCGCTGTCGTTCGCGGCCTGCTTCGCGATCCTGCTCGCGCAGGGCGGGCTGCCGCTCAATCCCGACGCGCGGGGCGCCGTGGGACCGAGCCTGGCCTTCCATACCGCCGCGTCGTTCGCGACCAACACGAACCTGCAGCACTACTCGGGCGAGGCGGCGATGAGCCACTTCTCGCAGCTCTTCGCGCTGATGTGGCTGCAGTTCGTCTCGGCGGCCACCGGGCTGGCGGTGCTGGCCGCGCTGTGCCGCGCCCTGGCCGGTCGCGCGGCGATGGGCAGCTTCCCGCTGGACCTGCTGCGCGCCACGTTCCTGGTCCTGCTGCCGCTGGCTCTGGTGATGGCGATCCTCCTGCTGGCCGGCGGCGTGCCGATGACGCTGGGCGGCGCCGTCGAGGCCACGGGCCTGGAAGGCGCCGCGCAGGTGATCGCGCGCGGACCGGTGGCCGCCTTCGTGGCGATCAAGCAGCTGGGCACCAACGGCGGCGGCTTCTTCGGGGCGAACTCGGCGCACCCGTTCGAGAACCCGTCGGCGTTCACGAATCTCGCGTCCGCGGTGGCGATCCTCGTGATCCCCATGGCGTGCGTCTGGTACTTCGGCGCGGTCACCGGCCGCCGCCGGCACGCGGCGGTCGTGTTCGCCATCATGGCGGCGCTGCTGCTGGCCAAGACGGGCCTGGCCATCCAGGCCGAATCGCGGCCGGCCGCCGCGCTGGCTTCGCTGCCGGTGGCCGCGGGTCCCAATCTGGAGGGCAAGGAGCTGCGCTTCGGCGCCGCGGCGGGCGCCGCCTGGAGCGTGCTGACGACATCCACCAGCAACGGCTCGGTCAACTGCATGCACGACAGCCTCAACCCGCTGACCGGCCTGGTGCCCCTGGCTGCGATGTGGCTGAACGTGGCGTTCGGCGGCGTCGGCGTCGGCTTCGTGAACATGTTCGTCTACATCGTCATCGCGGTGTTCATCTGCGGGATGATGGTGGGCCGGACGCCGGAATACCTCGGGCGCAAGGTGGAGACGCGCGAGATGAAGCTGGCCCTGCTGACGCTGCTGCTGCACCCGCTGCTGATCCTGGGCGGCACCGCCCTGTTCGCGATGACGCCGTGGGGCGCCGCGACCGTGGCGAATCCCGGCGCGCACGGCTTCACGGAGATCCTCTACGAGTTCACGTCGGCGGCGGCCAACAACGGCTCCGGGTTCGAGGGCCTGGCCGACAACACGACGGCCTGGAACGTAGCCACGGGCCTGGTCATGCTGCTGGCGAGGTTCCTGCCCATCGTGCTGCCGCTGGCGATCGCCGGTTCGCTGGCGACCAAGAGGCCGTCGCCGGAGGGGGTCGGTACGCTGCGCACCGACACCGCGCTGTTCGGCGCCGTCATCCTGGGATGCGTGCTGCTGGTCGGCGCCCTGCTGTTCGTGCCGGCGTCGGTCCTGGGGCCGATCGCCGAGCATCTCGGGGCGCGTTGACGCGGATCCGCGAGAGTCGCGGAAGAAAGGCGAGAGGATGTCGATCGAACCGATCACGCTTCCGGGCGGAGCCGCCGAAGACAAGCTGGCGCGCCGACGCGCGCGCCGGGCGGCGCTGGCCGACCCCGCACTCGGGCTGAAGGCGCTGCGGCAGGCGTTCCTGATGCTGTGGCCGCGGACCATGGCGCGCAACCCGGTGATGTTCGTCACGGAGGTCGGCGCCGTCCTGGTGACGGTGAC
>JAYRFB010000016.1:0-4279 GCA_041908585.1 Candidatus Krumholzibacteriia bacterium
CCAGGCCAGGCCGGCATCGCGCTCGGCCTGGTAGGCGTGTCCCGACCAGTCGCGCAGGATCGCGGCCGCGTCCTCGGCCACCAGGTCGGCATCGCCCGCGGGCACCGGCGAGCGCGCAGGATGACATGCGCTGCCGGGGTCGCGCACGCGGCGCAGTCCTGCCGCCAGGTACGCGATCTCGAGCGTCCGGCTCCCCGGCAGCAGGCGGGCCAGCTCCACCAGGTCGTCGCGCGTGCGCGCGCCGAGGCGCGGCCCGTCGGCCAGCGCCGCAAGGCGGGCCGGCAGGGCCTGCAGCGCGCGGGCCGAGGCTGCGAGTTCCGGCGGCAGGCCGGCCAGCTCGGTCGGCTCGGCAGGCTCGTCGGTCGCGGACCGGGCGTCGCCGGTCGCGGTCCCGTCGGCAGATCGGGCGACGCCCGTCGAGTCGAGAGGTCGGTCATCGGCTCGGCTCTTGTCGATCCGGCTGGTGTCGATCCGGCTGCCGTCGGCCCGGCTGCCGTCCGGGAGCACGGCGGCCTCGAGCCACGAGAGGATCGCCGGCGCGAACCAGGCGCGGACCTCGGCCAACTCGCCCTCGAGCTGCAGCCGCCGCCGCGCGCGGGACAGGTCCGGCGTGCCGCCGCCGCCGAGCTGGGCCGCCAGCCGCGCCAAGGTGCCGTCCGTGTCGTGCACCAGCCGCCAGTCCACCAGGGCGCGCGCCTGGTAGCCGCGCAGCGGCGTGTGCAGGCCGCCGTGCGCCAGTTCCTGCCCCGTGCGCAGGTACTCGCAGCCGTCCAGGTGGTCGCGGAACACGTGCCACGCGCCCGGTCCGGTGTCGAGGTCGAGCGCCTCGGCCAGCGAGCGTCGCACCAGCTGCGGGTTCTCGGCGCTGCCGGTGTTGACGGCGGCGGCCAGGCGCACGCGCCCGCTCGTGCCCTCGTAGGAATTGTTGTAGAGGATGAGCGCCTTGCCGCCCTGGCCGCGGTTGGCGTAGGCGAACACGTTCTCGTCGATCCAGCCACCGTCGCTCTCGAAGTCGAACAGCGCGAAGTGCTCGGCTCCCGAGAAGATCCCGCGTCGGCGCATGAGCGGGAAGATATCGCGCTCGTGGCGCCTGACCAGGTCCTCGTCGACCTGCTCTTCCCAGTAGGCGCGCCGGTACTCCATGCCGTACTTCTCGGTGAAGCCCTCGACCTGGCCGTGCCCGATCATCGGCAGGCCGGGCAGCGTCACCATCAGCAGCATGCATCCGAAATACTTGTCGCCCTTGCCGAACTGCTCGATCGCGGTGCGCTCGTCCGGGTTGTTCATGAAGTTGACGAAGCGCTGGAGCACCGCGGGGCTGAACTCGAGCACGTTCTTGAGCGTCTGCCGGTACTTGGCGTTCTCCTCCATCTTGAGCATGTTCATGAAGGCGCTGTTGTAGACGCGGTGCATGCCCAGGGTGCGGACGAAGTAGCCCTCCATCAGCCAGAACGCCTCGGCCAGCAGCAGCGTGTCGGGCGCCTCCTTCGCCACGCGGTCGACGACCTCGCGCCAGAACTCCACGGGCATGGCGGCGTCGAACTGCTCGCGCGTCAGGCCATGCTCGGCGCGCGAGGGGATGGCGCCGGCGTCGCCGGGCGCCGGGAACCACAGGCGCTGGTAGTGCTTCTTGGCCAGGGTCATGGCGGCGTCGAAGCGGATGATGGGGAAGCGGCGCGCCACGTCGAGGATGACGCGGATCACGGCCTCGCGCACGTCCGCGCGCAGGAAGTCCAGCTGGGCGGTGTCGTTCCAGGGCATGCTGGTGCCGTCGTTGCCGTGGTAGATGTAGCGCGCCTGGCCGGTACCCTCGTCGACGCGCTGGAACACGACGGCGGCGTCGCTGTGGTTCCAGTAGCCCTCCTCGATGCGCACGGCCACGCCCGGATCGTCGCAGAGGTCGCCGCCGCTGAAGCGGTAGGCCGGGTAGGGCGGCTGCGGAAGCTGGAGGAAGTACTCGGGGTGCTCGACCACCCAGCGGCTGTCGATGCCCATGTGGTTGGGCACCATGTCGCTGGCCAGGCGGATGCCGCGCCTGCCGGCGCGCTCGCTCAGGTCGCGCCAGGCGTCCTCGCCGCCCAGCTCGTCGGCGATGCGGTAGTCGTGCAGCGCGTAGGCGCTGGCCGCCGCCTCGGGATTGCCCATGTACTGCTTGATGCGCGCCGAGGCACGCGATCGTTCCCACAGCCCGATCAGCCACAGGCCGTTGACGCCCCAGGCGGCCAGCCGGTCCAGCTCCTGGTCGGGGATCTGGTCCAGGCGCGTCATCGCGCGGCCGTGACGGCGGCCCAGCTGGTCCAGCCAGACATGCACCGACTTGGCGATGAGCACGACGTTGGCCATCCACTCGGCATCGCGGCTGAAGGCCTCGGGCTCGGGCCGGTCGCCCAGCCAGCCGGCGCGGCCGGGGCCGAACTCGAGCAGCGGCGCCGGGCCGCCCGGGCCGGGGGCGCGCCGCAGGTCGATCTCGCGGAGCACGTCCAGCGCCAGCTGCAGGCCGCGCAGCAGGTCCTCCGGCAGCAGGTGGGCCCAGTGCTCGCGGATCCAGGCCAGCTGCCCGTACAGCGAGCCGGGACTGGCCAGCAGCGGCGTCCGCAGCAGCTGCAGCAGCGGCACGCCCTCGCCGCCGGGCGCCTCGTGCTCGGCGAGGTACGCCTCGAACCCGGTCACGAACGGAAGATAGGACACGCGCTCGCGCAGCCGGTCGTCGGCGAACAGGGGCGAGGCCTCGATCGCGGCGGGGTTGCCGACGTTCAGGTGCAGGAGCAGCAGCTCCACGGTGGCGTGGTCGCGCCCGCCGAGCTGGCCGGCGGAATGGCCCAGGTGCTCGGAAGGCGTGCGCCGCCCGGCGCGGACCTCGAGCGGGGGGTAGAGGTCGGTGAACGCGCGCAGCACGCCCTCGACGCCGTCCTCGCCCAGGCGCCGGGCGGCCCAGGTGCGGCCGCGGTCCAGGCTGCCCGGGTTCTCGAGCCCGAAGTAGCGGACGGCCACGTGCCGCAGCACCTGGTTGAGCGTGCGCAGCGCGAGCAGCACCTCGGCCGGCGGCCCGGACCTCAGCTCACGGACCAGCCGGTCGGCCAGGCGACGGATCTCCCAGGCGGGTTCTGCCGGTGCACCGGGCAGCCCCGGCGGCAGCAGCGAGTCGACCGCGAAGCGGTCCCAGGCTTCCGCCGAGAGGGGGAACGCGAACACGAACCAGTCGTGGGGGGCGGACGGCTTGGGGCCGGTTGCCATGGTGACGGGAGCGCCTTTCCTGCTTGCCTCGGGCGGCGGGCCGCACCCATTATCAGGCCGGCCCGCGAAATGACAAGCCCGGTCTGCAAGGCAGCGCGCCCATCCGGCCGCGCGACCCCGGAGGAGCACCGTTGAAGAAGATGATCCGCATCGGCAACGCCGGCGGCTACTGGGGCGACGACCTGGACGCGCTGCGCCGGCAGCTCACCGGCGGCCCGCTGGACTACGTGACGATGGACTTCCTGGCCGAGATCACGATGTCCATCCTGCGCAAGCAGCAGCTGAAGGACCCGCGGCTGGGCTATGCGCGCGACTTCGTGACGCAGATGGAGACCTGCCTGCCGATCATCGCCGAGACGGGCGTCAAGGTGATCACCAACGCGGGCGGGATCAACCCCATCGGGCTGGGCCGGCGCCTCCAGGCGATGGTCCGCGAACGCGGGCTGTCGCTGAAGGTCGGCGTGGTCCAGGGCGACGACATCGCCGGTCGCCTGGTGGAGCTGGGCGCCGCCGGAGAATCGTTCGTGAACATGGAGACGGGCGCGCCGTTCGCGCCGGTGCGGGACCGCGTCATCGCGGCCAACGTCTACCTGGGCGCCGAGCCGGTCGTGGCCGCGCTGGCCGCCGGCTGCGACATCGTCGTGACCGGGCGCGTCACCGACACCGGCATCACGCTGGCGCCGATGATCCACGAGTTCGGCTGGGCCATGGACGACTGGGACCGGATGGCGGCCGGCATCGTGGCCGGGCACATCATCGAGTGCGGCGCCCAGGCCTCCGGCGGCAACCTGACCGATTGGCGCGAGGTGCGCAGCTTCCGCGACATCGGCTACCCGATCATCGAGATGGCCGCCGACGGCTCGTTCGTCGTGACCAAGCACAAGCGCACGGGCGGCCTGGTCTGCGCCAAGTCGGTCAAGGAGCAGCTGGTCTACGAGATGGGCGACCCGGGCCAGTACATCTCGCCCGACGGCGTGGCGTTCTTCGACACGATCCAGGTCCGGGAACTGGGCCGCGACCGGGTGGCGGTCGACGGTGTCCGCGG
>JAYRFB010000017.1:0-5199 GCA_041908585.1 Candidatus Krumholzibacteriia bacterium
AGTCCATGTACGCCAGCGTGACCTCGTCGACGGGGAACCAGCCGGCCAGCGCGCCCCACTCGGTGGTCATGTTGGCGATGGTCAGCCGCTCCTCGATGGACAGGGTGGCCACGCCGGGGCCGGCGAACTCGATGACGGTGTTGAGCACCTCGCCCTGGTTGTACAGGCCGCACAGCGTGATGATCGCGTCCTTGCCCGTGACGCCCGGGCGCAACCTGCCGGTCAGCGTGACCTTCACGGCCGGCGGCACCTGCCACCACACGGTGCCGGTGGCCCACAGCGCCGCGGCATCGGTGCGCACGACGGGCGTGCCCAGCGCCCCGACGCCGCCGTAGGTGTTGCTGTGGCTGTCGCTGGCCACGCAGAGGCCGCCGGGGCGGGCGTAGCCCTCCTCGATCATGATCTGGTGGCCGATGCCGCGCCCGGCCGGATAGGCGTCGATGCCGTGCTCGGCGGCGAAGTCGGCGAGCGTGCGGTACTTCGCCTGGTTCGCCTCGCCCAGGTCCTGGATGTTGTGGTCCAGGGTGAAGACGGGCTGGCGCGCATCGTGGATCCGCGTGATGCCCAGGCCCTTGAACTTGCCGAGCACAGCCGAGGAGTTGTCGTGCGTCATCACGTGGTCGGGGACGATCGTGACGTAGTCGCCGGCGCGGACCTCGTGGCCGGGCTTCAGGCCGACGGCGTGCGCCTGGACGATCTTCTCGATGACGTTCTGGGGCATGGCGACGATTCCTCCGCGGAAGGTTGACCGGTCGCGGCCGCGCGCGGCGGGCCGTGCACGCCACAATCTAGTGGACGGGGCCCCGGCGGACAATCGCCGGGGCCCCGCTGCGTCACGCGTCGCCGCCGCGCCCCTAGGGCAGCCCGGCGGGCCCCGGGTAGGCATCGCTGATGTAGGCCTCCAGGGTGCGCAGCTTGACCTCCTGGTCGCGGCTGATCGCCTTGACGCAGTCGCCGATGGAGACCAGGCCCAGGAGCGCGTCGCCGTCCATGACCGGCAGGTGGCGGATGCGGGCCTCGGTCATCAGGGCCATCACCTCGTGGATCCCGGAGTCGGGCGTCGTGTAGATGACCTTGCGGGACATCAGCTCCAGCACCGGCGTGTCGCGGGCGGTGCGGCCCAGCTCGGTCACGAACCGCAGGTAGTCGCGCTCGGTCATGATGCCGCGCACCCGGCCCTCGTCCATGACCAGGATCGCGCCGACGTTGGCGCGCACCATCCTCGTGACGGCCTCGAAGACGGTGTCGTCGGGACCGACGTACACGAGGCTCCGCTGGGTCTTCTCGGCGAGCAGTTCCCGGACGGTATGCATGGCTGCCTCCACGGGCACGGGGTGGGCGCGCGGCTGGGATTCACCACTGATTCTACCTTGGAAGGAGGACCTTGGCCAGCCCCCGTGCGCGCCGGCTTGCCCCGGGGGCCTGCGGAAGGTAGCATGCGGGGGGATCGGCACTTCCACCACCGGCAGGGGACGGGCGACATGTACCGCGATTTCGAGGACCTGCGCGACAACTGCCCGTTCAGCCTGCGGGCGGACATCGCCATCGACCTGATGCACGACGATCCCCGGCACCTGGCCGAGGTCTGGCCGGCCACCGCCGACGGGGGCTTCCGCCTGGCGCTGACCGACGCGATCACGCGCTTCTGGGAGGATGAGGTCCGCCAGCGCGCCGGCGGCAAGCTGCCCGACGACGCCATCGCCATCGAGATCATGGTCGACTCGTACACCGACCCGGACATGGGCTCGTCGCTGTACCTGGAGCTGCACGCCTATTGCGGGACCGAGGGCGTGGGCGACCTCTGCTGGCGGGTGTTCGACGACGACGAGCTGGAGCGCCGGTTCGCCGTCGCCATGGGCGCGCGCGTCGGCGAGCTGCTGGAGGCCGTGCGGCCCGGTCACGGGTTGCGCTGCCTGGTCGAGGTGGACGAGGTCGAGGAGGAGTAGGCCGGTCAGAACAGGCGCGCCAGCAGCGCGTCCAGCTCCTCGATGGTCACCGGCTTGCGCATGAACCCCGCGAACCCCAGCTCGGCGGCCTTCGCGTCGTCCATCGACTCGCTGTAGCCCGTCCAGAGCACCCGCGCCAGGTCCGGCCGAAGGCTCCCCATCGCCAGCAGCAGGTCGCGTCCCGACATGTCGGGCATCGTCTGGTCGGCGATGACGGCGTCGAACGCCGCCGGGTCGGCGCGGAAGGCGGCCAGCGCCGCCACGGGGCTGTCGTGAATCGTCGCCTGGTGCCCGCGCGCGGCCAGCATCCGCCCGAGCAGCTCGGCCAGCTCCGGCCGGTCGTCGACCACGAGGATGCGCCGCGGCCGGCCCGTTCCGGGGCGGGGCGATTCGGCTTCCGTCGCCGGGGCCGCGGGGACGATCGCGCTCGGCGGCAGCAGCAGGGTGAACGAGGCGCCCGTGCCGGGTCCCGGCGCGACCAGCACATGGCCCCCCAGCGCGTGCACGATGCCATGGACCACCGGCAGCCCAAGCCCGCTGCCGCGGCCCGGCTCCCTGGTCGTGAAGAAGGGCTCGAAGATCCGGTCGAGCGCCTCGGGCGCGATGCCGTCGCCGTCGTCGGCCACCGTCAGGGCCACGTGGGGGCCCGAGACCGGCAGGCGGCAGCCGGCGCAGGGCGCGACCTCGTGCCAGCGCGCCAGGCTCACGCGCACGGTCCCCGCCTGCGCGGTGGCCTGCGAGGCGTTCAGCAGCAGGTTGGTGATCACCTGCTGGAACTCCATGGGATCGACGGCGACGGCCGGCAGTCCCTCCGGCAGGTTGGGCTCGATGCGCAGGCTGGTCGGCAGCGCCGGGCGCAGCAGGCGCAGGGCGGCGGTGACCAGCGTCGCCGGGTCGTGCGGCTCGCGCCGCACCACGGGCCGCCGCCGGCCGAACGCCAGCAGCTTGGCGACGAGGTCGCGCGCGCCCTCGCCGGCGCGCCGGATCGCGGCCAGGTACTCGGCCAGCGCCGGGTCGCCGCCGGCAGCGGCGACGTCCTGCGCCAGCGTCGCGTAGCCCAGCACCACGCCCAGCATGTTGTTGAACTCGTGCGCGATGCCGCCGGTCAACTGGCCGATGGCGTCCATCTTCTGCGCCTGCAGGAGCTCCTCCTGGAGCTGTTGCCGTTCCTCCTCGGCGCGCAGGCGCGAGGAGACGTCGCGGACCGTGCACAGGTAGTACGACCGCCCGTTCCAGCTGAGATTTCCCGAGGTGATCTCGGCGTCATACAGGCTGCCGTCGCGCCGGCGATGACGCGTCGAGAACTGGTGCGGCGGCAGGGGGCGGCCCAGGAAGCGCTCGCGGATCAGCTCCGGCGCCATCGAGGCGTCCCAGTCCCACACATGCATCGCCGCCACCTCGGCCGGCGTGCGTCCGAGCATCTCGGCGAAGCGTTCGTTGCACTCGACGGCGCGGCCATCCATGTCGATGACGACGATGCCGTCGCGCGACTGCTCGAACAGCGCCCGGCTTCGCTCCGCCTGGTCGGCCAGGGCGACGATCGCGCGCTCGCGGTCGGTGACGTCGCGGAAGCTCCAGACGCGGCCGACCGCCTGCCTGCCCAGCATCTGCGGTCGCGAGTAGCGCTCGAAGACGCGCCCGTCCCGGAAGCGGAGCACGTCGAAGCTCTCGGCATCCGGGTCGGCGTAGAGGTCCCGGACCTTCGCCAGGAAGCCCTCCGGGTCCTCCAGCTGCCCGAGCACGTAGCCCAGCGCCGCCTCGTCATCGCCGGATTCCAGGATCGTGTCCGGCAACCGCCACAGCTCGGCGAAGCGCCGGTTGAAGGTCTCGATGCGGCCGTGCCCGTCGGCCACGAGGATGCCGTCCGCGCTGGCGTCCAGCGTCGCGCGCAGCAGCGACAGGGAGCGCGCCAGGCGTTGCTCGTTGGCGGCGTGCGCCGAGAGGTCGACATGCGTGCCGATCAGGTGGCGCGGCACCCGGGGGCGCCCGGCGGGATCGCGGACGAGGGTGGCGCGGGAGAGGATCTGCCGCCACTGTCCATCGGCATGGCGGAGCCGGAATTCCAGCTCGAGGTGCTCAGCGTCCCGCGCGAGGTACTCGCGGATGGTCTCCAGCGCGCGTTCGCGGTCGTCGGGGTGGCAGAGGCCGCTCCAGGTGTCCAGGTGCGGCGCCAGCTCGCCGTCGGCGTAGCCGAGCATCCGCTTCCAGGCCGGCGAGTAGTAGACCTCGTCGGTCTCCAGGTTCCAGTCCCAGACCGCGTCGTAGAGGGCGCCGAGGGGCGTGGCGGGCCCCGTCACGTCAAGCTCGTTGCGCCGTCCGTCCGTCACCGGAACCCGCCTCCCGCCACGGCGCCGCTCCGTGCGGCGACCTCCGTCGCGTAGGATAGGGTCGTCGACGCGCGCCCGGCAAGCCCGGTCAGCGGCCCAGCAGGGACTGCAGCGCCGCCGCAGTGGCCACCGGCGCCGCGCAGGTTGCACCCCGGCACACGTAGGCACGCGGACCGTCGGGCGCGGCCGTCTTGCCGGCCAGTGCCGGGGCCACGGCGGTGAGCGCAGCGTCCGCCCCGTCGGGCGCCACCGCGGCCACCATCGTCGTGCCGGTCCCGCCCGTGCGCGCGGCCGCCAGCAGCTCGCCGGCGCGCGCGTCGCCGGGGGCGCCGGCCACGACCACCACCGCCGGCGGGTCCAGCACCATCTGCGCGGCGTCCAGCCACCCGGCCACGTCCAGTCCCGCGCGCTCGAGCAGGCCGCCGCGCGCGGCCAGCGCGCGCTCGGCCTCGCGCGCGAAGGCCGTCTCGCCGGTCAGCGCGGACAGTCGCACCAGCGCGCGCAGCAGCATGGCATTGCCCGACGGCTCCACGTTGTCGAACAGCTCGACGGGGCGTCCCAGCGGCGCGTCGGCATCGTCGGGAACCAGGTGCCAGCCGCCGTCCGGGTGCCCGAAGCGGGCCAGGGCGATCCCGACCAGGTCGCGTGCGGCGGCCAGCCGGTGGGCCTGGCCGGTGGCCAGGAACAGCTCGACCAGCCCGTCGGCGAGGCACGCATAGTCGTCGAGGATGCCCTCGCCGGCGGGACGCCCATCGCTGGAGCTGCGCCAAAGGCGGCCGTCGGGGCGGCGGTGGAGCGCCAGCACGTGGTCGGCCGCCGCCGCCGCCGCCGCGACGAACGCGGGCTCGCCGCAGGCGATGCCCCCACGCGCAAGCGCGGAGATGGCCAGCCCGTTCCAGGCGGTGACCACCTTGCGGTCCAGGCCC
>JAYRFB010000018.1:0-1726 GCA_041908585.1 Candidatus Krumholzibacteriia bacterium
CGCTGGCCGCCGGCATCCGGCTGCGCTGACCCGCGCGGCCCAGGGATGGCGGGACTTTCGCCGTCCACGTCAAACGTGTAGCCTTCGGCCCCTCCCAGCGGAGAGGTGGCCGAGCGGTCGAAGGCGCTGGACTGGAATTCCAGTTACATCTCAACGGGTGTACGTGGGTTCGAATCCCACCCTCTCCGCCAGCATCCCCCAGGCAGCTATACGGCCCACGCGGCCGCACGCTGCCCGAGGGGCCGCAACTACCTACCGGTCCTCGCGGTCGTTCGCCGCGTCGGCGGCCAGCCTCAGTTCGTCGTTGGCCTGGCGCAGCAGGTCCTTGGCGCGTGCTGCATGGCCGCCCAGGTTGTAGCGGTTGTCCTGCTGGGCCTCGGTAATGCGGTCGAAGGCTTCGACCACCAGGTTCTGCGCGGCCGCCAGGTTGCCGTGCCGATCCGGGTCGATGTTCTGCTCCGGCTCCTGGGCCCACGCGACACTGGCAGCCAATGCTGCCACGGTGGCCGCGAGGCCGATCTTGCGATTGATGATGGTCATTTTCGGTTCCTCCCTTGATTGCAATGCGTGCCTCGTGCGGCGGCTCGCGCGCAGGGTCCTGCCGTAACGGCCGGTGGCCGCCGCTCCCCATCTGACCACATCGGGCGGGCCGCAGGAACAGGAATCTGCGCCCCGCAGGGTCGCGGGGGCCACGGGGCCCGGTTGCCACGGATGCGGCCGGCCGGCCGACCGGCTACAGTGGCCGAGTCCAATCCGAGGAGTCGCCCATGCCCCTGGTCTCGATGCGCCAGCTGCTCGACCATGCAGCGGAAAACGGTTACGGCCTGCCGGCCTTCAACGTCAACAACCTCGAGCAGGTCCGAGCGATCATGGAGGCCGCCGACGAGACGGGCAGCCCGGTGATCATGCAGGGCTCGGCCGGTGCACGAAAGTACGCAGGCGAAGCCTTCCTGCGCCACCTGATCCAGGCGGCGATCGAGTCCTACCCCCACATCCCTGTCGTGATGCACCAGGACCACGGCCAGTCGCCGGCGGTGTGCATGGGCGCGATACGCTCCGGCTTCTCGAGCGTGATGATGGACGGCTCGCTGATGGAGGACGGCAAGTCCGTCGCCTCCTACGAGTACAACGTCGAGACCTCGCGCAAGGTGGTCGACTTCGCCCACGCGATCGGCGTCACCGTCGAGGCGGAGCTCGGCGTGCTCGGCTCGCTCGAGACGATGAAGGGCGACAAGGAGGACGGCCACGGCGCCGAGGGCACGATGACCCGCGAGCAGCTGCTGACCGACCCGGACCAGGCCGCCGACTTCGTCGCGAAGACGCAGTGCGATGCGCTCGCGATTGCGATCGGGACCTCGCACGGCGCCTACAAGTTCACCCGCAAGCCCACTGGCGACATCCTGGCGATCCAACGCATCAAGGAGATCCACGCGCGGATCCCGAACACTCACCTGGTCATGCACGGCTCGTCGAGCGTGCCGCAGGAGTGGCTCGAGGTGATCCGCAAGCACGGCGGCCAGATGAAGGAGACCTACGGCGTGCCGGTCGAGGAAATCGTCGAGGGCATCAGGCACGGCGTGCGCAAGGTGAACATCGACACCGACATCCGCCTGGCGATGACCGGTGCGATGCGCCGCCACATGGCCGAGAAGCCCTCCGAATTCGACCCGCGCAAGTTCCTCGCCGACGCACAGAAGGCGGCAAAGGACATCTGCAAGGCACGCTA
>JAYRFB010000019.1:0-12229 GCA_041908585.1 Candidatus Krumholzibacteriia bacterium
GCGGAACCCGGCGGGACCCCCGCATGCGGGGCCGGCCCCGCCCGCGGCCCGGCCGCGTTCGCGCCCCCGCCGAGGACGAGGCCGCCCTGGGCCAGGCCCAGGCTGTGCGAGCCGCCGGCCGACACGGCGAGGTAGCGCAGCGGCAGCGACGGCACGGTGCAGCGCCCGTCATCCGGGCTGCCCCATGCCGCCACGGTGCCGTCGGCGCGCAGGCCCAGGCTGTGCGCCTGTCCGGCCGCGACCTGGCGGAAGCCGGAGTTGGGCGCCGGCACGTCGCGCTGGCCCTGCGCGTTGTCTCCCCACGCCAGCACGACGCCGTCTTCGCGGAGCGCCAGGCTGTGCGCGAAGCCGGCGGCCACGCCCACGAACCCGGTGTTGGCGACCGGCAGGCCGCACTGCGCGTCATCATTCAGTCCCCAGGCCGCCAGGCTGCCGTCCCCCCGCAGGCCCACCGTGTGGCCGAAACCGCCGGCGACCTGCACGAACACCTCCGACGGCGCGACCGCCGGCGCCTGGTCGTGGTCGTTGCGCCCCCATGCCGCCAGCGTCCCGTCGGCCCGCAGCGCCAGGCAGTGGTCCAGCCCGGCGGCGATGCGCGTGAAGCCCGTGTTCGGCGACGGCACGACGCGCTGCCCGTACTCGCCGTGCCCCCAGGCGGCCACCGATCCGTCGGCGCGCAGCGCCAGGCTGTGCCGCCAGCCGGCGGCGATGGCGACGAAGCCGGCGTTCGGCGGCGGCACGTCGCACTGGCCGTCGTCGTTGCGGCCCCAGGCGACGATGACGCCGTCGTCGCGCAGCGCCAGGCTGTGGAAGCCGCCGGCGGCCACGGCGGTGAAGCCGACGCCGGCCGGCGCCGCGGACGCCGCCTGGCCGAAGTCGTCGCGTCCCCACGCCATGACCGCACCGGCGCGCGTCAACGCCAGGTCGTGGTACCCGCCGGCGGCGATGGCGGCGTACGGGCCGGCGCCCGGAGGCGCCTGCGCCTGGCCGTGGCTGTCCAGGCCCCAGGCCAGCACGCGACCGCCGGCATCCAGCGCCAGGCTGTGCAGGTAGCCCGCCGAGATCGCCTGCAGCGGCGCCAGGCCCGGCGGCGGCGCGGCCTGGCCGTACCAGTTGTAGCCGGTGGCCACTAATGTACCGTCAGCGCGCAGGCCGAGCGTGTGGTAACCACCGGTCGCGATCGCGACCAGCCCCGACAGTTGGTCGGGGCCGGCGACGGCCGACGAGCCCCAGGCGGTGACCGTCGCACGCGCGCCGGCGGCTGCCAGCAGGAACGCCGCCGGCAGCAGCACGGACATCAACAGGGACGGGTGCAACGGCCTGGACATCGGAGCTCCCCCGGAATCGCCTTCATGCCGGACGGCTGGCCGCGGGGCGACGGAGGCGGCGGCGATCCGGCCCGGCAGCATAGCACGCGCCAGCGGATCCGCACGCGTCTGCGCTCCGTCCGAAAGCCAGGAACCCGACGGGGATCCTTCCCCGCCGGGTTCCGGCAGCCATCCTGGCCGCGGGTCGCTCCGTCTTCACGTCGGCAGCCCTGGGGCGCCTCCGTGATCGCCGGCTGCTAGGAGCAGCCCGTGGTGGTCCCGCAGTTGAGGCACTTGTAGCAGGAGCCGCTGCGCACCGTCAGCGAGTCGCAGTTCGGGCACGGCGGGCTGTCGGTCTGGACCTGCACCGCCGCGCGGGGCTGCTGCATCGTGATGCGAGAAGGGCCGCCGGCCGAGGCCGCCATCGCCTTCTGCGCCTGCTCGACCGCGCGCGCCTCCACGGGCAGCGCGGCCTCGGTGCCGTCATCATCGCCGGCGTGCTCGCCGAACTTCAGGTCCATCCAGCGGAAGATGTAGTCCATCACCGACTTCGCGATGGGGATCTCCGGGTTGCTGGTGAAGCCGCTCGGCTCGAAGCGCGCGTGGCTGAACTTGTTGATGAGCACCTTCAGCGGCACGCCGTACTGCAGCATGATCGACACGCTGGTGGCGAAGCTGTCCATCAGGCCGCTGACGACGGAGCCTTCCTTGGCCATGCTGATGAACATCTCGCCCGGCTTGCCGTTCGGGTACAGGCCGACGGTGATGTAGCCCTCGTGCCCGCCGATCGCGAACTTGTGCGTGATGGCCCGGCGCTCGTCCGGCAGGCGCACGCGCTGGGGCTTGGGCGGGGCCAGGGGCTGCTCGGGGGCGGCCGCGGCCTCGTCCTTCTTCTTCCCGGTGTTGAGCGGCTGCAGCCGCTTGCTGCCGTCGCGGTAGATCGCGACCGCCTTGAGGCCCATCTTCCAGGCCTCCTGGTACGTGGTCATGATCTCGTCGACGGTCGCCTCGGTCGGCAGGTTCACCGTCTTGCTGATGGCGCCCGACAGGAACGGCTGCACGGCCGCCATCATGCGCAGGTGCCCCATGTAGTGGATCGAACGCTGCCCGTTCGCCGGCCGGAAGGCGCAGTCGAAGACCGGCAGGTGCTCTTCCTTGAGGTCCGGCGCGCCCTCGATGGTCTCGTGCTCGGCGATGTACTCGGTGATGGCCTCGACCTGCTCCTCGTCGTAGCCGAGGCGCTCGAGCGCATCGGGCACCGAGTTGTTGATGATCTTCATCAGGCCGCCGTCGACCAGCTTCTTGTACTTCACCAGCGCGATGTCCGGCTCGACCCCGGTCGTGTCGCAGTCCATCATGAAGCCGATGGTGCCGGTCGGCGCCAGCACCGTGACCTGGCTGTTGCGGTAGCCGTAGTCGTGGCCCAGCGCGTAGGCGTCGCGCCACACCGTTTCGGCTTCCTCCAGCAGGCCCTCGGGCACGCGGTTGGCGTTGATGCCGTTGACCGCGGCGCGGTGCTTGCGGATGACCTCGAGCATCGGCTCGCGGTTCTCGGCGTAGCCCTCGAACGGGCCCATCTCGCGCGCCAGCTCGGCCGAGGTCAGGTAGGCCTGGCCGCACATCAGCGCGGTGATCGCCGCGGCGTAGTCGCGGCCGGCATCGCTGTCGTACGGCAGGCCGCGGTTCATCAGCAGGGCGCCGAGGTTCGCGTAGCCCAGCCCGAGCGGGCGGAAGCGGTGGCTGTTCTCGGCGATCGCCTGGCGCGGGTAGCTGCTGTTGCCGACGATGATCTCCATGGCGGTGATCATCACGCGCACGGCGTGGCGGAACGACACGACGTCGAACTCGCCGTCGTCCAGGCGGAACTTCATCAGGTTCAGCGACGCCAGGTTGCAGGCCGAGTCGTCCAGGAACATGTACTCGCTGCAGGGATTCGACGCCTTGATGCGGTCGGTCGTCTTGCAGGTGTGCCAGTCGTTGATGGTCGTGTCGAACTGCATGCCGGGGTCGCCGCACAGGTGCGTGCCCTCGGCGATCTTGCGCATCAGGTGGCGCGCCTTGACGATGCCCATGGGCCGCCCGTCGGTGACCGCGCGCAGCGTCCAGTCGGCGTCCTCCTCGACCGCGCGCATGAACTCGTTGCTCACGCGCACCGAGTTGTTGCTGTTCTGGAAGAAGACCGAGTTGTAGGCCTCGCCGCCGAACGAGCCGTCGTAGCCCTGGTCGATCAGCGCCCAGGCCTTCCGCTCCTCGTTCACCTTGCAGTCGATGAACTCCTCGATGTCGGGGTGCTCCGCGTTCAGGATGACCATCTTGGCGGCGCGCCGCGTCTTGCCGCCGCTCTTGATCACGCCGGCAAACGCGTCGAAGCCGCGCATGAACGACACCGGCCCGCTGGCCTGGCCGCCGGTCGACAGCTTCTCGCGGCTGGAGCGCAGCGCCGACAGGTTGCTGCCGGTGCCCGAGCCGTACTTGAACAGCAGGCCCTCGGTCTTGGCCAGGTCGAGGATGCTGGCCATCGAATCCTGCACCGAGTTGATGAAGCAGGCCGAGCACTGCGGCGCCTTCTCGACGCCGACGTTGAACCAGACTGGCGAGTTGAACGACACCAGCTGGCCCACCAGCATGTGCGTCAGCTCGGCGCGGAAGATCTCCGCATCCTGGTCCGAGGTGAAGGTCCCGTCGCCCACGCCCCAGTCGGTGATGGTGTCGGCCACGCGGCCGACCAGCTGGCGCACCGAGTGCTCGCGCTCGGGCGTGCCCAGGCCGCCGCGGAAGTACTTCGAGACGACGACGTTCGCGGCCATCTGCGACCACTCGGCCGGGATCTCGCAGTTGTCCTGCCGGAACAGGAGCTCACCCTTGTCGTTGGCGATCGTCGCCGAGCGCAGCGTCCACTCGATGGCGTCGAACGGGTGCACCCCCTCGCGGGTGTAGAACCGGGAAAAGCCGATGCCGCGCGCACGCCGCCGGGCGGCGACCCCTTCCGGTTCCACCGCGGAGCCGGAGGGGGACGTCGTCGGGCCGTTCAGGGGTCGTTCCGTGGCACGCGCGCCGAACAGCGAACCATCGATGGGCGCTTCCATCCTCAAACCGTCAGGGTTGCTCCTGTCCGTCATGTCCCTCCGCTCCTTGTGTCCAGGTCCATCTGAACATCGCGGGCCGATCGTCCTCGTCACCCCGGCGACGGCTCCGCCATCGCCCCCGCCCGGCGGAATGCCCCGGACGTGTCCCGTTCCTGAGGAAAAATCAGTTCGCGCTTGATGTTCTATCCGCAGGCTTATCCCCAACATGTGGGGGCCGTCAGTTACGGCAACCACACCACTTAGTGGCGTGGGGGGCACAATAGAAAAGATCCACGCAGGGATTCAAAACAAAATCTTCACACGCGCCGGACCGGCCCCACTCCCGGGCCGGCAACGGCCTGAAAGGGCAGGCGCAGCGCCGTTTTGAACCGATCCGGGGCGCGGCAGATTTTTTCGGCCCGGGAGCCCGGGGCTCGCGGGCCAACCCTGCGGGAAGATCACTACTTTCGTAGTCTAGATTTGCGGAAATCATTAAGTCTCCGCAACTTGTTGATAAAAAATTAGTTATGAGGCCCAATTTTTCATGGATCGCCTAGTCCCGCGCGAATTCCGTGACCAGCCCGGTGATCAACGCCCGGAGATGATCGCGCCCGGCGCGATAGGCGGCGCGGATCTCGGCGGGCGTGCCGCGGGCCCCCGTCGGATCGGTCATCGGGCAGGCGCGATGGCGGGTCGGGTCGGCCAGGGCAGGCAGGAAGCTCCCGGCCTCCCGGCTGAGGGTGACCACCAGGTCGAAGGTGTCGAGATCGTGCACGTCGATGGTCTTCGGATACTGGCCGTCCATCGGGACCCCGGCCTCGGCCATGATCGCGCGCGTCCGCTCGTGGATCGGGTGGGTCACCAGCCCGGCACTGGCAGCGGTCCAGCCGGAGGGGAACAGGTGGCGGGCCCAGGCCTCGGCCATCTGGCTGCGGCAGCTGTTGGCAGTGCAGACGAACAGGACCTTCACGGGCGGCCCTCCGTGGCCCCCGCGAGGGCGCCCACATCGACCGGGATCCGCGCGACCATCGCCTCTGCCTCGGCCGGGTCGATGCCCAGCGCCGCCAGCGCGGCCTGCCAGGTGTCATCATCGCAGGCCGAACCGGCGCCGTGGCCGGCGCGGCTGGCCGCCAGGTTCGCGGCCGCCACGAACCGCACGAGCCCGGTCGTGTCGGGGTCGGCTTCGCACTGGTCGGTCGGGTTCCGGTCGCCGTTCTGCTGGTCGCCCGGCTCGGCGTCGACCTGCAGGTCGTGGTGCCGGCCGATGACCACGGCCAGCGACGAGGGGAAGTTCCAGGCTTCGGCCAGGGCCTGGCCCGCCTCGGTGTGGTCGAAGCCCAGGAGCTCGCGCTCGCCCTGGCGCAGCGCGTCGTAGCTCCCGGTCTGCGGCAGCTGCTGGAGCCGGGCCTTCAGGGGGCCGTTCAGCACCAGCTTGCCGATGTCATGCACGAGGCCGGCCGTGAAGGCGCGCTCGCGGCTGACGCGGTCGCCGGCCCCGGCCAGGTGCGCGGCCCCGACCGCCACCGCCAGGGAATGCCGCCAAAGCGCGCCGCGCTCGAGGCGGTAGCCGGCGAGCGGGCCGCGCAGGACGTCGCCGAGGCTCGTCGCAAAGGCCAGCTGCACGACGGTGCGGCTGCCGAGGTAGGCCAGCGCCTCGCCCACGGCGCCCACCTCGCGACGCAGTCCGTAGTAGGCGCTGTTGCAGAGCTTCAGGAGGTTGGCCGTCAGCGCGGGATCCTGGCCGATGACCTCCAGGATCTCGCGCGCGCCGGCGAACTCGTCGTCCATCAGCCGCAGCAGGCGCCCGGTGGTGGCCGGCAGCGCCGGCAGCTCACCGGTCGACTGGATGATCTCGCGCAGGCTGCGGTCCATGGGGTCCTCCGGGCCGGGTTCCGCGTGGCGGGCGCCGGGTTCAGTCCGTTGCCGCGGCGGTGACCGCGACCAGGAGATCACCCTGCGCGACGACCTGGCCCTCGGCCACCGGGACGCGCTCGACCGTTCCGGCCTGCGGCGCGGCCAGCTCGGTCTCCATCTTCATCGATTCCATGATCACCAGGGGCTGGCCGGCGACAACAACCTGGCCGGGCGCCACGAGCAGCCTCACGATCTTGCCGGGCATGCGCGCCAGCAGGTCCGGCCCGTCGGCCTGCGTGCCGCCCGGCGCCTCGGCATGCACCGGATCGGGGCGCCGCAGCCGGTGCGTCACGCCATCGCAGAAGACAAGGCGGTCATCACCGCTGGCAGCCACCCAGGCCCGCCGGCACGAGCCGTCGGGCAGCGTGACCAGCCAGGCGCCGTCGGCCGCCTCGCGCACGACGAAGGCCTGCGCCAGGGCCGCGGGCGTGACCAGCCAGTGATCCTCGTGGCGACGCGCATCCAGCTCGTGCTCGACCGCACCGTCGCGGAACTTCAGGTGCATGCGATCCTCCGCCCGGCCATCACGTTCAGCCCAGGCCCGGGTGCCGGAAGCGGCCCAGGCGATCCCACGGCGTCGCCGCGGCAGGGGCGTCGCCCCCCCGCACGCCGCCGCCCGCGCGCGCAGCCCGCCCGGGCTCGGCGGCGGCGGCGGCCAGCAGCGCCGTCGCGGCGGTTGCGGCGCGATCGCCCCGCCAGCCGGAAAGGTGCTCGTCGAGGAAGCCGGTTTGCAGCCGGCCCTCGCCGAACGCGGAAGTGGCCAGCACCGCCAGCAGGTACTCGTGGTTGGTGGCCACGCCCAGGATCGGGTAGCCGCGCCGCGCCGCCTGCATGCGCGCGATGGCGGCCGGGCGGTCGTGCGCATGCACGCTCAGCTTCGCGATCATCGGGTCGTAGTGCAGCGTGACCTCGTCGCCCTGCCTGACGCCGCTGTCGACGCGCACGCCCGGGCCTGAAGGCTCGCGCAGCAGCAGCAAGCGGCCGAGCGACGGCAGGAAGCCGTTCTCGGGGTCTTCGGCGTAGACGCGGCACTCGATCGCATGGCCGCGCACCGACAGGTCCTCCTGCCGCCAGGGCAGCGTCGCCCCTCCCGCGACCAGGATCTGGGCCCGCACCAGGTCCTGGCCGGTCACCAGCTCGGTCACCGGGTGCTCCACCTGCAGGCGCGTGTTCATCTCCAGGAAGTAGAAGCTGCCCGCCTCGTCGAGCAGGAACTCGACGGTCCCCGCCCCCTCGTAGCCCACGGCGCGGGCTGCCGCCACGGCAGCCGCCCCCATGCGTGCGCGCAGGCCGTCGTCCAGCGCCGGCGACGGGGACTCCTCGATGATCTTCTGGTGGCGGCGCTGGATGGAGCACTCGCGCTCGAACAGGTGGACGACGTTGCCGTGGCCGTCGCCGAAGACCTGGAACTCGACGTGGCGCGGGCGCGCGAGGTAGCGCTCGACGTAGACGGTGCCGTCCCCGAAGGCGCCGCGGGCCTCGCGCGCGGCGGCCTCGCAGGCGGCGACGACCTGGCCCCGCTCCTGCACCAGGCGCATGCCCTTGCCGCCGCCGCCGAAGGCGGCCTTGACCAGCAGCGGATAGCCGACGCGGTCGCAGACCGCGAGCACCGCATCGGCCGCAACGACGCCGTCGGCGCCCGGCTCGGGCAGCCGCGACCCCGGCACCACCGGCACGCCGGCGGCCTCCATCAGCGCGCGCGCGGCGGTCTTCTCTCCCATCGCGCGGATCACCGCCGGCGACGGGCCGATGAAGGTGATGCCGGCCGCCGCACAGGCCTCGGCGAACCCGGCATTCTCGGCCAGGAAGCCGTAGCCGGGATGGATGGCGTCGGCGCCGGCCTGCAGCGCCGCCTCCAGGATCAGGTCGCCGCGCAGGTACGAGGCGGCGGGCTCGGGCGGGCCGATGACCACGGCTCGGTCCGCCAGCTCGGCGTGCGCCGCCTTGCGGTCGGCCTCGCTGCAGACGGCAACCGCACCGAGGCCCAGCTCGCGGCAGGCGCGGATGACCCGAACGGCGATCTCGCCGCGGTTGGCGACCAGCACGGTGCGGATCTCGCGACGGGCCACGGTCACGCGCGCGCCTCCCCTTCGCAGGGCGGCAGCGACCAGCCGGCCGCCGGCGTCCACGGCGCCGCCTGCCTCGCCGCGAAGGCCGCCAGCGCCGCCTGGGCCTCGGCGGTGGCGCGCGCGGCGGCGATCGCCTGCGCGCAGGTCTCCTCGCTGACCTCGTAGCCAAGCTCGGCCACGTCCGCCAGCAGGCGCTTGCCCGCGCCGAGCGCGGCCGGCCCGGCCTTCAGCAGGTCGTCGACGACCGCCTCCACCGCGGCGTCCAGGCCTCCGGTGGCCGCCAGTCGGTCGGCCAGCCCCAGGCGGAGCGCCTCGGGCGCATCCACCGCGCGCGCGGGCAGGAACAGGTCGCGCGCGCGCGCGGGGCCGGTGCGCTCCACCACCCGCGGGCTGATCACGCCGGGCACCAGTCCCAGGCGCGTCTCCGAGAAGGCGAACCGGGCCGCCGGCCCGGCCACCACCAGGTCGCAGGCCGCGGCCAGGCCCGCGCCGCCACCGAATGCGCCACCCTGCACGCGCGCCACGACCGGCGCCGGGCAGTCGTGCACTGCGCGGAACATCTCCCCCAGCCGGGTCGCGGCTGCCAGGTTCGCCGCCTGCGAGGCGCGCCCGGCCTCGGCCATCTCGCCCAGGTGGGCGCCGGCGCAGAATACGCTCCCGGTCGACCGCAGCACGACGGCCCGCGGCCGCCGGCCACCCGCTCCCACCGGCGGCCCGGCCGCTGCCGCCTCCTCGGGCGAGAGCGGTTCGCGCGCGGCCAGGTCGCGGAACAGGTCGTGCAGCGAGGCGACGACGGCCGCCGACAGGGCGTGCCGCGTTGCCGGCTCGTCGAGCGTGACGACCAGGACCGGGCCGACGATCTGCTGCCGCACGGGCATCGCGACTCCTACATCCGGAAGATGCCGTAGCGGACCGGCGGGATGGGCGCGTTCAGCGACATCGCCAGGCCCAGGCCCAGCACGTCGCGCGTGGACAGCGGATCGATCACGCCGTCGTCCCACAGGCGGGCGCTGCTGTAGTAGGCGTGGCCCTCCTGCTCGTACTTGGCCAGGATGGGATCGGTGATCGCCTTCTCGCCGGCGGCGTCGAGCGCCTGGCCGGAACGGGCGAGCTGCTCCTTCTTGACGGTCAGCAGCACGCCGGCGGCCTGTTCCCCGCCCATCACCGAGATCTTGGCCTGCGGCCACATGAACAGCAGCCGCGGCTGGAAGGCGCGGCCGCACATGCCGTAGTTGCCGGCCCCGTAGCTGCCGCCGATGACCACCGTGAACTTCGGCACCGTGCTGTTGCTGACGGCGTTGACCATCTTGGCGCCGTCCTTGGCGATGCCGCCGTGCTCGTACTGCCGGCCGATCATGAAGCCGGTGATGTTCTGCAGGAACACCAGCGGGATGTTGCGGGCATTGCACAGCTCGATGAAGTGCGTGGCCTTCAGCGCCTCGGCGCTGAAGAGGATGCCGTTGTTGGCGACGATGCCCACCGTGTAGCCGTGCAGGTGGGCGAAGCCGCAGACCAGCGAAGTCCCGTACCGGGGCTTGAACTCGTGCATGCGGCTGCCGTCGACCACACGCGCGATGACCTCGCGGATGTCGAACGGCAGGCGCGGATCGTGGCTGACCGCTCCGTAGAGCTCGTCGGGGTCGTAGTGCGGGTCCTCCGGCGTGGTGCAGGGCGTGCGCGCGGTCTGCACGGGGCCCAGGTTCTCGATCGCGTCGCGCAGCAGCTGCAGAGCATGCGCGTCGTCGTTGGCCAGGTGGTCGGCGACGCCGCTGATGCGCGTGTGGACGTCGCCGCCGCCCAGTTCCTCGGCCGTCACTTCCTCGCCCGTGGCTGCCTTGACCAGCGGCGGGCCGCCCAGGAAGATGGTGCCCTGCTCCCTGACGATCACGACCTCGTCGCTCATCGCCGGCACGTAGGCGCCGCCCGCCGTGCACGAACCCAGCACCGCGCTGAGCTGCGGGATGCCCAGCGCGCTCATCTGCGCCTGGTTGTAGAAGATGCGGCCGAAATGCTCGCGGTCGGGGAAGACCTCGGCCTGCAGCGGCAGGAAGGCGCCGCCGGAGTCCACCAGGTACACGCACGGCAGGCGGTTCTCGCGCGCGATCTCCTGCGCGCGAAGGTGCTTCTTCACCGTCAGCGGGTAGTAGGTGCCGCCCTTCACGGTGGCGTCGTTGGCCACGACCATCACCTGGCGGCCGTGCACGCGACCGATGCCGGTGACCAGCCCTGCCGCCGGCGCCTCGCCGTCGTAGAGGCCGTGGGCGGCCAGCGGCGACAGCTCGAGGAACGGCGTGCCGGGATCGAGCAGGGACTCGATGCGGTCGCGGACCAGCATCTTGCCCTGCTCGAGGTGCCGCTGCCGGGCGCGCTCGCCGCCGCCCTCGCCGACCTGCGAGAGCAGGGCGGCAAGGTCGGCGGCGCGCTGGCGGTTGACGCGGTCGTTCTCGCGGAACGCCGCGTCCCCGCGGCTGAGTCTGCTCGGGATGCGCTTCATCCGCCTCCTGCCGGCCTACTCGCCGGCCTTCTGCTTCGCGACGCCCTTGAGCTTGTCGTTGGCCATGATGGCCAGCTCGACGCGGCGGTTGGCGGCGCGACCGGCGTCGGTGGCGTTGTCGGCCACGGGCTGCGCCTCGCCATAGCCCATGATCGTGAAGCGCGTGGGCGACACCTGCAGAGACTCGAGGAAGTTGGCCACCGACTGGGCGCGGTTGCGCGACAGGGTCAGGTTGGACTCGTCGCTGCCGGTCGCATCGGTGTGGCCCTCGATCAGGACCTCGGTGTCGGAGTACTTGTTGAGGATGGTCGCCAGGTCGGTGAGGTTGGCCCGGGCGGCGGACTGCAGGTCGCTCTTGCCGACGGCGAACAGGATGCCCGAGTCGAAGGTGATCTTGATGCCCTCGCCGACGCGCTCGACGGTGGCGCCCTCGAGGTCGCGCTCGATCTCCTCGGCCTGGTCGTCCATGTAGTCGCCGATGTAGGCGCCCGCGGCGCCGCCGATGGCCGCGCCCAGGATGGCTCCCAGCGCCGTGTTGCCCGCCTGCTTGCCGATGATGCCGCCGACGACGGCACCGGAGCCGGCGCCGATGACCGTGCCCTTCTGCTGGCGGCTCATGCTCGCGCAGCCGGCGGCGCCGACCAGCAGCGCGGCGACGAGGGCCAGCGCAATGATCTTCTTCATCGAGGTCCCCTTTCCCGGGGCATTGACGGCCCCCGGTGGCCGGTGATTTCTGTGGTCGATCAGGCGTCGAGAGAGTATTCATGAAACCATGAGAATACAAGGCGGCAAAATCCTGACCGCCGACGGGCCGGTGCCCGCCGACGTCGTCATCGAGGGCCCGGCGATCGTCGCCATCGAGTCCCCGCGCGCCGCCCCCCCCGAACCCGGCGACGTGGAGGCGGCCGGCCGCTGGGTGCTGCCCGGCGGCGTGGACGCGCACACGCACTTCGGGATGCCGCTGGCGGGCGGCGTGGCCAGCCTGGGCTGGCGCGAGAGCTCGGCGGCGGCCTTGCTCGGCGGCACGACCACGGTCATCGACTTCGCCAATCCCGAGCGCGGCGAATCCCTGGCCGCCGCCGTGGCGCGCTGGCGAACGCAGGCCGATGGCAGCGTGCTGTGCGACTACGGGCTGCACGTGACAGTGGTCGAGGCCACCGCCGACCGGCTGGCCGAGGTGCCGCCGCTGCTGGCGGCCGGCGTCCCCACGTTCAAGGGCTTCCTCGCCTACAAGGGCCGGCTGATGCTGTCGCCGGCCGAACTGTCGCGGCTGGCCGGGTCCGTGGGCGCCGCCGGTGGCCTGCTGCTGGTGCACGCCGAGGACGGCGAGCTCAACGCCGCCGTCGAGAACGAGCTGCTGACGTCCGGCCGTACGGCGCC
>JAYRFB010000020.1:0-12317 GCA_041908585.1 Candidatus Krumholzibacteriia bacterium
CGCCGGGGCCCCCCGGGGGGGGGCGGGGGGCGCCCCGCCCCGCCCCCCCCTTGTGGTGGCCCACCCGGGGCGGGGCGGGGGGCCCCCCCGGCGGGCGGGGCGGGGCCGCCGCGGGGGGGGGGGGCCCCCCCGACGCCAGCAACAGGCTCGCCAGCAGCCGGTCCGGCTCCGGGCAGCCGCCGCAGAGTGCCGAGGCTGCAGCCCATTCCCGCTGGGCACCGGCGAGGTCCCCCAGTTCGCCCCTCAGGCGTCCGGCTTCCAGGCGAGGCGCCACGGCGTCGGGATCGAGCCGGGACGCTTCGCCGAACTCGGCCAGGGCGCGCCCGCGCCGACCGATCGCGGCCAGGGCCAGGCCCAGCTGGTGGCGAAGCGCGCCGTCGAGCGGCCGGGCACCGATCGCGGCCTCCAGCAGCGGCACGGCCGCCTCCGCATGACCCGCCGCCACCAGCGCGGCCCCGGCGCGGCCTTCCAGCTGCCAGCCGAAGAGCGGGTCCGCGGCCCAGCGCCGGGCCGCGGCGACAGCCAGCTCGGCGGCGTTCCCGGCCTGGCCAGCCGCCATGAGGCTGTCCACCGTGGCCAGCGCCCGGGCGGCCGCCTCCGGGGGCTCCAGCGGTCCGGCCGCAACCGCCGCCGACGGCGCGCCCAGGGCGCCGGCGGCGATCATGGCAAACGCGGCGACCGCGCCGGTCCGGGTCGCCGGGAGCAGGCGTCGCGTGGCATTGCCCCGCCGCCGCTGGATGGCTCCCGGAGTGCCCGGCATCGACCCACCTCGGGCGCCTGGCGCCCACCTTTCCGCGTCCCGGTACCGGCGACCTGCGCGACAGTATCGTGCCGCCCGACGCCCGCAACCACCTTTTTCCTTGCGCGATTCCGCTCAAACACCCGGGCGGCCTGCCGATCCCCTGCGCATGGAAACCGCCACCTCCCGCACGTTCGTGGCCGATCTTGTCAGCCGCGTCGGCAGCCTGCCGTCGGTCGCCGCCCAGGTCGTCAGCCTGGCCTCCGACCCGCATTGCGACATCAACGACCTGTCCCGCGTGATCATGAGCGACAACGCGATGTCGCTGCGCTTCCTGGCACTGGCCAACGCCGCCGCGGTCTCGCACGGCCGCGAGACGCGCGACCTGCGGACGGCACTCGTGCGGCTGGGGCTGCGCCGCGTGCGCAACGTCGCGCTCCTGATGGGCATGCACGACATGGTCCCGAGCGGCGATGATCGGCACTGGCTGGACACCGGCGAGTTCTGGAAGTTCAACCTCGCGACGGCCAGCTGTGCCCAGGGACTCGCCTGGCTCCGCGGCTCCGAGACGCACGAGGACGCCTGGATGGCGGGCATCCTCCACGCCATAGGCCTGGCTGCGATGACGCAGCGCGCCAGCCCCGAGATGGCGCGGGCCGCGGAGATGGCGCGCCTGCAGGGCGTGACGCTGGCGGAGGCGGAGCTGCGGGTCTTCGATTTCCACCACGGCGAGGTCGGCGGGCGCCTGCTGCGCGAGTGGCACCTGCCGACGCTCTTCGCGGACGCCGTCGAGTACCTGCCGGAGGACTACGCTGCAGGCGAGCTGTCGGCCGAGACGGACGCGATGGTCTCCCTGCTGCGCGATGCCGTGCTTACCGTCCGCGCGATCGGCTTCGGTGACAACGGCGACGGCGACGAGCCGTGGCTTCCCGAGGAGCTGGCCACCCGCCTGGGGCTTCCCGAGCCGGCGATGCAGGCGCTGGCCGACAAGGTCGACCGCGAGGTCCAGGAGATCTCGCGCCTGATCGGGCTGGACGTGCCGCCCGACCTGTTCGCCGCCACGCTGGCCAAGTCGCAGGAGGAAGTTGCACGGATCGGACTGGCAGGGCTCGACGAGACGCTGGCCCGCGAGGACCTCGAGCAGCAGCTCGAGGCCGCGCGCGAGATCCAGCGGCGCCTGCTCCCGCGCGAACTCCCCGAGCTTGGCGGCTTCCGGCTGGCCGCCACCAACGTCTCGTGCCTCCAGGTCAGCGGGGACACCTACGACTGCCTCCGCCTGCACGGCGGAGCCATCGCGCTGAGCATCGCGGACGTCTCGGGCAAGGGGATGCCGGCGGCCCTGCTGACCGGGACCCTGCAGGCCAGCCTCCGCGCGCTCGCGCGCGTGACCGACGATCCCGGGCAGTTGCTGGAAGCCGCCAATGACGCGCTGTTCGAGAGCACCGATCCCGAGCGGTTCGCGACGATCTTCCTGGCCGCGCTCGAACCCGACGGCTCCGGGCTGCGCTACGCCAGTGCCGGCCACAACCCGCCCCTGCTGCTGCGCGCCGACGGCACAGCGCAATGGCTCAAGCCTGCCGGCACGCCGCTGGGCATGATCCCGGAGATGACGTACCCCGTGTTCCGCGTGCCGCTCGGTCCCGGCGACCTGCTGGTGGCGTACACCGACGGCGTCACCGAGGCCATGGACCCAGCCGGCGAGGAGTTCACCGAGGCCGGCCTCGAGTCGGCGGTTCGCGGCGCGTCGGCAGGCGGGCCGCAGGCGGTCATCGATGCCGTCCTGGCTGCCGTCGCCACGCACATCAGCCGCCCGGGCTCGGCCTCCGCCGCCGACCGCCTGCTCGGGGCGGCCAGCACCCCGAGCGGCCTGGCCGCCGCCGGCGACGACATCACGCTGGTCGTGCTGGCCCGCGAGGACTGAAACGGCGTTTGACCCTGCCGGGCCCCGGTCCTAGCTTGGCGGTGGCGCCCGGCCCGACTCGGGACGCCTGCCGACAGGACGCCAGCCCGGGACCACGCATGAACGCCAGCTACCACGCCCCCGACGGTCGCCGCAACAACTACCCGCTCGGGCAGGAGATCACCCACGCGATCACGCACGGCGCCGGCGCCCTGCTGGGCATCGTGGCGCTCGTCCTGCTCGTCTGGCGCGGCGCGCAGGCCCACGATCCGTGGCGCATCGTGGCCGGCGCGATCTACGGAACCAGCCTCATCCTCCTGTTCAGCGCGTCCTCGCTCTACCACGCGCTGCGCCCGGGGCGCGCCAAGGCGGTCTTCCAGGCCCTGGACCACGCGGCGATCTACTTCCTGATCGCGGGGACCTACACGCCGTTCGCGCTGGTCACGCTGCGCGGACCGTGGGGCTGGTCGCTGCTCGGCATCGTCTGGGGACTGGCTGCCGGCGGCATCGTGTTCGAGGTCCTGGTTCGCCGCCGGCGGCTGCGCCGCCTGTCGCTCGTGCTCTACCTGGCGCTCGGCTGGCTGGCCGTCGTCGTGGCGGTCCCTCTGGTGCGCCACCTCCCCGCCCCGGGCCCCCTGTTGCTGCTGATCGGCGGCCTGATCTACAGCGGCGGCGCGGGCTTCTATGCCGCCCGGAAGCTGGCCTGGAACCACGCCATCTGGCATGTCCTGGTCCTGGCCGCGGCCGTCGTCCACTTCTTCTGCGTCTACCTCTGCGTGATCCGCTGAGCCGGCTGGCGATTCCGGGCCCCGGGTGACTCCCGCGGCCCGGTGGGCAGCCGTTCCGCTTTGTGCTATACTGCCCGGGCACCCGTCCCGCGGCCGGCGGGGCGGCTGGCGTGCCCATGCCCGGCACCGGCCAACCACGACCCGGCGAACAGGATCCGTCATGACCAGCGAACCCAGCGACTTCCAGGAACCCGTCCCCGTCAGCCCGGCCCCGACCCCCGACCCCGCCGGCAGCGACGAGCCCTCGACCGAATTCGCGGCCCTGCTCGCGGACAGCGGAAACGTGGCCCCGCCCGAGCCCAAGGCTGGCGACAAGGTGACCGGCACCATCGTCCAGATCACCGAGAACGAGGCGATGGTCGACTGCGGCGGGCGCAGCGAAATCCCGATGGCGATCGACGAGCTGCGCGACGACCAGGGTCAGCTCACGCACAAGGTGGGCGACAGCCTCGACGGCCACCTGGCGAAGGCCAAGGACGGCGGCCTGAAGTTCACGCTGGCGATCAACCTGCGCGAAGCGGGCCGGCGCGCCCTTGCCGAAGCGTACGCGCACGGCACGCCGGTCGAGGGCAAGGTGGGCGAGACGAACAAGGGCGGTTTCTCGATCAGCCTCTCGGGCGTGCGGGCCTTCTGCCCGTTCAGCCAGATCGACCTGCGCCGCGCCGATGACCCGTCGCTGTTCGTGGGCAAGACGTACAAGTTCAAGATCATGGAGCTGTCGGACGACGGCCGCAACGTGGTCGTCTCTCGGCGCGCCTACCTGCAGGAACACCGGGACACCGAGGCCACGCGGACGCGGCAGTCGCTCTCGCTCGGCGACACCCGCGACGGCACGGTGACGCGCCTGGTCCCGTTCGGGGCGTTCATCGACATCGGCGGTGTCGAGGGCCTGGTGCACATCTCGCAGATCTCGCACCAGCGCGTGGCCAACCCGGCCGACGTCCTCCGCGAGGGCCAGCCGGTCAAGGTCAAGGTGCTGGAGATCCAGAACCTTGGCGGCGGCCGCAACGAGCGGATCAGCCTGTCGATCAAGGCGCTGGCAAGCGACCCCTGGCCGAGCACGGCCTCTTCACTGCAGCCGAACACGGATGTCACCGGCCGCGTCACGCGCCTGGTCGACTTCGGCGTGTTCGTGGAGCTGTTGCCCGGGATCGAGGGCCTCATCCACATCAGCGAGCTGGCCAACCGGCGGATCGTCCATCCGCGCGAGGTGGTCAACGAGGACGAGGAGATCACCGTCCGCGTCGTGGACGTGGATGTCAGCCGGCGGCGCATCTCGCTGTCGCGCAAGCAGGCCGCGGACTACGACGGCGACTGAGCCTGCCGGAGCTCACGCGCAACGACGGGTGGAATCGGGCCGCTGCCGCCACCGGCAGCGGCCTCATCTTGTCAGGGCGCCGACGCCGCTCCGCGCAGGCGCCGCACCGCGGCGATGAGCGTGTCCGCCGCGAAATCCGCTTCTTCCCCCGTGTTCCCGCGCGAGAAGCACAGGCGCAGGCTCGCGGCCGCCAGTTCCGCCGGCACGCCGATCGCCGCCAGCACCGACGAAGCCGTGCCGGAGGCGGCGGAGCACGCCGAGCCCGTCGATGCCGCCAGCTGCGGCACGGCCGCCAGGAGCCGCCCCGGCGGAATGCCGGCGAAGGACAGGTTCAGGCTGCCGGGAAGCCGATGCCGGGCATCGCCGTTCAGGTGCACCCCGTCGAGGCCTTCACGCAGGCGCCCCAGGAAACGGTCCGCCAGCCCGCGCAGCAGGACGGCGTCGACCTCCAGTCGCGCGCGCGCCAGCCGGCAGGCCTCGCCGAACCCGGCGATCCCGGCCACGTCGGGCGTGCCGGGCCGCAGCCCGCGTTCCTGCCCGCCGCCGAGCGCGAGCGGCACGAGCGTCACGCGCGGGTCCCGGCGTCTCACGTACAGCGCCCCGACGCCCTTCGGTCCGTGGAGCTTGTGGGCCGAGAACGTGAACAGCGCCACGCCGTCCCGCACGACGTCCACCGGCACCCGGCCCGCCGCCTGCGCGCCGTCGGCGAGCAGCGGGATGCCGCGCTCGCGGCAGATCCGCCCGAGTTCTCCCAGGGGCTGGAGCGTGCCGATCTCGTTCTGGGCCGCGATGCAGCAGACCAGGCGCGTGTCCGGCCGCAGTCCCTCCCGGAAGTCGCCCGGCTCGACCAGTCCGGCGGCGCCGACCGGCACCCGCGTGACACGCCAGCCACGCTCCTCCAGGCGCCCGAGCGGTCCCTCGACCGCGGCGTGCTCGAGCGGGCTGGCCACCACATGCCCGGGCGCGTGCCAGGCTGCGGCCACGCCAAGGACGGCGAGGTTGGCCGCCTCGGTGGCGCCGCTGGTGAACACGATCTCCCGCGGCTCGGCGCCGACCAGGGCCGCGACCTGCTCGCGCGCCTCCTCGATCAGCCTGGCCGCGGCCCAACCGTAGGCGTGGTTCGCGGCCGGGTTGCCGAAATGGTCGCGCGCCACGCGCTGCATGACGTCCAGGACGGCAGGGTCCGGCGCGGTCGAGGCATGGTTGTCCAGGTACACGGGCGCGCGGACGGCCATGGCCTACCCTCCGGTGCCGGCTGGCACGCCGGCGGTTCAGCGGCTGAGTTCGAGCATGCGGGCGATCGGCGCCCTGGCCCGCTCGGCGACGGCCGGATCCAGCCTGATCTCCGGCGCGCCGTCGCGCAGGCACAGGTAGAGCTTCTCGAGCGTGTTCTTCTTCATGTAGGGGCACTCGTTGCAGCTGCACGATTCGTCAGCGCCGGGCACCGGGATGAGCTCCTTGCCCGGATTCTCCCGCTGCATGCGATGGAGGATGCCCGGTTCCGTCACGACGATCACGCGCCGGGCCGGCGTCTCGCGGGCGAAGTCGAGGATGCCGGTCGTGCTGCCCACATAGTCGGCATGCTGGAGCACGGCCGGCGGACACTCGGGGTGCGCCGCCACCACGGCGTCCGGGTTCGCCGCCTTGAGCTCCACCAGGCGCCGTTCGCTGAACGTCTCGTGGACCTCGCACGAACCGTCCCACAGCACCAGGGGCCGCCCCAGCTGCCGCGCCACCCAGTCGCCCAGGAAGCGGTCCGGGGCGAACACCAGAGGCTGCCCTGCCGGGAACGAGGCCACGATACGCAGCGCGTTGCTGCTCGTGCAGATGACGTCGCTGAGCGCCTTCGTCGCCGCCGAGCAGTTGATGTAGCTGACGACCTTGTGCCCCGGGTACCGCTGCAGGAATGCCGCGAAACGGTCCGGCGGGCACCCGTCGGCCAGGCTGCAGCCGGCCTCGAGGTCCGGCAGCAGGACCGTCTTGTCCGGGCACAGGAGCTTGGCCGTCTCGGCCATGAAGTGGACGCCGGCGAACACGATGACCTCGGCGTCGGTGCCGGCGGCGGCCTGGCTCAGGCCCAGGCTGTCACCGACGAAGTCGGCAACGTCCTGGATATCGGGCTCCTGGTAGTAGTGGGCGAGGATGACCGCGCGCCGGTCGCGGCGCAGTCGGTCGATCTCGGCGAACAGGTCGATGCCGGGCGGGATGCGGCCCGGGACATTGGCGGCCACGGAAGCTCCTTGCCGGGGCGGCCCGGTCGGGACCGCCTCCCCCGCCAATCTTGCCGGTCGGGCCCCGAACGGCAAGGGCCCCCGGGAAGCCGCCGGCCCCGCAAGGGGGGTTGGGTGTGGACTTTCCGGCCCCGGGAACGTACTATTCATCCGTTGGCACGACGGCCACGGCCACGTGGCGGGCATGGCGGATCCGCGGCGCCGGAAGGCGCCGGGACCGTGGCGGCCGGCCGTTCCAGTCCCCCCACCAGCCGAACGTGAGGATGTCCAAGGAATGAACAGTTTCGGTTCCGCCTCCACGGGCGCCGGGGCCGCCGCTTTCCGGTCGGCCCGGGCCGCGATCCTGGCCCTTTGCCTGCTGGCCGTCGCGGCGCTGTTGGGAGCCTGCTCCGACGATGACAGCGAGCCGCCGTTCACCCCGCCTCCCTCGCCCGATTCACAGTCGTGGCTGTTCGACGTGGTCGGCACATCCGCCGGCAATGTCTATGCATGCGGGAACAAGGGCGCGATGTTCCGCTGGGATGGCGCCGCCTGGACGGCCGTCGACATGCAGGTCGGCGACCCCATCGTCCGCATGTGGAAGGAGGACGGCGGGACCACGCTCTACGCCGTCGGGCACAAGGGCCGCATCTGGCGCAACACCGGCGGTGGCTGGTCCGGCATGACCAGTGGCACGAGCCAGAATCTCTACGGCATCGGCGCCCTCGATGGCGTCGTGCATGCGGTCGGCCAGGATGGCACGATCTGCCGCCTGTCCGGCACGACCTGGTCGGTGACGGCCGGTCGCATGTTCCAGCTGAACGAGAATGGCGTCCCGGTCGATACGCTTGTCGTGGCCGACGACGTCGCCTCGCTGGTGACCGTCAACCATTACTTCCTGGGCGGCGCGTACCTTGACCCGGCCTACACGGGACCGCGCGTCGGCGTCCTGGGCACCAAGGGCATGGTGCTGGCGCCGAACGCCGACCCGCTGCTGCAGGCCGAGTGGATCCTGCGCCCGCTCAGCGGGGAGCAGACGGTGCCGCACGAGTGGGTGCTGGCGACGACCTCCGACCCGGCCGTGCTGAGCCGCAACTACCTCGGCACGTCCGAGGGCTGGCTGTTCCAGCTCACGCGCGACGACGACGGGCGCAACGTCTGGTCCAAGTTCTTCCCTTCGGTCACGGACAATCCCGGCGCCGGCATCAACGACATCTGGGTCGACGCCGGTGACAACGTCTACCTGGTCACGGACGAGGGCCAGCTGGTGTTCCAGACGGACGACTACAACTTCGCGACCTCCACCGGCCGGCGGGTCGTCCTTTTCGACGGTTTCGCCCGCCTGACCGGGGTCTGGGGTTCCGATCCGTCCGATATCTGGGTCGTCGGCTATTCCGAGGGGGAGATCCTCCATTTCGAACACGACCAGGACACCGACGATGTCGTGTTGACGACGATGGACGTCCCGTTCCCCGACAAGGCGCGCGGCGCGACAAGTGCCGCCGACCACCTCGGGCGACCGCTGCCCTGATCGCTCGCGAGGAAGGGCGGCACCTGCCGCCCTTCCGTTTCCCCCCGACCCCGCCGCCCCGGAGCGGCCGGCCAACCTGGTCCCCTCGCTGACTGCTGGAGGTCAATCCATGTCACGTTCGCTCAGCCGTCGTCCGGCCATCGCCGTCACGGTGGCGCTGCTCGCAGCGCTGCTCGCGCCCGCGGCCCTGGCCCAGTACAAGCCCGACCCGTCCGCACCCCGCTCGGAGATCCCCGGCGGCTACCGCTGGGATGCCACCGACATCTTCCCCGACGATGCGGCGTGGGAGGCGGAACTTGCCGCCATCAGCGGCGACATCCCGAAGCTGACCGCCTTCAAGGGCCGCCTTGGCGAGTCGGCCGCGACCATGCTGGACGCGCAGAACGCGACGTTCGAGACCATGAAGCGGCTGTACAAGCTGTACGTGTACGCGCAGGTCCTCTATGACGTCGACCAGGGCAACAACCAGTCGCGCCAGATGCAGGGCCGCGTGGCCGCCCTGATGCCGACCTTCGGCGAGGCGACCGCCTGGATGCAGCCGGAGCTGCTGGAGATCGATCCGGCCGTGATCCGCCGCTTCATGGCCGAGGACAAGGAACTGGCCACGTACGACTACTACTTCGAGGAACTGTGGCGCCAGAAGGCCAACACGCTGAGCGCCCCGGAAGAGCGCCTGATGGCCCTGACGGGCAACATGCGCTCGACGGCCGGCGATGCCCACGAGTCCCTCCTGGGCGTCGACATGAAGTTCCCCGGCATCGCCGACTCGACGGGCAAGGAACTGCCGGTCACCGTCAGCGGCTGGTCGATGCTCCGCTCGAGCCCGGACCCGGTGGTCCGCGAGCGCGCCCGTGACGCCTTCTTCGGCACGCTGCGCGGCTACGAGAACACGTTCGCCGTGCTGCTGGACGGCGCCGTGAAGTCGCACATCATGACGAAGGATGCGCGCAGCTACCCCACCTGCCTCGAGGCCGCGCTGTCGCCCGACAACATCAGCCCCGACGCCTACCGCATGCTGATCGCCACGGTGCGCGAGAACCTGCCGCGCACGATGCACAAGTACGTGGACCTGCGGCGGAAGGTCCTGGGCACCGACGGCCCGCTGACCTTCCCCAACCTCTACAACGCGATGATCGAGGGCGTGGAGCCCGAGTACACCTACGACGAGGCGCGCGCCCTGATCAGCGAGGGCCTCAAGCCCCTGGGCAAGGAGTACGGCGCCCTGCTGGCCGAGGGCATGGACCCGAAGAACGGCTGGATTGACGTCTACCCGAACGAGGACAAGCGCAGCGGCGCCTACAGCAACGGCGTCCTGGCCAAGGACATCCACCCGTACGTGCTGCACAACTTCGACAACTCGCTCGACGCGGTCAGCACCACGGCCCATGAGATGGGCCACGCGCTCCATTCGGTCTACTCGAGCCGCAACCAGCCGCCCGTGTACGCCGGCTACACCACGTTCCTGGCCGAGGTCGCCTCGACCTGCAACGAGGCGCTGCTGGTCAACCACATGCTGGCCAACGCCAAGGACGTGGACTTCAAGCTGATGCTGCTGAACCAGCGCCTGGAATCGATCCGCCAGACGATCTTCCGCCAGACGTTGTTCGCGGACTTCGAGCTGCGCTTCCACGAGCACGCGGAGCAGGGCAATCCGCTGACCGCGGAGTTCCTCAACAAGACCTATGCCGACATGATCCGCGAGTACTACGGCCCGAGCTACGAGATCGCCAAGGACGACGAGTGCGAGTGGATGTTCATCCCCCACTTCTACTACAACTTCTACGTGTTCACCTACGCGACGGGCCTGACCAGCGGGCTGGCGCTGGCCGACGAGATCACGGCCAAGGGCGAGAAGCCGGCGAAGCGCTACATCGACAACATGCTGAAGGCGGGCTCGAGCGCGCCGCCTCTGGACATCCTGCGCAATGCGGGCGTCGACCTCGAGACGCCGGCGCCGATCGTGGCGGCCATGGACATGTTCGAGCGCACGGTCGACGAATTCGACCGCCTGTGGACGCAGAAGTACGGCAAGAAGTAGCCCGGCACCATTTCGGGCAGGCGCAGGCGCCGGGCCGGCTGGCCCGGCGCTTCGCTTTCGGCGCCGGCGGGCGCTAGGCCAGCAGGTTGAGGACCGTGGCGGGCACCAGGAGTCCGTGCACGCGGGCCGCCTGCGCCGGCTGCTCCGCCACGCTCCGTCGCACCTGCTCCGCCGACTCGAGCGCCTGCTCCGCGGCCTGCGGCGCCTGTTCGCCAGCCGGCGGATCCGCCGGCAGGCCGAGGGCTGCACCCAGTTCTGCCGTGTCGGGTTCGGCGCGGCCGGCCTCGGGCAGCGGTGCGGGCGCCGGCGCGGCGCCCGCGGTCGCGGGCGCGGCCGGGCGTTCCCGGACGGCCTCCGGCCGGCGGCCGGCGGCGGGATTGAGGGGCGACGGACCAGTGATGCGCATGCTCATGATGTCCTCGTCTCGCCTGACGGGGTGCGCGCGCGCCGGCGACATGCCGGGCGGGCGCCCGCTGATGGGACGGTTATCGGCAGGTGCCAAGCGGAACTTGAGCCCCGTCACCGAAAAAAGTGCCGCCGGAGACTGGCTCCGGCGGCGCTTGGTGGGCCGCCCGGGACTCGAACCCGGTACAACCTCCTTAAAAGGGAGGTGCTCTACCTGATGAGCTAGCGGCCCGTGCCTGCCCCAACTGGCCCCGCGACACGGCCGGCCAATATGGGCGCCCCGCCGGGACCTGTCAAAGATCCTTGCCGTTCAAGCGGTTACGCCATCCGGGGTCCAGATGATCTGGGCCCGGTCCTTGCCGACACTGATGCCCACCACCGGCACGCCCAGCACCTGCTCGAGGAACTCCAGGTAACGGCGCGCCGCCGCCGGCAGGTCGGCCAGCGTGCGGCACGCGTGGATCGGCGCACGCCAGCCCGGCAGTTCACGGTAGACCGGCCGGCACCGCGGCAGCGCCTCGGCGGCGGTCGGGTAGACCTCCGTGGCCACGCCGTCCAGTTCGTAGGCCGTGGCGACCGGCACCGTCTCCGCGGTGTCCAGGACGTCCAGCTTGGTGATGATGGCTCCCGACAGCCCGTTGATGTCGACGGCGTAGCGGGCGGCCACGGCGTCGAACCAGCCGCAGCGCCGCGCCCGTCCGGTCGTCGCCCCGAACTCGCCGCCCGCCTCGCGCAGCCGGTCCCCGGGCTCGCCAAGCAGCTCGGTGGGGAACGGACCGTTGCCGACCCGCGTGCAGTAGGCCTTGAAGATGCCCTGCACGCTGCCCAGCGCCGAGGGCGGCAGCCCCGTGCCGGTCAACGCGCCCCCGACGGTCGTGTTGCTGCTGGTCACGTACGGGTAGGTCCCATGGTCGATGTCCAGCATCGTGCCCTGCGCGCCCTCGAACAGCGCCGACTCCCGGCCGGCGCGCACGCCGGCCAGTGCTCTGTGCGCGTCGACCACCAGCGGCGCCAGCGTCTGGGCGAGCACGACCAGCTCCTCCGCGAGCACCCGCGCCGGCAGCGGCTCGGCCTGGTAGACCGCCCCGAGCACCTCGTTTGCCGAGAGCACCTTGTCGATGACCTTGCGCTCGAGCCTTTCGGCCGGCAGCAGCAGGTCGCTCATGCGCAGCCCCGTGCGCTGCACCTTGTCCAGGTAGGCGGGCCCGATGCCGCGCCCCGTCGTGCCGATCCCGTGGCGGCCAAGCTTCGCCTCGCGCAGCTCGTCCATCCGCATGTGGTAAGGCATCAGCAGCGCGGCGCCCCCGGCCACGAAGAGCCGGTCCCGCACCCGGTAACCGCGTTCCTCGAGCCCCATCATCTCGTCGCGCAACGCCCAGGGATCGACG
>JAYRFB010000021.1:0-8643 GCA_041908585.1 Candidatus Krumholzibacteriia bacterium
CGCGCGCCGGCGCCCACGCATGCGCGCACCGCGTTGCGACCCACCGTCCCGGCGCCGATCACGACGACCTCCGCCGGCGGCACCGCGGGCGCGCCGCCCAGAAGGATGCCGAGCCCGCCGTGGTCGGTCTGCAGGTACCGCGCGGCGATCTGCGGCACCATGCGCCCGGCAATCTGGCTCAGCGGCCGCAGCACCGGCAGGTTGCCGTCGTCGTCCTGGATCGTCACGAAGTCGATGGCCAGGCAGCGCCGCTCGAGCAGCAGCTCGATCAGGCCGCGCTCGGCCGCCGCCAGGCTCATCACCGAGGCGATGATCTGGCCCTCGCGGATGAGGCCGTACTCCTCGGGCACCGGCTTGCCGACCTTGGCGACCAGGTCGGCCCGGCCCCAGACCTCGTCGGCGCCGTGCGCTATGCGCGCGCCGGCCTGCTCGTACTGCTCGTCCGTGAAGCCGGCGCCGAGGCCGGCGCGCACCTCCACGTGCACGGCATGGCCGCGCGCGACCAGCTCGGCCACGGCGCGCGGCGGCAGCGCCACGCGGTGCTCGTCCGCCAGGCGCGATCGCGGGATCCCGATGATCATGGCTTCCCCCTGCCCCGGCTTGCCGGCCTACTTGGCGTTCTTCACGTACTCGTAGCCGCGGCCGAACGCGTCGATGTTCATGTCGACCAGGCTGCGCTTCTTGATGGCGGCGCGCAGCGTGTCCTCGCAGAACTCGCGCGGGAAGCAGCCCGTGGCCGCAACCAGCGCGCCGAGCACCACCACGTTGGCGATCTTGGCCGTGCCGACCTCGTCGGCGATCCCCGTGGCCGGGATCAGCACCGGGCGCAGGCGCTTCGCGTCGGGGCGTCCCTCGACGATCGTGGTGTCGACGATGATCACGCCGCCGTCGACCACCTCCCCGGCGAACGCGTCCAGCGACGGCTGGTTCATGACCACCAGCACGTTGGGAGCATCGACCAGCGGCGTGCCGATGCGCCCGCCGCAGAGGTTGACGGAGCAGTTCGCGGTGCCGCCGCGCATCTCCGGCCCGTAGGCGGGGAACCAGCTCACGTGCTGCCCGGCCCGCATGCCGATCTGCGACAGCAACAACCCGAGGGTCAGGATGCCCTGGCCGCCGAAGCCGGCGAACTTGCAGTGCAGGTCGCGCTCGAGCGCCACGGGCTGCGTCTCGCCCAGCGTGCTCTTGAGCCGGTCCAGGTACTCGTTCACGCGCGCGGGCTCGAAGGCGTCGCAACGGCGGTTCCAGGCCCCCTCGTCGCGGGATTCGCTCTCGTCCTTGAAGACGCCGAGCGGGAACACCTTCAGCATCTCCTCGATCAGCCAGTCGCGCGCGTGCACCGGGTCCATCTTCCAGCCCGTGGGGCAGGCCGAGATGATCTCGACGAAGCTGTAGCCGCGCCCCTCGGCCTGGATGGCCAACGCCTTCCGGATGGCCTTGCGGGCCTTCATGATGTGCTTGCTGTCGCCGATCGCGACGCGCTCGATGTACGTCGGCGCCGGCAGCGTGGCGAGCATCTCGGACATGCGGATCGGGTTGCCGTGCATCGTCTCGAGGCGGCCCTGCGGGGTCGTCGTCGACCGCTGCCCGATCATCGTCGTCGGCGCCATCTGGCCGCCGGTCATGCCGTAGATCGCGTTGTTGACGAAGAAGACGCAGATGTTCTCGCCGCGGTTGGCGGCGTGGATGGTCTCGGCCGTGCCGATGGCGGCCAGGTCGCCGTCGCCCTGGTACGAGATCACGATCGAGTCCGGATTCGTGCGCTTGACGGCCGTGGCCACGGCGGCGGCGCGCCCGTGGGCAGCCGGGAAGTTGCCGCAGGTGAAGTAGTAGTAGCCGAACACGGAGCAGCCCACCGGTGACACGAAGACGGCTCGGCTGGTCAGCCCCAGGTCCTCCAGGGCCTCGGCAATCATCTTGTGGACGTTGCCATGGCCGCAGCCCGGGCAGTAGTGCGTGGCGTCCTTGGCCGGCCCGCTCTTGCGCTCGAAGGTCGGGAAGAATCCCGAGGATTTCTCGAAGGTCTTCATCAGCGGGAACCTCCGCCCAGGACGCGCCGGAACTCGGCCAGCAGTTCGTCGCCGCCCGGCACCATGCCGCCGCAGCGCCCGTAGAAGTGGACGGGACGGCGGCCCTCGACCGCCAGCCGGACGTCCTCCACCATCTGGCCGGTCGACAGTTCGACCGCCAGGAACGCCTTCGCCGTGGCGCAGAGGTCCGCGATGGCCCGCGAGGGGAACGGCCACAGCGTGATCGGACGCAGCAGTCCCACCTTCAGGCCCTCGGCCCGCGCGCGATCCACCGCCGAATAGACGATGCGGCTGACGACGCCGTAGGCCACGACGACCAGGTCGGCGTCATCGACCCGGTACCGCTCCAGGCGCACCTCATCGGCCTCGATGCGCTTGTACTTGGCGTCGAGCTTCAGGTTGTGTTCCTCGAGCTTCTCCGGCTCGAGCGTGATGCTGCTGACCAGGTTGCCGGCCGTGGCCGGCGTCCCGTCGACGGCCCAGGCGCGGTGGTCGACCAGCGCCGCCTTGGCTTCCGGGATCTCCACCACTTCCATCATCTGCCCGGTGATGCCGTCGGCCATGATGCAGGCGGGGTTGCGGTACTTGTCGGCCAGGTCGAAGGCCAGCATCGTCAGGTCGCACATCTCCTGGGCGCCGTTCGGCGCGAGCGCGATCAGCCGGTAGTTTCCGTGGCCGCCGCCCTTGGTGATCTGGAAGTAGTCGGCCTGCTCGGGCGCGATGTTGCCGAGGCCGGGTCCGCCGCGCACGATGTTCACGACGACGCACGGCAGCTCGGCGCCGGCACAGTACGACAGGCCCTCCTGCTTCAGGCTGAAGCCCGGGCTGGACGAGGCGGTCATGGTGCGCACGCCCATGCCGGCGGAGCCGTACACCATGTTGATCGCCGCGACCTCGCTCTCCGCCTGGATGAAGACGCCGCCGAGCGCGGGGAAGTGCAGGGCGGCGGCGTGGGCGACTTCGCTGGCGGGGGTGATCGGGTAGCCGTAATAGGCGCGGCAGCCCGCGGCGAGAGCGCCGACGACGATGGCGTCGTTCCCCTTCATGAATTGTCTGGCCATGATCCCTCGTTTCGTGCGTTCGGCCTGAAGCGTCGCGCGACGCGCAACGCAGCGCGCCGGCCCTGCGGCCTACGGTTTGAAGACGCGGATGGCGCCCGGTTCGGGGCACGCGTAGAAGCACAGCCCGCAGCCGGTGCAGTCGGCGCCGGTGTAATACGCGGGATGGTAGCTCGCGCTGTTGAGCTTCTCGCTGACCGCGATCACGCTCTTCGGGCAGACGGCCAGGCAGAGCTGGCAGCCCTTGCACAGCTCGGCGTTGACCTCCATGAAGGGGCTGTCGAGCGCCGTGTTCTCTTTCATGGGATGCCACCTCTTGGTCGCGGGTTGCGGAGGCGCGGGGTCGTCGTGCGGCAAAGATAATCGGGGGCTCGGGGCGACCAAAGGAATTGTTCCGCCTCGTGTTACCTGACGCGACAGGTCCGGATTGCGCGGTCGCGGCGACGCCCCGGCGGCCCGGGGCCCGCGGCGCCGCGGCCGCGCATCCGGCGCCGGCGGCTCAGCTGTCGGTGAACCGCGGCGGCCGCTTCTCGAGGAAGGCGCGGCAGCCCTCGTGCCCGTCGTCGGAGGCAGCCACCACGCCGAACAGGCCTGCTTCCAGCCGCAGGCCGGCGGCCTGGTCGGTGGCCAGCCCGCCGTCGACCGCTTCCAGTGCACAACGCAGCGTCAGCTGCGAGCGGGCGGCGATCTCGCGCGCCACCTGTGCCACGGCCGGTCCCAGCTCCGCGGCCGGCAGCACGCGGTTGACCAGGCCCATGGCCTGCGCCTCGGCGGCCGTGACCATGTTGCCGCGCAGGATCAGTTCCAGCGCACGCCCGCGCCCGACGAGGCGCGCCAGCCGCTGCGTGCCGCCGTAACCGGGGATCAGGCCGAGTCCCGTCTCGGGCAGGCCCAGCCTGGCGGTGTCGGCTGCCCAGCGGAACGAGCAGGCCAGCGCCAGTTCGCAGCCCCCGCCCAGCGCGAAGCCGTTCACGGCGGCGATGACCGGCTTGCCCAGGTGGGCCACCAGGTCCATCAGCGCCTGCCCACGTCGCGCCAGGGCCTGCGCCTCGGCTGCCTGCAGCGCGGCCAGCTCGGCGATGTCGGCGCCCGCCACGAACGCCTTCGGTCCGGCTCCCGTCAGCACGACGACGCGCGCCGACCCGTCGGCCGCCAGCTGGCGCAGGCAGCGATCCAGTTCGTCGATGGTGGCGGCGTTCAGCGCATTGAGCTTGTCGGGGCGGTTGATCGTGACCGTGGCGACCCCGTCAGCCAGGTCGCAGAGCAGGTTGGCGTACGTCATGGTGGCGTCCCGTCCGGTTGGGGTTGGCCCGGCGCCCAGGCCGGTTGGCGGTCACTATACCGCCCCGTCCCCTGCCCGGTCCAGCCCGGGCCTCCCCGAGGCGTCCCGAGACGTCGAACCACCGATCCATATTGATTGTTTTCAATGACTTATGTCATGACCTGCGGCAGGTGCACCATACCGGAAATCAAATATCGGCGCCTTCCGAATGCGTTCTTGCAGAATCTTCACGAACCGGGTCGGAAAAAAGCGCACTTCCGGCTTTTTTTTGGCTGGACACCCCGAAACAGCAGTGGTATCGTCCCGCTGAGTCACCGAATCGAACGTCATCCGGCGCCCACGTGATGACAGCCCGCACATCGCCTGCGATGGGGGCTTCCGGCACGCTCATAGATGTGAAGCGGGAGGGCGGCGCAGCCGCCGGAACGACAACCGGGGGGATCACGATGAGGAAACTTGCTCTCGTACTGCTGGCAGTGAGCGCGCTCACGGTGGGCCTCGCGCAAGCGAGCTGCCCGACGGCGACGTCGATCCACACGCTCCAGATGAATTCGCCCGCGGGCCTCAACACGCTGGTCACGCCGTGCGACGTGGTCGTCACCGCCGTGCGCGCTTCCGGCTTCTACGTCTCGCAGGCTCCGCACGGCGCCTGGGACGCCATCTGGGTCTACTACCCCGGGCATGCCTTCGTGCCGGGCGACGTGGTCAGCATCTGCGGCGTTTTCAAGGAAAACTGCGGCCTGTCGACGATCGACATCCCCGCGGGCGGGATCTACGGCTACGTGCTGAAGACCGGCACGGCCCCGGTGCCGCCGGTGAACTACGTGACCGCGGCCGACCTGATGGCCTCCCCCGAGCAGTGGGAGAGCGTGTCCATCATGATCATCGACGGCATGAGCGTGCCGGCCGGCTTCGACCTGGGCGGCGGGACCTGGGCCGTCGACGCGCTGGATGGCACCGACCTGGTTTTCGGGAACTTCTGGTACAGCTTCGCCAGCGTCATGGAAGGCCAGTGCTACAACAACGCGACCGGCATCCTGCACGACGCCTGCGGGACGTTCGTGTTCGAGCCGTTCGTGGACGGCATCGCCGTGGTCAACTGCTCGGTCGATGTCGAGGACGTCAGCCTGGGCAGCCTCAAGGCGACGTTCCGGTAGCCCCGGGCCGGCTGGACCTTGCCGGAGGGCGGCCGATCGGCCGCCCTCCGCGCGTTTTTCCGGCCCACCGCGGCGCCACCCCATCCGCCGGACGGATGTTTTATGTTGATGACGCCAGTCGGATTTGCGTTTATTCTGAGAGTGTAGTTCCTGCGGGCGGGGCCCCCATGCCTCACCCGCCGACAGGCGGTCCACAGGCAGGATTTCCATGCCCGGCATCCCGAACGCAGCGCTGATGGTCCTCGCGGGCCTCCTGGCCGTCGCCTGTGGCGCTGCCGTGTTCCTCTACGTCCGGGAACGCCGGCGCACGCGCCAGTCCGGCCTGCGCATCGCGCGCCGCAATGCCGAGATCGAGCGCCTGCGCCAGCAGCTGCTCGACGCCCGGCGGCTGGAGGCGGTCGGCGTGCTGGCCGGTGGCATCGTCAACAACCTGAACAACCTGTTGTCGGCGATGCTGGGCAGCGCCCGCCTGGCCGGCCACGAGACCGAGCTGCCGGCCGCCGCGCGCCAGGAGCTGGACCGCCTGCTGAAGGCGGGGCACCAGGCGGCCGAACTCGTGCGCGAGCTGGGCGATTTCTACCGTGATGCCGACCAGGCCCGGCGGCCGCAGGACCTGCTTCCCGTCGCGCGCGACACGGTCAAGCTGCTCCAGGACATCGTTCCCACCACCGTCTCCGTGCGCGCCGACCTGCACCAGTGCGGCCCCGTGCTCGCCACCCGCGCGGGCGTGCAGCAGACGATCATGAGCCTCGGGAGCGCTGCGGTGCAGGCGCTCGGGAGTGCCGGCGGCCGCGTCACGATCCGGCTCGACGAGCAGCGCCTGGAGGCCGGGCAGCCTGCGTTCGGTACCTCGCTGGCACCCGGCGCCTACGCGCGATTGTCCTTCGAGGTCCAGGCGGCGGAGCGCGACCAGGACCTGGCGATCGACGACGCGACGCTGGCCGCGCTCTGCAACCAGGTCGAGGACCACGGCACGCTGGTGCTGACCGGCGACGGCCGCCGCGGGCGACAGGCCTGCGAGGTGTGGTTCCCCCTGATCGCCTGGCGCGTGGTGGCCGGCGGCGACACGGCGATCACCACCGTATCGCGGGCACCGGCCGTCCCGGTCGAGCCCGAGCCGGTGGCGCCGGAAGCCCCGGCGGGGGCGGGCCCGCCGCGCGCCACCATCCTGCTGGTCGACGACGAGGAGATGGTCGCGCAGGTGCTGGCCCGCGGCCTGCGGCGTCTGGGCTATCGCGTCATCACGCATCTCGATGCCCGCACCGCCCTGACCGACTTCACGCAGACCCCCCAGCTGTTCGACATCGTGATCACCGACCAGATCATGCCGCAGATGTCCGGCGTGCGCCTGGCGCAGAAGATCCACGAGGTGCGTCCCGACATCCCGGTCGCCCTGTGCACCGGCTTCCGCGACAGCTTCAACGAGCAGCAGGCGCGCGAGGCCGGCGTGGCCGATTTCATCCTGAAACCCACCAGCCACCGCGCGCTGGCGGCGGTCGTGGACCGCCACGTGCTCAAGCGCATGGAAGGCCGCGGCTGAGACCCTGCGGGCTCATTCCGGCTATCTCCGCCCCGCCCGATCTGCTATCCTGACCCCCGCTTGTCGATACCCTGACCCGCGATCCCGGAGCGCCGCCGGAAAGGACGCCATGCCGCATTCGTTCGAGGAGAGGCTCGCCCGCCTGCATGCCCTGCGCCGACAGACCCTCGAGGGCGGCGGCGCCGACAGGATCGCCAAGATCCACGCCTCGGGCCGGCTCACCGCCCGGGAGCGGATAGACCTGCTGCTGGACGAGGGCAGCTTCCAGGAGACGGGCGTCTTCGTGCGCCACCGCAGCCACGAGATGGGCATGGACCGCACGCGCCCTGTCGGCGACGGCATGGTGACCGGTGTCGGGCGCATCGACGGACGCCAGGTGTACGTCTTCGCCCAGGACTTCACCGTCTTCGGCGGCTCGATGAGCGAGGCCAACGCCCTGAAGATCTGCCGGCTGATGGACCAGGCCCTGGAGAACGGCTGCCCCGTGATCGGCCTGAACGACAGCGGCGGCGCGCGCATCCAGGAGGGCGTGCGCTCGCTGGCGGGCTACGCCGAGATCTTCTGGCGCAACACCATGGCCTCGGGCGTGATCCCCCAGATCTCGGCCATCCTCGGTCCCTGCGCCGGCGGCGCCGTCTACTCGCCGGCAATCACCGACTTCACGCTGATGGTCGACCGCACGAGCTACATGTTCGTGACCGGTCCCAACGTGATCAAGATGGTGACCAACGAGGATGTCACCTTCGAGGAGCTCGGGGGCGCCAACACGCACTCGACGAAGAGCGGCGTCTGCCACTTCATGGCCGCCTCGGACGCCGACTGCCTGCTGCTCACGCGCCGCCTGCTCGGCTTCCTCCCGCAGAACAACCTCGAGGATCCCCCGCGCCTGGCGCCGGGCGACGCGCCCGGCCGTCGCGAGGAGCGTCTGAACTCGATCGTGCCGGACGACAGCCGCAAGCCGTACGACATGCTCGAGGTGATCCGCCTGGTGGTCGACGACGGCGACTTCCTGGAGGTGCAGCCGCGCCACGCCCAGAACCTGATCTGCGGCTTCGCGCGACTGGATGGGCAGGCGGTCGGGATCGTCGCCAACCAGCCCCGCTTCCAGGCCGGCGTCCTGGACATCAATGCCAGCCTCAAGGGCGCGCGCTTCGTGCGCACCTGCGACTGCTTCAACGTACCCCTGGTCGTCTTCGAGGACGTGCCCGGCTTCCTGCCCGGCACCGAACAGGAGTACGGCGGCATCATCAAGCATGGCGCCAAGCTCCTCTTCGCGTTCTGCGAGGCCACGGTGCCCAAGCTGACGGTGATCACGCGCAAGGCCTACGGCGGCGCCTACGACGTCATGAACAGCAAGCACATCCGGGCCGACTACAACGTGGCCTGGCCCGGCGCCGAGCTGGCCGTGATGGGTCCCGAGGGCGCGGTGAACATCCTGCATCGCCAGGTGATCGCCGACGCCGAGGACCCAGCCGCCGAGCGCAAGCGCCTGGTCGACGAGTACAATGAGACCTACGCCAACCCGTTCATCGCCGCAGGTCTCGGCTACCTGGACGACGTGATCGAGCCGGCCGAC
>JAYRFB010000022.1:0-3976 GCA_041908585.1 Candidatus Krumholzibacteriia bacterium
AACGTGTGGGTGACCGACGTGGCGCCGTACGGCAACATCGTCATCGCGCCGTACAGCCCGGTGTCGACCGAGGTCGAGAGCCTCGGCAGCGTCAAGGCGCTGTTCCGGTAGTTCGCGATTCGTTGAAACGGGACCGGCCGCTCCCTGCACCGGGAGCGGTCGGTTTCGTTTTCTGCTCGGGCGTCGCGGCTTCCAGACAAGGCCGATGACGTCCTGTATCGTGACGACCGCACTTCGCCATGCTCGTGTTGCGATGTTCGTGGCATAATCCCCGCTGGCCAGGCGCGGCGACGCCCGGCCAGGTTCGGCGACCGATCGTGCCGCCGCCAGCACGCGGGAGATGGCTCATCATGCGCACGTCGTGTCCATTGCGCCGGGTTCGCCCGCGCTTCCGTCCGGAATGCCTCACCCTGGCGGCGATGGCCATGTTCCTGCTGGCGACTGCCCGCATGGCTACAGCCATTCCCGTCGAGGCGGGCGACGCGCGCAGCGTTGTCGATGCCTGGCTGCGCTCCGCGAAGGCAGGGACCGTGACCATCGCCTGGCAGGACGAGATCCGTGCCGAGGGACGCGTCGTCGCGTGGGTCTGCGGACTGGCGCCCGCGGGCCACCTTATCGTGTCGGCAGACACGGACCTGCCGCCGGTCGTCGCCTACTCGTTCGAGTCGCCGTGCCCGCAGGTGGGTCTCGCCGGCAGCCCGCTGGCTCGCCTGGTCGCAGCCGACCTCGCGAGTCGTCTCGCGGCGCGCGACCGGTTGGCGCCGGCAGTGGCCGACGCGCAAGCCGCACAATGGCGTGCGCTGCTGGCGGGCGCGCCCCCGCCGCGCGCGCAGCGGTTCGAGCAGTGGCCTCCGGATGGCGCGACACCGACCGGCGGCTGGCTGACCGGCTCCTGGACCCAGAACGCACCCTACAACGCGATGTGCCCGCTGGATCTCGCGCACGGTGGTTCACGCAGCCTGGCGGGCTGTCCCTCGGTGGCGATGGCCATGATCCTGGACTATCGCCGCACCCTCGAGGGCACGAAGCTGGATCCGTCCGACCGCTATCGGCACGCCTACGCGGGCAACGTCTTCTGGGTGCCTGATGCCGCGGCGCAGTACGGCTTCCCCGATTTCGAGACGCTGAACGGCCATCTGGAGTCGGTGGCGTTGCACTGGAACCTGGGCACGCCGCTGACCAGCACCGACCGGGCCGCGCTCGTGTTCGCTTGCGGTGTCGCCGCCCGCCAGGTGTACAGCGCGGCAGGCTCGGGCACGTTCGGCGTCAGCCAGGCCCACAATGCCTATGTCCGGTTCGGCTTCGGCTATGCGTGCAGGCTCCTGACAGACGCCGATCCCGAGCTCTATGCCACGCTTGCGTCGAACATGCGTCAGGCGCGCCCGGCGCACCTGGCCGTGGTCGATCCCGGCTGGACGATGGGCCACAATCTCGTGGTCGACGGCTGGAACACCGACGACTACTTCCACCTGAACTTCGGCTGGGGCGGTTCCTACAACGGCTGGTACCGGCTTCCGCAGGGGATGCCCTACGGCCTTACGGTCGTCGAGGGCGTCATCGTCGACATCGTGCCCGCGGTCGCGGGAGTGGGCGATGACGGAGGGGTGACGCGCGCCATGGCACTCGCCTGCGCGCCCAATCCGTTCAACCCGCGGACGACGATCCGGCTGACGTCGGCGTCGACGGTGGAAGGCGATCTGCGCGTATTCGATGTGCGCGGCCGCCTGGTCGTCGAATTGTACCGCGGCCGGTTCGATGACGGCGTGAATTGCTTCACCTGGGAGGGGCGTGACGCGCGAGGCCGCGCTTGCTCGAGCGGCGCGTACTGGGTGCAGGCGAGGGTCGGCGGTTCGCGGGCGTTGCAGAAGCTGGTGCTGCTGAGGTAGCGCGCGCCGCCGCGCCGCCTACCTGACCAGCGTCGCCTCGACCGTCTCGGCGAACCCGTCCCCGCGCAACTGCACCAGGTACACGCCCGACGGCGCGTCGCGCCCGGCCTCGTCCCGTCCATCCCACAGGGCGGTGTGCTCGCCCGCGGCGAGGGAGCCGGCTGACAGCGTTCGCACCAGGCGTCCGGCCAGGTCGTAGACCTCGAGCCGCGCCTCCAGGGCGCGCGTCGTGGCGAAGCGCACCGTCACGCGCGGGTTGAACGGGTTGGGCGCCACGCCCAGCAGGCGTGCGGACGGGGCGGCGGGCAGTGGGCGCGCGGGGTCATCGACTGCGGCGACCGCACCGACGGGATAGAACCGGAAGCCGCTGATGACCACTTCCTGGTTCGCGGCCGGCGTGCCGCCCAGCTTCCACAGGTTCAGGTGCAGGCGCGGCGACTCGGGGCGCGGCACGTGCGGGCCGCTGTAGGTCCAGGTGGCGACCAGAGTGCCGGGCGCCTCGTCGGCGGGGCCGCCGCGCCAGACGCGGTACTCGACCTTGTTGCGCGACCAGCGCATGGCGTGGCTGACTTCCTCGCCGACGCCGAACACGGCGGGAAAGCGCGACAGGTTGCCGGGGTAGTCGTACGGCTGGGCCACGAACTGCCCGATGTCCTGCGCCAGGTTGCCCCAGCGGCTGTACTCGATGTCGACCTCGTTGTAGGGGTTCCACCAGAGGTAGCCGTCGCTCCAGCAGGGGCCGTACTCCCAGAGGAACAGGCCCAGCACGACCTGCGGGTCCAGCAGGTCAAGGCGCCCGACGGTCGTCACGATGTAGTCGCCGTAGCCGAGTGCGTCCTCGGCCACCACCTCGGTGCAGTTCCAGGTGCTGCCGTAGCGCTTGACGGTCAGGTGCAGGTTGCCGCCGCCATCGACCCACACGCGATCGCTGAGGTTGCTGAAGTAGTTGTCGCCGGGGCCGAACCAGCCCGGGCCCTTCACGCGCCAGGAGCGGCCGCCGAACTGCAGGGTGGTGCCGCCGGGGAAGTCGTTCCACTGCAGCTGGTCGAGCGTGGGTGGTGTGGTGCTGTCGAAGGTGACCTGGTCGAACCAGGCCTCCGGCTCGGGGGCGCCGGGCGCCTGCAGAAGGCCGACGACCAGGCGGGCGGTGGCGGTGCCGGCCGGGGCGCCGGGGCTGGTCAGCGCGAAGTCGAGCCACTGGTCCATGGGTGACGCGGGGTCGGCGACCTCGAACGACTGGTAGCTGATGAGGTTGTCGCCGGCGTCGCGCCATTCGATGTTGACGATGGCCGCGCAGTCGCCGTTCAGCGGCTTCCAGGAAGGATGCCGCACGTGGCCGGTGATGGCCCACGCCTGGCCCGGGGCGCAGGTGCGCGCCTGCCAGAGGCCCGACACGTCCCAGCCGCCGAGGTTGGGCCCGAGCAGGCGCGCGGCGCGGCCGCCGTGGTCGGCGATGGTGGTCGAGCCGACGCGGCCGAACTGGTTCCAGCCGCCGAAGGTGGCGCCGCCCGAACCGAGCATCTCGAAGCTGGGGTTGGCGAGGATGCACTGGGCGGCCGCGGGCAGCGCCGCGACCAGCATGGCCAGGCTCAGTGCCGCGGCCACGCCCGGGGTGAGCCGCCGCGGCATCATCAGCGGTCCCGCGCGGGCGGCGGCGGCGAGCCGGCACGCGCCCCGCGCGGCCGCGTGGTGGCGGCCAGCAGCATCGCGGCCGGGACGTCGACGTCGATGCGGCGCAGGCCACCGCCCCGGGCCAGGAGTTCGGCGCTGTCGCGCGCGTCCAGTCCGTTGCCGGCCGTCTCGCTCACCGTGTCGTCGCACCGCGTCACGCGCACGCGGGCCGGCCCGTCCACGCGCCGGTAGACCACCGGCACCTGGCAATGCGTGAAGGCGAGCGTGCCCGGCTCCAGCGGCAACGCGCAATCGTCACCGGCGGTCGTGAAGCCGCGCAGGACGGCGGCGCGGTCCAGGAACTCGTCATCGCGCAGCAGCAGGGGCCGGAAGGTGACGCGACCGGATTCCACGCGCACGCCCAGCTCGCCAAGGCGCGTGAGGATCTCCTCCTTGACCTGGCCGGTCATGCCCGGCTG
>JAYRFB010000023.1:0-31499 GCA_041908585.1 Candidatus Krumholzibacteriia bacterium
GCGCAGCTGGTCGACACCGCCGGCGCCGACGTGGTCGGCCGCATCGAGCAGACGCGGCCCAAGCCCGAGCCGGCCACGTTCCTGGGCTCGGGCAAGCTGGGCGAGCTGAAGGAGATGATCGCCGAGCGCGAGGCCACGCTGGTCGTGTTCGACAACGACCTTTCGCCGGCGCAGGGCCGGAACCTGGAGAAGGAACTCGACGTCAACGTCCTGGACCGCACCGAGCTGATCCTCGACATCTTCGCCAAGCATGCGAGCACGCGGCAGTCGCGCCTGCAGGTCGAGCTGGCGCAGCTCCAGTACCTGCTGCCGCGCCTGACGCGGCTGTGGTCGCACCTCGAGCGGCAGGCCGGCGGCATCGGCACGCGGGGCCCCGGCGAGACGCAGCTGGAGACCGACCGCCGGCTGCTGGGCCGGCGCGTGGCGCAGCTCAAGCAGGAACTGAAGGAGATCGAGTCGACGCGCCGCACGCAGACCGCCGCGCGCGAGGACGTCTTCAAGGCGGCGCTGGTCGGCTACACGAACGCCGGCAAGTCGACACTGATGAACCAGATCACCCAGGCCGGCGTCTACGTGAAGGACCAGCTCTTCGCCACGCTGGACGCCACCACCCGGCGCGTGGACGTGGACGAGCGGCGGCGGTTCCTGCTGACCGACACGGTCGGCTTCATCCGCAAGCTGCCGCACCACCTGGTCGAGAGCTTCAAGGCCACGCTGCAGGAGGTGCGCGAGGCGGACCTGCTGGTCCACGTCGTGGACGCCTCCAGCGAGGATCCCGAGCACCAGATCGAGTCGGTGGAGAAGGTGCTGCGCGAGCTGACCCCGAAGGGCGCCGACCCGCTGGCCACCCCGGCGCTGATGGTCTTCAACAAGATCGACCTGGTCGATGCCGACCTGCTGGCCAACCAGTTCCGCCGCCACTACCCCGAGGCGCTGTTCGTCAGCGGGCTGGACCCCGCGGGTGGGCTCGCGGTGCGCGACGCGATCCTGGCGCGACGGCTGGGGGGCGAGGTCATCCGGACCGTGCGGCTGCCGATCTCGCAGCTCGGCGCGCTCAGCCGGTTCCACCGGACGCAGTCGGTGCTCGACCAGGTCTTCGAGGGCGACATGTGCCGCGCCACGCTCCGGCTGTCCGAGGTCGAGCTCAACCGCCTGGTCGCGCGCGAGGGCGCCGTGCTGGTGGACTGACGATCACAGTGGGCTAAAGATCACCCTAGATTTCCAGAATATGCCCGCCGCCCCGACCCGGGGCATACCCCTTGCAGAAAATCGCTGAGGTTCCGGCAGATCCGGCCGATACCGGTCCGAGGGGACCAGCCGCCACCGTCCAGTCGGGGGCGGGCATCGGCATCGGCGGCGATCCCGCAAGGGAAGGGCGTAACCATGAAACGCGCAACGCGACAAGGCTTTACGCTGGTCGAGATGATGCTCGTCATCTCGCTGGTGGGCGTGATCGCGGCCATGGCCGCGCCGCCCATGTTCCGCTACGTGGCCTCCAACCGGCTGGCCACGCAGGCGGATCGCATGGTGGCGGACCTGCAGTATGCACGGTCCCTGTCGGTCGCAAATTCCCAGATCCTGCGCTTCTCGGCGACCGAGGCGGGCTACCAGCTGACCAATCCGGTCACCGGCATCGTGCTGCGCGAATACGACTTCTGCTCCGGGCTGGGGCTCGACGCGGCGCAGACGGCCGACTTCTTCCCGTGGGGCATGGCCGACCAGGTGACATTCACGATGTCGAACCCCGCCGGCACCAAGCAGATCGCGCTGCTGCCCACGGGTCTGGTGGAGGTGCACTAGGACATGTGGCGCAAGCTGACACAGTGGGCTTACGGCCGGCGCCGCCCGCGCGCCATCAATCCCGGGCGCGAGGGCTTCACGCTGGTCGAGATCATGATGGTGCTCGTGATCCTGTCGGTGGGCGTGCTGCCCATCGCGATCATCCAGCACCGCGCGCGCGGCGAGGTCAACGAGGCCGACCGGCACACGCAGGCCATCGCCGTGGCGCAGATGCAGCTGGAGCGCCTCAAGAGCCAGGGCTTCGGCAACATCGCCAACGAGAACGGCGCCGTCGGCGCCATCAACTGGGCGGCGCAGGTGAACAACGTGGCCTTCGGGCTGGACCGCGTCACCGTCGTCGCGACATGGCAGAACAAGAGCGCCGTCGAGACGCTGACCGTCTCGAGCCTGGTGTCGATGCGATGAACGCGCGGTGGAGGGTTCGCATGGACATGGTGAATGACAACGCAAGGCGCCGGAGCCGCGCGGGCATGACCGTGGTCGAGCTGATGGTGGCGTTGGTCATCTTCGGCATCATCATCGGCGTCGTGTTCGGGTTCCTGACCGAGTCGCGCCAGAGCTACGCCAGCACGCGCCAGAAGGCCCAATACCAGCAGGGGCTGCGCGCGGTGATGTCGCTGGTCACGCGCGAGATCCGCTCGGCCGGCTGCGACCCAAACAGCGTGGGGTTCGAGAGCTTCGCGGCGGCGGACCTGCGCACGTTCCGCTGCCAGATGGACCTCAACGGCGACACGGACACCGCCGACACGAACCCCGACGAGGACGTGACCTACGCGTTCAATCCCGGCACCGGCGACCTGACGCGCACGGCCGGGGGGGCGAACGCCGTGATCCTGCGGGGCCTGACCAACCTGCAGTTCAACTACTACGACGCGGACGGGAACCTGCTCAACGCGCTGCCCCTGAGCGCCACCGACCGGGCCGGGATCCGGTCGGTGGACCTGGTCATGACCGGCGAGACCGATCGCCACGAGCCCGTCACCTACACCACGCGCATCGCCGTGCGCAACCAGTAAGGCAGGGGACATGAGCAACCGGATCCGCATCCAGGACGGCGTCGATCGCGAGGGCTTCGCGATGGTGACGGCACTGCTCGTGGTCCTGGTGCTGAGCGTGCTGGCCGTGGGCGCCGCCTGGCTGGCCACGTCGGAGAAGAAGACCACGCAGGCCGAGGCCGTCCATATGCGCTCGGTGTTCTCGGCGGATGCCGGCGGCGAGGCGGCGATCAACTTCGTGCGCACCTCGAACCAGCCGCCGCAGATCCTCGATTTCACGACGATGGCGGTCCGTTCGCAGCCGACCACCAGCGTCGAGGGCTCCCAGGCGTTCGCCTACGACGTGAACTTCACCCGGCGCGCGCCCAAGCCGGGCTGGGGACCCGAGTACCAGGACTTCGACTACCGCATCGCCTCGCTGGGCCAGGCCAGTCGCACGGGCCAGAGCGGGGTGGACGTGGTCGTCAGCCGATTGTTCAAGGTTGGCTACTGAGAGGGTTTCAGGGGGTAGAGGCAGCATGACCGGCACGCCGGCGAAAGAGGCGATCATGAAGAACCAGAACCGCATCCCGAACCCGGCCCGGCCGGCCCGGCTGCTGCTGGCGGTGACGCTGCTGCTGCTGCCGGCCACCGGTGCGTTCGCCCAGACCTGCGAGATCCCGCTGTTCGTGAAGCAGGGTCTCAACGGCGGCAACGTGATGATCCTGGCCGACAATTCCGGCTCGATGAACGAGCCGATCTACCACGAGGACTACGATCCCTCCGTGGCGTACACGGGCAACTTCTCGCGGACGACGATGTACTACATCACCCGCACGAAGCTGTATTCGCCGCGCAGCTTCAAGTCGACCTGGCCCTCGACGCCGACGGCGTCGCTGGTCTACTCCGACAACGAGGACGGCCGCTACATCGGCAACTACCTCAACTGGATCTTCTTCCACGCCACCGCGGCGCAGCGCGCCGCGCTGCCGCAGCAGACGCGGATCCAGCTCCTGAAGACCGTGCTCACGGACCTGCTCTACCGCTCGGACCGGCTGGACTTCGGCCTGACTGTGTTCAACTACGACGACGGCGGCGACATCATCGCCAACTGCGGCTCGGACCGCACGACGCTAACCTCCCAGGTCGCGAACATCCGTGCCAACGCCTGGACGCCCCTGGGCGAGGCCACGGAGACGGTCCTGGACTACTTCGCCGACGACGGCGAGGACGCGCCGATCTCCGTGGCCTGCCAGTACAACTTCCTGATCGTCGTGACCGACGGCATGCCGACCATGGACCTGGATGTCAGCGCCTACCTGCAGGATGCCGACGGCGACGGGCTGGATCCGGGCGATTGCAATACTCTGGGCACGGGCTACCCGCTCAGCAACGATTGCTCGCACTACTTCGACGACGTCGTCTGGTACATGCAGAACCGCGACCTGCGCTCCGACCTGGAGGGCGACCAGAACGTCTCGACGTACGTGGTCGGCTTCTCGGTGGACCACGAGCTGCTGGAGGGAGCGGCCCGCAAGGGCAACGGCATCTACTACCAGGCCTCCAACGCCACCGAGCTGCGGAACTCGCTCGAGTACGCCATCCAGGACATCCTGCGGCGCATCTCGGCCGGCTCTGCCGTGGCCGTCGTGTCGACCGAGCAGGGCACCGACGACCGTCTGTACCGCGGCAAGTTCATGCCGGTGGACTGGGAAGGCTTCATGGAGTGCTACCGCCTGCCGTACCACGACGGCGATAGCGCCATCTGGGAAGCCGGCGAACTGCTGCGCCGACGGACGCCCGATACGCGCGAGATCTTCACGGCGATCGGCGACCATACCTTCGACTTCACCGTGGACAACGCCACGAACCTGCGCACGGCGCTGGGCGCGGACAGCGACGTGGCCGCCGGCGAACTGATCGCCTGGGGCCGCGGCGAGAACGTTGCCGGCCTGCGCGACCGGCGCGGCTGGGTGCTGGGTCCCATCGTGCACTCGACGCCGGTGGTCGTGGGCCCGCCCTCGAACTACCTGGTCGAGGAGAGCTACCAGGATTTCTACAACGCCAACGAGAACCGTCGCAAGATGGTCTACGTGGGCGCCAATGACGGCATGCTCCACGCCTTCGATGCCAACACCGGCGAGGAGCGCTGGGCATTCGTTCCCGAGTTTGCGCTGCCCTCGTTCGAGGTGATGGCCGACTCCTTCTACTGCCACAAGTACTCGGTGGACCAGACCGTGACCGTGCGCGACATGATGATCGGCGGCTCCTGGAAGACGGTGCTGGCCAGCGGCGGCCGCCAGGGCGGCGCGGCCATCTTCGCCATGGACGTCACCGATCCCGACAGCCCGCGCCTGCTGTGGCAGAACACGCTGCCGACGAACATGACGTTCACCTCCGAGGTGGAACTGGTCACCATCGGCGACGAGGCGATGGCCCTGGTCGGCAGCGGCCTGGACCATGTGCGCATGGAGTCGTGGGTGCACGGCTACCGCGTGTCCGACGGCTCACTCCTTGGCTCGCAGCTGTTGAGCTCCGGCAGCGGCGCCGCCGCCGGCCGCAACAAGACCACGCGGCCGGTCTCCCTCGATTACGATCTGGACGACAACGCGGACTACCTGTATGCCGCCGACCTGCTGGGTTCGGTCTACCGCTTCGACACGAGGGGCAACGCTGATCCCGACAGCTGGGTGATGTCGCAGCTGTACCGCGGCAGCGCCCCGATCACGGCCAATCCGGCCGTGGCGTACGGGCCGAACGACAACGTCTACGTGTACTTCGGGACCGGCGCCTATCTCGAGGATAACGACATGACGACCACCGACGCGCAGACCTTCATCTGCGTGATCGACCGGCGGGACGGCTCGACGTGCGACCTGGGCGACCTGCGCAACCAGAGCGACTCGGTCACCGAGGTCGGCAGCGGGGACGGCTGGTACGTGGACCTGGAGCAGCTGGTGGGAGAGCGCGTGACCCAGCCGGCGGTGGTCGTGGCCGAGACGGTGATCTTCACCTCGTTCGCGCCCGACACGGACGCCTGCGTGGCCGGCGGCACGTCGTTCCTCTACCAGATGCGGTACGACAACGGCGACAAGACCGACGAGCAGGACGACCTGGGTGACCGCGTCACCGAGCTGGGCGACGGCATCGCCTCGTACCCGGTGGTCGACCTGTCGAGCGGCACCGTCGTGGTGCAGTCCAGCGATGCTAGCATCTCGGTCACGCCGATCGCGGCGCAGTTCCAGCGGATGAACGTGCGCTCGTGGCAGGAGAACTTCGACCACGTGACGCAGCCGGCGGTCAGCGAGGGTATCCAGTAGCAGCCGTCCGGCGACCGACGCCGGCCTTTACGGGAGGAACCGACATGAAACGCAGCATCCTGACGACGGCGGCGCTGGTCCTGCTGGCAGGCGCGCTGGTCATGACCGACGCCGTGGCGGCGGGTCGCGGCAAGCGTGAAAAGCAGGGCCCGCGGCGCACGGAGATGCCTGAGGAATACATGCAGGCGCACCACTTCGACCGTGACCCGTCGATGAGCTTCCACAGCGGCACGCTGCGGCGCGACGGGCTGGCCGGCTGGCGCGTTGGCGAGGTGGCGCTGCAGCTGACGGCGGACGCCACGGTGATGGGCCCGGACGGACAGGAGTCATTCCTGCAGGAAGGACGCGAGGCCGTCGTGATGGGGCCGCGCTTCGGCAGCACCATGCTGGCCTGGAGCGTGCGCATGCTGGGGTCGCAGCCGCTGGCCGCCGTGTCCGCGTCCAATGCGGGCCGGAAGCCGAGCGATTCCGATTCCGACGTGGGCGAACTGGTGAACGCGCCGAACTAGGCCTCAGCGAGCCGGTGCAGCGGGAGGGGCGGCCGCCACGGCCGCCCTTGCCGTTTCCAGCGGAGCTGCCAGCCGCAACCGCACGATCTCGCTGTCGTCCGGCCTGCCGGCGTGCCGCCCGGCGCTGAACGGGTAGTTGTTGTCGATGGCCACGACGAGCGTCGAGTCGTCCACGACCAGCAGGCACTCGGGCGTCACCTGCGGCAGCGAGAAGCGCTCGCCCAGGCCCACCGTGCCGCGCTGGCGCCGGGTCAGCCCGCGGTCGTCCGCGATCGCCAGCAGGTCGCAGACCAGCGACTTGGCCAGGAAGCCGTCGGCCTCCACCTGCCCGGGCACCACGCGGTAGACGCGCTTGATCGCCGCCTGGCGGCCCTCGTCGGCGTCGCGCTCGAGTACGAGAAGGCCGCCGCTGCCGTCGCTCTCGAGCGAGGACAACGACACGCCCGGCGCCGACGCGCGGTAGAACCAGCCGCGCCCGGTGGCGCCCCGGCGCGCGGGCTCGAACTCCAGGATCACGCGCCGCGCCGGGTCCGGGTCGTCCAGCATCCCCTTCTCGATGGCGGCGTAGAGCAGGCGGCCGTCGGCCGAGCGGGCCAGCCCCTCGATGCCGCCGCTGCGCGGCAGGTTGGCCAGGTCGCGGCGCGAGGCGTCGTTGCGAAGGGCGCGGAAGTCGGGATGGTCCGGCGTGCGCAGGTAGGGCGAGCCGCGGGCGAACGAACGGAGGGCCGGCGGCACGGCCACGTAGGCCGGCTTGTCGAGCAGCGTGCCGTGCGCATCCACGTGCACGAGCGACGGGCCGAACTCGTCGGCCAGCCAGAAGGTGCCGTCGTCCATGGCGACCATGGCCTCGGGATCCAGGTCCGCGCCCGACAGCCGGCGGTCCCGGCGCAGCCGCTCGGCGCCCGCCAGCGGGAAGGGCAGCTGCCGGTCGGGATCGCGCAGCTCGACCGTGCCGGTGACGGTCACCGCGCCCGCAGCCCAGTCCGGCCGCAGGCGGTACCAGCGCAGCGGGAAGTCCGCGCTGTTGGCCAGCGTGCCCAGCCCGTTGTCCTGCAGCGCCAGCAGCTCGTCACCCACCGCCAGGAGCGAGCTGAATCCCTGCACCGGCACCTCGGCCAGCGGCAGCACGCGGCCGTTGACCGTGGTGTCCAGCGCGGCGCCGACCGGGCCCTCGCCGGCGAACGTATCGGCAGGCAGCACCACGCGCCCGTCCAGTCGCGCCAGGGGCGTACCGGCAGCCGGGGCGGGGTCCTTCGAGCAGCCGGCGGTCGAGAGGGCGCCCAGAATCAGGACGAACGGCAGGACGACCTGCGAGACGACCGGCGGGACGACCGGCAAGACGGCGCGCAGGGCGGCACGACGGGCTGAGTGGCGCGGCATGGAGCTCCCGGGGCACGGGGGTGGGGCGCTGGACGCGGGGAATGTAGCACAATCGCGGCGCAAGTCACGCAGCCGTCACCGGTAGAGCGCGCGCACGGCCCCCCAGCTTGACGACTCCACCGGCACGGCGCTGCGCCCGGTCAGCTCGTCGAGCATCTGCAGGATGACCGCGGGCTCGAAGCCGGTGTGGCCGTAGCGCAGCACCATCTGGCGGTCGATGATCGCGTTGTAGGGCAGCCCGCCGGCGTAGGGGAATCGGATGAACACGTTCCAGTCGGGCGCCAGCAGCACGCGGTACGTCACGCCCTGCGAGGCGATCCACGAGCGGACCACGGCGGCCTGCTCGAGGATGTCGATCGACAGCACGGTGACGCCGTCCTCGCGGTACTCCTGCCAGATCTCGTGCTCGAGGCTCTGCGCCTCGACGTTGCAGCCGGGGCACCAGGTGGCGAAGAAGTTCACGACGATGATGTCGCCCAGGTAGTCGTACAGCGACACCGGCACGCCGTCGACGTCCAGCAGCGTGAAATCGTCCATGGTGTCGCCGACGTAGTTGCTGGCGGGCGCGGGCGCCGGGACAAGCGCGAGGACCAGAAGCGACAGCAGGCATGGCAGCCCCGGCCTGCGGGTGGCGCCGGCGGGATGGCGCGGGGCGATTCGCGTCCTCGGCATCGTTGGCTCTCCGGGTTGGTCGGGCGCATCCCCCTCCAGGCGAAGGGGACATCCTGAATGATACTACGGATCGAGCGGTTTGTCCCACAGGGGCGGCGCCACCCGCGTGACGGCCAGGGTCACCGGCGGCGCACCACCGGCCACGTGGGCGCGGGTGGCGGCGACCAGCAGGCGCAGGTCGAGGCCCAGCGCGAGCCGTCCGCCCCAATCGGCGTGCGTCTCCGCATGATCCACAAGTCTCGATGCGCCAACAGGTTGTCCGCACTCGCGCTTGAGGTGGGCCGCCGCGCACTGGATCACGGCCTGCAGCGCGTGGCCGGCCGGGGTGCCGATGCCGGCGGCATGCCACAGGTTCTCGAGCACCTCGTGGCATTCCCACCAGTAGCCGGCATTGAACAGGTCCAGGCCGTACAGGTACTCGTCGCACCGGGACCAGTCGGTGGCGTTCAGGTCGGGCACGGGCGCCGGCGGGCGGCCGTGCGAATGGCCCTGCGGGTCGCGCGTGGGATGGGGCGTGCGGCCGGGAACATGGCGGTAGTCCGGCAGGGGGCGGTCGGTGTATCTTGCCGGCGTCTGCTCGCCCATGTCGTATGTCCGCGGTCGCTCTCGCCCGGGGTGGCCGAGGCAGGTATCGTTTGGTGTGTGGTCGGCGCCGGCGTGGCGCCCACAGGGACGGGGGGCATGATACTTCCGGGCGGACGGACCTACAACTGCGCGCACCGTGGCGCCTCCGGCCAGGCGCCGGAGAACACGCTGGGAGCGCTCGAGCGCGCCATCGCGCTGGGCGCGGACATGGCCGAGGTGGACCTGCGCCTGACCGCCGACGGGCGCCTGGCGCTGATCCACGATGCCACGCTCGAGCGCACCACCAGCGGTCGCGGTCGCGTGGCCGACCTGGCGATGGCCGAACTGGCACGGCTGGACGCCGGCTCGTGGCGGGACGCGGTCTGGTGCGACCAGCACGTGCCCGAGCTGGGCGAGGCGCTGGCGCTGGCGCGCGGGCGGCTGCGCCTGAACCTCGAGCTGAAACCCGACGGCCGGCCCGAGGCGATGCTGGACGAGCTGCTGCGCCAGCTGGCGCGGTTCGAGATGGCGGCGGAGTGCGTCGTCACCAGCTTCGACGCCGACCTGGTCGACGAACTGAAGGCGCGCGCGCCGCAGGTGGCCGCCGGCTACATCTTCGGCCGGGGCGAGCTGCCGGGCTGGGCGTTCAGCGCCAAGGTCGAGGTGCTGAGCGCGGAACAGTCGCTGGTCGACGCGGCGTTCTGCGAGTTCGCCACCGCCGCCGGCAAGTCCGTCCATGTCTGGACCGTGGACGAACCGGTGGCGATGCGCCACTTCGCCGACCTGGGCGTCGACGCGGTGATCACGAACCACCCCGAGCGCTGGCCGCTGCGCGCCTGACGGCGGCGCGGCGAGGCAGCCGCCGTTCGCCGTCGAAGGAGCCCGCCGTGCGCGCACTGGACCTGGTCGAGATCCTCAAGGGCCCGCCCGACCAGGTCAGCGCCGACGGCCGCGCGCTGTTCTGGCTGCCGGCCCCGTTCAACGGCGGCCACCTGTGGGTCGGCCACTTCAAGGGCACCGGGCCCTGGACGCGCCATGTCGGCGGTGACGCCCTGATGCACCAGCTCTCCGGCCGCGCCGAGATCACGTTGCGCGCGCCGGGCGGCGAGCAGGTGGCCACGATGATCCCGGGCCAGGTCCTGCGCGTGCCGGCCGGCACCTGGTACCGCGTGCACACGGCCGACTGGGCCGCGCAGTACGGCGTCACCACGGCCGCGACCGAGCACGCGGAGGACGAGCCCGGGGCCTGATGCCGGACACGTCGGCGTCACGCGACTGATACGACCGCGCGGCTGAGCGACCGCACGTTCGCGCGCCACCGCCGGCCGTCAGTCCGGGACCGCGCCTTCCAGCTCGAGCAGCTTCCGCTTCGCCGCGATGCCGCCGCCGAACCCGGTCAACGACCCGTCGCTGCCGATCACGCGATGGCAGGGCACGACGATGGGCAGCGGATTGCGCCCGTTGGCGGCGCCGACCGCGCGGCACGCCGCGGCGTTGCCCACGCGCTGCGCCAGCGTGGCGTAGGTGATGGTGCGGCCGTAGGGGATCTTCCGCAGCTGCTGCCAGACCTTCCGCTGGAAAGGCGTGCCGGACGGCGCCAGCGGCAGGTCGAACCGGCGGCGCGTGCCGGCGAAGTACTCGTCCAGCTGCGCGATGACGGCGGCGAACGGCTGGCGATCGCGGACGCGCGGCGTGTCATCGTTCCCGGCGGGGGACTTCTCGCCGGGCAGGCGCACCCGCGTCAGCGCCTTGCCGTCGCTCTCGAGCACCAGCCGGCCGAGGGGGCAGCGGTACTCCGTGGTGTAGATGATGGCCATCGTCAGTCCTCCGCGTCACCGGCGGGCGTGCCGCCGTCCTCGAGTCCCGCCCACAGGTGCAGCGCGGCGTAACCGCGCCACGGGCTCCTGGCGGCGGCGCGCGCGGCCAGGTCGACGCCCGGCAGGGCCCGCGCCAGGCCCAGGTCGCCCAGCGGCAGCGCGTCCGGCTCGCCCAGCGCCCGCAGCGCGATGTAGGCCGCGGTCCACGGCCCGATGCCCGGCAGCGCGCGCAGGCGCTCAACCAGCTCGTCGGGCCCGCGCGGCGCCTCCAGGCGCAGCGAGCCGTCGGCCACCGCGGCGGCGAACGTGCGCAGCGTGGCCGCGCGCCGTGTCGTCAGCCCCAGCCCGTCCAGGTCGGCCGCCGCCAGCGTCGCCGGGTCGGGAAACAGGTGCGTGAGCGGCCCGCGCGCGTGGGCGAGCGGCGTGCCGCAGCGGGCGGCCACGCGCCCGGTGACCGTCGTCGCGGCGGCCACCGACACCTGCTGCCCGATGATCGCGCGCACCGCCAGCTCGAACGGGTCGTACGCCGACGGCAGGCGCAGTCCGGGCCTGCGCGCGACCAGCGGCGCCAGCACGGGGTCGCGCGCCAGGTGGGCGGCGATGGCGGCGGGATCGGCCGCGCAGTCGAACATGCGGCGCGCGCGGGCCACCAGCGAGATTGCCCCGTCCAGGTCCGGCAGTTCCAGGCTCAGGTCCAGCCAGTGGCCGTTGCCCGGCGTCACCGCGAGGAATCCCGCCCGGCCGCCCGGCAGCGCCAGCGTGCGCGTGTATGAGTCCACCGTGGCGTGCTCGACGCCCGGGATGGCGCGGCCCCGCAGGAAGCGCGCCAGCTGCTCCCAGTCGTAGGGCGGGCGCCACGCCAGTCGCGCGGCCAGGGTGACGAGCGGCTCGTTCGCACTTGCCGGCGACGCATGTCGGGCAGTGCCCGCGCCGACCGCATGGGCGCCATCGCCGTGCCGGCGCCGGGGCATGTCGCCGCCACCGGCTTCGCGTGCCCCGTCGTGCGACGCGCCGCGCGTGCGCCGGCGCAGGTCTCCCGGTGCGCAGCCGTACGTCGCCTTCATGAGCGTGTTGAAGCGACGCAGCGAGCCGAAGCCGGCCGCCAGCGCCACCTGCGCCATCGACAGGTCCGACTGCTCGAGCAGCAGCCGCGCGAAGTGCACGCGGCGGGTCTGGGCCAGGCGCACGGGTGTCGTCCCCAGGTGACGTTCGCAGAGGCGCGTCAACTGGCGGGGACCGACGCCCAGGCGCGCGGCCAGGTCGGCGACCGCGCCGCCGCCGCGATCGAGCGCGCCCTCGGCGATGCACCGCACCGCCCGCGACACCGTGGCCGCGGTGCCCTGCCAGGCCGGCGAGCCGGGCGCCGCCTCGGGGCGGCAGCGCCGGCAGGGCCGGAACCCGGCCTGCTCGGCCGCCGCGGCGCAGGCGAAGAAGGTGACGTTGCGGCGCAGCGGCGTGACGGCGGGACAGATCGGGCGGCAGTAGATGCCGGTCGTGCGCACGGCGGTGAAGAAACGGCCGTCGAACCGCGCGTCGCGGCTGGACACGGCCAGGTAGCAGGTCTCGGGGTCCAGGCCGCCGGGACCGGCCGCGTGCGGGCCGGACCCGTGGGCGCCCGGGGAGTGGGCTGCCCTTGCTGTCCTTGCTGTCCCGTGGGTGCTCATGGCACCAGGATAGCGGAGGCCCCGCCGCCCGGCTCGCCGTTTTCGGACCTGCACGCCGGCCGGTTTCCGCTCACGTTCGCGGTCCCGGGGAGATATCATGTCCCGTATCACCCCGGCCCGGAGCGCACACCATGACGCACCAGAACCACGAGGCCCCCTGGGCCGATCGCGAGCCCCCGCACCATCCCGGCCTGGGACTGGTGCGCGTGACCGAGGCCGCGGCGCTGGCCGCCTCCCGCTGGATGGGTCGCGGCGACCGCGATGCGGCCGACCAGGCCGCACAGGCGGCGATGGCCCGCTCGCTGAACCTGCTGCCCATGCGCGGTCGCATCGTCAGCGGCGAGGAGGGACGCCTGCTGGCCTCGTCGCCGCTGGACAGCGGCATCGACGTGGGCACGGGCGAGGGGCCCGAGCTGGATGTCGAGGTCAACGCCATCGACGGCGCCACGCTCGTGGCCAAGGGCAAGCCCGGCGCGCTGGCGGCCGCGGCGCTGGCCCCGCGCGGTGCGCTGTGGCGACCCGGCCCGGCCGTCTACCTCTACAAGCTGGTGGTCGACCGCACGGTGGCGGCGGCGATCGGGCCCGAGGCGCTGGATGCGCCCGTGGGCTGGATGCTGGCCGCGATCGCGCGCGCCAAGGGCAAGGACATCCGCGACCTGGCCGTGTTCGTGGTCAACCGGCCGCGCCACGAGAACCTGATCGGCGAGCTGCGCAAGGCCGGCGCGCGCGTCGTGCTGCGCGGCGGCGGCGACGTGGGTGGCTCGCTGCTGGCGGCGGATGCGCGCTCGGGCATCGACCTGATGCTCGGGGTGGGCGGAGCGCCCGAGGGACTGCTGGCCGCCTGCGCGGTCAAGGCGCTGGGCGGGGCGATGCTCGCGCGCGTCGAGCCGCAGGACGCCGCCGAGCGCCAGGCCTGCCAGGACGCCGGCATCGACCTGCGGAAGGTGCTGACGACGAACGACCTGGTATCCGGTGACGAGGTCTTCTTCTCCGCCACCGGCGTCACCGAGAGCGCCATGCTGGCAGGCGTGCGCCTGCTGGGCGACACCGCCGAGACGCAGTCGCTGGTGCTGCGCTACGAGACAGGAACGCGCCGCTTCATGGCCACGGAGCATCGCCTGCGTTGAACATGCGCCTGGCAGCCGCCATCGACACCACGCGCCGCTGGCTGGCGGCCGAGTCGGTGTTCTTCACCCGGCCGGCGGCCGTGCTGCGCGGCTACGACCGCGCGGCCGACCTGCGCGCCGACCTGCTGGCCGGCCTGGCGGTGGCCGTCGTGCTGCTGCCGCAGGCCATCGCGTTCGCCACGCTGGCCGAGCTGCCGCCGCAGATGGGCCTGTACACCGGCGTCGTCGGCGCCATCGTCGCTGCGCTCTGGGGCAGCTCGCGCCTGCTGCAGACCGGCCCGACCAACACCAGCTCGATGCTCATTTTCGCCACGCTGCTGGTGGCCGCCTCTCCCGGCACCGAGGACTACGTGCGGGCCGCCGGTTACCTGGCCGTGATGGTGGGCCTGCTGCGGCTGGTGATGGGCGTGCTGCGCCTGGGCGTGCTGGTGCATTTCGTGGCCGACAGCGTCATCGTCGGCTTCACGGCCGGCGCCGGCGTGCTGATCATGGTCAACGAGCTGCGCCACGCGTTGCGGATCGACATCCCGAGCGTGCCCGAGCTGGGCCTGACCGTTCGCATGCTCCTGCTGCGCCACGAGTACGTGCACGGGCCCAGCCTGGCGCTGGCTGCCGGCGCCTTCCTGCTGGCCTGGGCGCTCAAGCGCGGCGGACCGCGCCTGCCGGGCGCCTTCGTGGCGCTGGCGGCCGCCGGCGTGGCCACGGCGGTGCTGGACCTTGACCAGCAAGGCGTGCGCGTTCTGGGGGCCATCCCGCGCTCGCTGCCGCCGCTGGCGCACCTGCCGGTGCTGGACATGGCGCTGATCTGGCGGCTGGCCCCGGGCGCCGTGGCGGTGGCGGCGATCGGCCTGGTCGAGTCGATGTCGATGGCGCGCGCGATCGCCGCGCGCGACGGCGAGCGCCTCGACGTGAACCAGGAGTTCGTCGGGCAGGGGCTGGCCAGCGTGGCGACCGGACTGTTCTCGGGGTTCGCCTGCACGGGCTCGTGGCTGCGCTCGGCCACCAACCGCGAGGCCGGTGGGCGGACGCCCGTGGCGGCCGCCAGCAGCGGCGTGTGGCTGCTGCTCATCGTGCTGGCGGCAGCGCCCCTGGCCGCCTACCTGCCGCGCGCGGCGCTGGCGGGCATCCTCATCCTGACCGCGGGCAGCCTCATCGACCGCCGCGAGATCGTGCGCGTGGCGCGGACCAGCCGCGGCGACACGTCGATCATGCTGGCCACCTTCGCCAGCGCGCTGACCATGCCGCTGCAGTTCGCGATCCTTGCCGGCGTTCTGGTCTCGTTCGGGCGCTTCCTGCTCAAGACCTCGACGCCCGGCGTGCACGCGGTGGTGCCCGACGAGAACTTCCGCCACTTCGTGCGCGCCGTGGACCAGCCGGTGTGCCCGCAGCTGGGCGTGATCGAGATCGAGGGTTCGCTCTATTTCGGCGCCGTCAACCACGTCGAGGACGCGATCCGCGCCAACCTGGACCGTCACCCGCGGCAGAAGTACCTGCTGCTGCGGATGCACATGGTGGACCACTGCGACGTCAGCGGGATCCACATGCTCGAGGCCGTGCTGCGCCTGTACCGGCGCCGCGGCGGCGACCTGTTCCTGGAGGGCCTGCGGCCCGACGTGCGGCAGATGTGCGAGCTCTACGGGTTCGACGCCACGCTGGGCGCGGCCAACCTGCTGGACCAGGAGAACGCGATCAGCCACCTCTTCCACAAGGTGCTGAACCCGGGCTACTGCGTGTACGAGTGCGCCGAGCGCGTCTTCGGCGAATGCCAGGCGATCCCCAAGGAGCCGCACGCGGCCGGCCTGCCGGACCCGGAGCGGGGCACGGCGGAGCCGCCGGCCGAGGTCTCGCCCAGCCAGCTGCGCGCGCGCCTGGACGATCCCGCCGGCGGCGTGCTGGTGATCGACGTGGGCGAGCCCGGCGAGTTCCGCGGCTGGCACATCCCGCAGGCGCGCAACGTGCCCCTGCGCCTGCTCGCGACCGAGGGCGCCTTCCTGCCGCGCGACCGGGCGCTGGTCTTCGTCAGCCGCATCGGGCGGCGCGGCGCGCTGGCGGCGGGCATCATGCGGGACCTCGGCCACGCCGACGCGTCCACGCTGCGCGGCGGCATGCTGGCCTGGGAGGCGGCGGGTTTCCCGATCGCGGTGGAGTAGCGGCGCGGCGCGCGCAGCTCAGTCGCGGACGCTGCCGAGGTCGATGTCGGGGAACAGCGTCCGCGCGCACGACGGGCAGATGCCGTGGCTGAATCGCGCCTCGGAGTGCGCGGACAGGTACGATTCCAGCTGGTTCCAGTAGCCCTGGTCATCGCGGATCTGCTTGCAGTAGGAGCAGATCGGCACGATGCCGCTCAGCACGCGCACGTCGTCGAGGGCCTGCTGCAGTTCCAGGTTGCGCTGGTTGAGTTCCTCCGTGCGCGCGGCGACCTCCTCGCGCAGCCGCTCCTGCGCGCGCTTGCGCAGCACGATGCTCCAGATGGTCCCGGCCAGCAGCTGCGCGAAGTCGACATCGTCCTGCTCGTACGGCAGGTCCTTGTTGCCGACGCCCAGCACGGCGACGATCTGCCCGTCGTCGAACACGGGCACGCCCAGGTCCCGCGTGAGCGCGACGTGGCCGTGGGGCAGGCCCTTGCGGTGCGGCTCGGCGGCGTAGTCGTTGTGGATGACCGGCTCGCGGCGGTGCACGCAATCGACCCAGATTCCCGCCACCGCGATGGGGTAGTGCGTGGCCTCGACCGTCGTGCAGATGCGCCGGGTGCCGGTCGACCAGGTGTAGAGGCGGATGGTCTGGCGGTCGGCGTTGACGAAGTGGAAGTAGCCGATGCGGCTGCCCGACAGGCGGACCGCCTCGTCGAGCCCGTGCTGGATGATCGCGTCGAGCGAGTCGGTCTCGACCATGCGCAGGAGGTCGAGCGCCGTACGGAGCACGTCGCCGGCGCGCGACGCCGTCGCCGCCTGCCGGTCACCGGCCGATCCTGCCCGATCGTCCCCCGACATGTCCTGCCACTTCCCGGGCGAAGAAATTCCTGAAGTCCATGATCGCAGATTCTGTACATCAGTGGAACGCAAATCGGGACATTCGTTTCTTTTGTATCCAGGGACGATCCTGATATATAATTGCAAAAAAGCAGCATCCCGACCCCAGCGAAAGGTCCCGCCGTGCCGCCGTCCGCCCGCTGCGCGCCCGTCATGGTCCTGATCGGCCTGCTCCTGGCAGCGCCTGGTGTGCCGGCCGCCCCGGCCGACCTGATGCCCATCCAGCTGGATGGCTCGTTCGACGACTGGAACGAGGTGCAGCCCCTGCACGTCGACCCGGTCGGCGACGGCGGCACCGCGGACTTCGGCGCCGTGTCGGTGGTCAACGACCACGAGTACCTCTACCTCCGCTTCGAGGTGACCGGCGACGTGCAGCCGGACGAGCAGCAATCGCTGGAGCTGTACCTGGACACGGACCTGAACGCGGCGACGGGCACGTCCTTCGGCGGCATCGGCGCCGAGCTGGTCTGGCGCTTCGGCAGCCGCAGCGGCACCTACCGCCCGGCCGGCACGAGCTACACCGTCTACCACGACAACGTCGGCCTGATGATGGGCCCCACGGTCAGCAACCACGAGTTCGAGGTGGCGTTGCGCCGCGGCATCACGCCGGCCGGCGGCGTGCCCCTGCTGACCGGCGGCGCGGTGCGCTTCATCCTGCGCGATGCGACCAGCGGCGACCTGTGCCCGAACAGCGGGAGCATCAGCTACACGTTCACGGCGGGCAGCGACGTGGCGGAGACGCTTCCGCTCGGGCGCGAGAACCCGGCCCACCTGCGCCTGATGACCTGGAACATCCTCCAGGACGGGCTGTGGGACGACGCGAAGTACGCCGCGCAGGACCGCCTGCTCGATGCCATCGACCCGGACGTGATGGTGCTCAACGAGATCTGGGACCACTCGGCGGCGCAGACCGCCGCGCGCGTCGAGACGTTCCTGCCCAGCGGCGCGGGCGAGCAGTGGTACGCCGCGAAGGTCGATGCCGGCAACGTGATCGTCAGCCGCCTGCCGATCCTGCAGACCTGGCTGGTCAACGGCAGCACCTCGCTGCGCGAGACGGCCGCGCTGATCGACCTGGGCCCCGGCCAGGCGAAGGACCTGCTGCTGGTGGCCTGCCACCTGCGCTGCTGCACCGACGACGCCACGCGCCAGGACGAGGCCGACGGCCTGGTCAAGTTCCTGCGCGACGCGCGCACCGCCGGCGGCGTCATCAACCTGCCGGCGGACACGCCCATCGTCCTGGCCGGCGACATGAACCTGGTGGGCTGGCGTCAGCAGCTGGACACCATCGTGACCGGCGACATCGTCGACAACGCGACCTACGGCGTCGACTCGCCGCCGGACTGGGACGGCACCGACCTGGCCGTGCCGCCATCGCGCCATCCCGACGGGCGCGGGGGCTACAGCTGGCGGAGCGACACCAGTTCCTACTACCCGGGGCTGCTCGACTTCATCTTCTACACCGACAGCGCGCTGACGGTGCACAACCACTACATCCTCGAGACGCGCACGCTGCTGCCGGCCACGCGCACGGCCACCGGCCTGCAGGCCACCGACATCCCGACCGCCAGCGACCACGCCCCGCGCGTGGCCGATTTCACGGTGGGCACCTACGTGTCGTCGGTGCCGGGCGCCGGGGTCGGCGCGGCGCTGCCGGCGCGCCTGCTGCCCAACGCGCCCAACCCGTTCAATCCGCTCACCGAGCTGCGCTTCGCGCTGGACGCGGCCGGCGACGCGTCCCTCGATGTCTACGACCTGAAGGGGCGGCTCGTGCGCGCGTTTCCCGCCGCGCCCTTTGCCGCCGGCGTGCACGCGGTGAGCTGGGACGGCCGCGATGCGGCCGGGCGCGCCGTGGCGTCGGGCATCTATGAGGTGGTGCTCAGCGCGCGCGTGGGCGGCGAGACGGTGCGGCAGGCGCGGGCGGTCGTGCTGGCGAAGTGAGCTTGGCGGCGCGGTCCTTGCGGCGGGTCCCGGCGGGCTGACGCGGCGCGTGCGCCGGCGCACATGCCCGGCGTTCCGGCGGCCGCCGGCGACGGGGCTTGCACGATATGCATCCATCGTGCATCATCATATGTATGAGAACGACTTTGAACATCGACGACAGCCTGCTGGCCGAAGCCGCGCGCCTGACCGGCGTTTCGGAAAAGACGGCGCTGGTGCGTCTGGGGCTCGAAGCCCTGGTGGAACGGGAAAGCGCCCGTCGCCTGGCTGCGTTGGCCGGCTGTGACAAGGACGCGCGTCCGGCGCCGCGGCGGCGGTCCGCACGGTGATCGCCCCCGGCCCTGCCCGGGCAGGACTCCTGCTCGTGGACACCAGCGTCTGGATCGATCACCTGCGGGGACGCCGCGGTGATCTCGCGGGTCCGTTGCGGGACGGGCTGGTGCTGACGCATCCGTTCGTCATCGGCGAGCTGGCGTGTGGAAACCTCGCCCGGAGGGACGAGGTCCTGGGCCTGCTGGCGGCCCTCCCGCGCGCACCGGAGGCGACGCACGCGGAAGCGCTGGCGCTGGTCGCGGAGGCGCGCCTGGCGGGCCGCGGACTGGGCTGGATCGACGTGCACCTGCTCGCGGCAGCCCTCCTGGCCGGGGCGAGGCTGTGGACGGGCGACCGCGCACTGGCCGCGGCGGCCGCACGGCTGGGTGTGACTCCGTAGCCCGGACAGACCTTCAATGACCGGCTGCGGCGGGTCCTCGCCGAAACGGTCCGGGCCGGACGCCCCCTACGGCTTCGCCGTCTCCTCGCAGACATCGTTGCCGCGATCGAACACCACGCGCCACACCCCGTCCGGCTCCAGGCGCCAGATCGTCTGGAAGTCCGCGATGTGCCGGCCCGCCGGGTCGAACACAGGGCCGGCCGTCAGCGCCAGCGTGCCCGAATCCAGCACCTCGACCGTCTCGGGCCGCCAGGAGAAGGGCGCCGCGGGCTCGGCGAAGAAGCGCGCCCAGGCCTCCTTGACGGCGGCGGCGCCGCGCAGGGGGCCGCGACCGCCGAAGAAGACGGTCTCGTCGGCCAGGAACGCGCCGAAGGCCGCGTGGTCGCGGGCGGCCATCGTGGCGGCGAACGCGGTCTCTCTCGCGCGCACCTGCGCGGCCAGCTCGTCGAGCGTCGCGGCGGCCGCGCCCGCGTTGCCGGGCATCGCGCCGACGGCCAGCGCGGCGGCGGCGGCGGCGAGCCCATTGACGAAGCGTCGACGCGGGATCGTCATCTCGCACCCTCCAGCGTTGCGTGCAGCTTCTGCACCGTGTTCCAGTTGCGCGTGGTCAGGTCGTCGCGCAGCAGGCTGCCCACCTGCTCGAAGAGGTCGTCGGCCAGGATCCCGTTCGGGCACCACAACCAGGCAGCATGCGCCGTCACGACCAGGGCCGCCGGCTCCCATTCGCGCGCCGCCAGCGGGCCCAGTCGATCCAGCGCATCCGGCACCCTTGCGAAGCCGGCCAGCAGTCGCGAGCCATCCGCGGACGCGAACCGGCGCGGGCGCTCGGCGACGACGGCGTACAGGTCCGCCGCGGTGACGACGGTCGCGCGCGCGCCGAGCCCGAGCTCGCCGGCCAGGACCTCCTCCAGACGTGCCGCCGCGGCGGCGGGTTTCAGGCGCGGCGGCATCGTGAAGATGACGTTGCCGCTGGCGAGCACCGTGGCCACGTCGGCGAAGCCGCCCGCACTGATTGCCGCGCGCAGGTCGGCCATGGCCACGCGGTTGCCGCGGCCCACGTTGATGCCCCGCAGGAGGGCAACGGCGCGCATAGTGGAGACCTCGCGTCCGGGTTCGGGGATCCGCTTCCCTGAGTCTATCTCGTTGCAGGGTAACCGTCTATGTCGCTCGCGTCCAGCGAGGGCTGCCACGCAGCAGAGCTTAAGGTTAACCCCATGCACCGGCGGACGATAGACAGGAGCCAGCCGCCGGCCGCCGCCCAGGCCGACGAGTGCCGCCCCGAATGACGAGGAGGCTCCTCCATGCGCCCGAATCCGCTCATGATCCTGCTTGTGTCCGCCTGCGCCATGTCCGCGTTGGCGGGCCCCGCGACGGTGACGCCGCCGAAGCACGACCTGCCCGAGATCCAGGCTGCAGGACAGCTGCGGCACCTGGGCATCCCGTACGCGACCTTCGTGACCGGCGCCGGCGACGGGCTGGATGTCGACCTGGTGCGGCTGTTCTGCCGCGAGCTGGGCGTGGAGTACGTGTACGTGGAGACCGACTGGGACCGGACGATCTCCGACGTGACCGGCCTGTCGTTCAAGCGCGCGGGCGGCGAGGTGACGATCACCGGCAACGCCGAATTGCGCGGCGACATGATCGCCCACGGCATGACCGTGCTGCCCTGGCGCGAGAAGCTGGTCGACTTCGCCGAGCCGATGTTCCCCACGCAGATCTGGCTGATCGCGCCGGCCACCGCGCATGTGGCGCCCATCGCGCCGTCGGGGACGCTGGCGACGGACATCGAGCGCACGTTCAAGCTCATCAATGGCGTCAGCGTCCTGGCCAAGCCGAACACCTGCCTGGATCCCAAGCTCTACGACCTGGCCGGTCGCGGCGCGCTGGTGGTCAACTACGAGGGCAGCCTCAACCACATGGCGCCGAACCTGCTGGGCGGGATGGCGGAGCTGACGATCCTGGACGTGCCCGACGCGCTGGTCGCCTTGCGGCGCTGGCAGGGCAAGATCAAGATCCTGGGACCGCTCTCCGAGCCGCAGCACATGTCGGCGGCGTTCCCCAAGAACTCGCCGAAGCTGGCCGCCGCGTTCGCCGCCTTCCTGGACCGCTGCCAGGCTGACGGCACCTACGACAACCTGGTGCGCAAGTACTATCCCGGCGTGTGGACGTACTTCCCCGACTTCTTCGGGAACGGGGGCTCCGCGCAGTGACCCCGCGCGCCGGCAGCGCGCGCGCGACCCGCCGGCAGCCGTGGCTCGCGGCTGCCGGCGTGGGCGTGCCCGCCGTGCTGCTGGTGGCGTACCTGCTCCAGGGCTTCTACACCGGGCTGCAGGCGCAGCGCACCGCGCTCGAGCGCGACGAGCTGGCCCACACCTCGGCGCTGGGCACGGCGCTGGGCCACTTCCTGTCCGACATGCAGGCGGAAGTGGCGGACCTGTCGGAACGCCGCGAGGTGAGCGCCTGGTTCGAGAACGCCGCCCTGGGCCTCTCGCTCGAGTACGGCCTGCGCATCAACCTGCTGGACCTGGAGATGGAGTTCGAGCGGCGCCTGGCGCGCCGGCTGCCGAACGGGGAGCCGATCATCGCGCGGCTGGTGCTGCTGGACGCAGACGGACGCGTGGTCCTGGATTCACGCGATCCGCGACGCGACCCGGGGACGCCGTTCGGCGAGGCCTGGATGGTGCCGTCCGCCGGCGACTCGACGGCGACAGCCGGCGCGGCCACGTACCTGGAGTCGTCCGACAGCGTCGTGCTGTCGGCGGCGTGCCGCGTGCTCGACCGTCACGAGGGCTGGCTGCTGGCGTTCGTGCCCACGGCGACGCTGATGGCGCTGCTGCGCGACGACTGGCGCCCGACCGACACGCAGCTTTGGCTGGCGTGGGAAGGGCGCGCGCTGGGCACGGACGGCGAGGCGCTCCTGGCCGGCGACGTCGCGCTGCCGCTGCCCGGGGCCACTTCGCTGGTCGCGGGGCGGCGACCGGGCGACCGCGCGCGCCTGCTGAGCTCGGCCCGCGCGGCGCACACGCCCCTGGTGGTGACGCGCGCCAGCGTCGTCGAGGGCGCCCTGGCCGGCAACCCGCGCGTGTTCCTGGGAGGGCTGGCCGCGCTGGCCTGCGTGCTGGCTGGACTGTCGACCATGGTGTGGCGGGGCCAGATCAAGGCGCAGGCGCTGGGCACGCGCCTGGAGTCCGAGGCCGCCTACGCGGCCGAGCTGGTGGCGCGGCAGCAGGAGCTGGAACGTGAGATCTCGCGGCGGCTGGAGGCGGAGCGCGACCTGGTCCAGGCCCGCGATGCGGCCGAGGCCGCCAGCCGGGCCAAGAGCCAGTTCCTGGCGAACATGTCGCACGAGATCCGCACGCCCCTCAACGGCGTGCTGGGCATGACCGAGCTGGCGCTCGACGGCGACCTGGAACCCGAGCAGCGCGAGCAGCTGGAGGTGGCGCTGGAGTCGGGCCGCTCGCTGCTGACGGTGATCAACGACATCCTGGACGTGTCGGCCATCGAGGCGGGGGCGCTGCGCCTGGACGAGTCCGAGTTCGATCCGCGCGCCGAGCTCGACAGCATCCGCCGCTCGTTCGGCGCGGCCGCCGCCGCGCGCAACCTGCATCTGTCGTGGGAGGTGGACGAGGCGCTGGCGCCGCGCCTGCTCGGCGATCCGTCCCGCCTGCGCCAGGTGCTGGTGAACCTGCTCGGCAACGCGCTCAAGTTCACGGCCAGCGGCACCGTGGGACTGGTCGCGAGGGTGGTCTATGCCACCGAGCGGCGGCAGCGCGTCGAGTTCACGGTGCACGACACCGGCATCGGCATCCCCGCCGACAAGCGCGAGGTCATCTTCGAGGCCTTCCAGCAGGCCGACCCCTCGCATACGCGTCGCTACGGCGGCACCGGTCTGGGCCTGCACATCTGCCGGCACCTGTCGGCGATGATGCATGGCCAGCTGCGGCTGGAGACCGAGGAGGGGCGCGGCAGCCGCTTCATGTTCACCGTCGAGCTGCCGGTGGCCGGCGCGGCGACCGTGCCGATCTCGGCGCCCCGCCCCGTGCCCGCGCCGGCGCGCGCGCCGCTGCGGCTGCTCGTGGCCGAGGACAACCCGGTCAACCAGAAGCTGGTCGTCTCGCTCCTTAAGAAGTGGGGCCACGAGGTGACCCTGACCGAGGACGGGGAGCAGGCGCTGCAGGCGCTGCACACCGACAGCTTCGACCTGGCCCTGCTGGACCTGCAGATGCCGGTGCTGGACGGGATCGACGTGGCGAGGCAGTGGCGCGAGCACGAGGCGGCCACGGGCACCGCGCGCCTGCCGCTGGTGGCGCTGACGGCGCGCGCCATGCCTGAGGACGAGGAGGCCTGCCGCCAGGCCGGCATGGACGCGCACGTGCCGAAGCCGCTGAACAGCCGGGCGCTGCGCGAGACGCTCGAGCACCTGGCGCCGGTGACCAGCTGATCCGGGGGCGGCGCCCGCCGGGGGGCGCCGGCGGCGGGTCAGCGTTGCGACGACCAGTGGATGGCGCGCAGTCGCCAGGCGCCGTCGCGCCGCGACAGGGTCAGCAGCTCCGCTCCGGCCGCATCGACCTCGCGTCCGTGCCAGGTGCCGCGACAGGCGGTCGTGGCCCACAGCCAGGCGACATCACCCTCCTGGCGGACTCCCCTCACCACGCGCTCATTGGCCATCGCGCGCGCGAACTCGATGTCCGCCGCGAGGTGGTGTGCCTCGTACTCGGCGCGCGATTCCAGGGCGCCACCTTCCATCACCACCGCATCGTCGGCGAGCAGGGCCATGGCGGCGGCGGCGTCAGCGGCAGCCAGGGCCTCATGGAAAGCGGCGGCGGCGGCCGCGATGGCGACCGAATCCGGCGCGACAGGCGACGGCGGCATGGTGGTTGCGTGGCTCGCGGTCGAGCAGGCGGTGCACAGCACCAGGACCGCAGCGATAGCAGACTTCATGGAATTCCCCCTTCGACCGTCCTGACACAGCACCCCGCGTCCAGACGGGTCGGCGATGGCCATCACCTGCGGTCGCTTCACGCCGTGCTTCCGGCCGTGGCCGGCTGGCGGCGCGCCCGGCCCTCGCCCTTCTGCGGGGCCGCGGCGCTCAGCGACAGGGCCGCCACGCCCAGCGCCACACAGAAGCACCAGCCGCCCGGCAGCAGCCGCAACTGTGGCCCGCCGGTGGCGCTGGCGGCGGCGCGCAGGCCCAGCACGAACACGATCCCCAGCGCGGCGATCATCCAGCCCCGCCACCGCAGCCAGGCCATGGCCGCGCGCAGGGGGGCGGGCTGCGCGCGCGGCGGCAGCCAGGCGGCCAGCAGCGCCGCCAGCAGCAGAGCCAGCGGCAGCACGACGATGACGAGGTTCACCAGCACGACGTTCAGCAGCGGCTGCTTGTCGGCGACGTGGGCCAGGAACTCGAGCAGCGTCAGGTTGCGCGAGAAGGGGATGGCCAGCAGTCGGATGGTGCCGTGCACGAAATCCAGCACCAGCGTGGCCGCGTAGAGCGCCAGCGCGAGCACGGTCAGCGGCCGCGCCAGCCGCCTGGCGGTGGCAGTGTCCATCAAGCCGAAGACACGACGCATGCAGGCCCTCCCGGGCGTGGACGCGGGGGCGCCTTCGCGGCGCCCCCGGCTCACGAATATACGCCGCCCTGCGGCCTACCGGAAGTTGAAGCCGACGGTGAACTTGATGTCGGGCGAGTCCGCTGCGCCCAGCTTCATCTCCAGGAACAGTTCGTTCCCGGCCGCGAGCCGGCGGCTCATGCCCCCCAGGAAGTTCACGCCCACCTCGGTCTCGGAGTTGTCGCGGGGGCTGCCGTTGTCGTCCCAGCTGTAGAAGTTCAGGCCCAGGCCACCGCCGACGTAGAAGCCCCAGTGAGAGCGGTTGCGGCGGTCGAACTTGTAGACCAGCTCGGGATTCAGGGCCACCAGCGTCAGGTCGTCCCCGAAGCCGATCTCCACGTTGGGGATGAACCAGCCGTCGGTGAACAGCTCGCCCGCGTTCAGGTGCGCGCCGATGTGCACCTGGTCGGGATCGATCGTCATGCCGCCGCGCAGGCCCCAGGTCGACTGCGCCTGGGCGGCGCCGGCAGCGCAGGTGAGCACGAGCGCGAGCGCAAGCGCGGCCCGCGCGCACGGGAAGGTCCTCTTCATCGTGGTCGACTCCTTGTTCGGGCTGCTTCTCTGCCGGGAGCAGCCGCACCGACGCGTGGCGCGGTGCGGTGCGGTGCGATGCGATGCGCGGTCCGGCTTCCGGCGACGGTTGACCGGTCAACGATCGTGGCGGGCGGCACCGCGTCACCCCATCCGCCCACGATAACCACGCCGGCGCGCGCCGACAATGCGACAGCGCGACAACGCGTCACCCGCGATCAGCGCCGGCCGTGGCAGTGCTTCACCTTGCGGCCGCTGCCGCAGGGGCAGGGCCCGTTCCGCGAGGTCGCGGCCACGGCGGCGGCCAGTCGTGCGTCGTGCCGCGCCGCCTCGGCCATGGCGCCGGCCGGCGCGCGACCGGCACCCAGCTCGCCGGCCATGAATGCCAGCCACGGGTCGATATGCCGGAAGAAGGCGAGGTATCCCTCGCAGAGGTGGTTGAGGCCGGGCTCGCCGTCCGATGTCGTCGCGAACCTGTCCTTCGGGCAGCCGCCCTGGCAGTAGGCGAGCACGTCGCAGCGCCGGCACTGTCCCGGCAGCGAATCCTGCTTGGCACGTCCGAACGCGCGCTGGGCCGGGCCGGCCACCAGGTCCGCCAGCGGCGTGTCGAGGATGTTGCCCAGGCGGTGACCGGGCTCCACGTAGTGGTCGCAGCTGTAGAGATCGCCGTTGTGCTCGAGGGCCGGCGCGTCGCCGCAGGTCGGCGCGTGGATGCACAGTTCATGACGGCCGAACCTGGCCGCCAGCGCCACGTCGAAGGCCTGGACGAAGACGGAGCCGACATCGTGCCGCAGCCACTCGTCGAACACGGCGATCAGGAACCGGCCCCAGGCCGGCCCGCTCACCGAGCGCGGCGCCGCCCGGTGACCCGCCTGCGTGTAAAGCGGTCGTGGCGCCCCCGCGGTGGAGCCCCAGCCCTCGGCGGCGCGGGCCGCCTGGTCGTCGGTCACGCGCTCGACCACGGGGATGAACTGAAGGTGGCGGGCGCCCAGGTCGTCGCGGAAGAAGCGGTAGATCGGCAAAGCATGCGCGGCATTGTCATTGTGTACGGTACACAGAATATTGGTCTGGACGCCGTGACGCTGCAGGTGGTCCCAACCGGCGCGGACCTGGTCGAACGATCCGGAGCCGCCCTTGGTGAGGCGGTGCCGGTCGTGGAGCTCGCGGGGGCCGTCCAGGCTGACCCCAACCAGGAACGCGTTGTCGTGGAAGAACCTGGCCCAGTCGTCGTCCAGGCGGGTGGCGTTCGTCTGGATCGTATACAGTACACGCTGGCCCGGGCGCCGCCCGGATTCGGCCAGCGACACCGCCTTCTCGAAATGCGGCAGGCCCATCAGCGTCGGCTCGCCGCCTTGCCAGGCCAGCACCACGTCGCCGTCCGGATGCGCCTCCAGGAGCTGGCGCACCCAGGCCTCGAGCACGGCATCGTCCATGCGGAACCGGCTGCCCGGGTAGAGCTGCTCCTTCGAGAGGAAGAAGCAGTACGAGCAGTCCAGGTTGCAGGTGGCGCCCGTCGGCTTGGCCAGCAGGTGGAAGGTGCGTTGGTCCATGGGGAGAGTGTACCGCAGCCACGGGCCCAAGGGACACACCGCGACGCACGGCAGGCCCGGCTTCGCATGCAGGCGGTGACCGCCGCCGGCAGGCGTCCGGTCAGCCGATCGCGCCGCGCACCAGCCCCACCGCGGCCCCGCCGGCGATCAGCCAGAACGAATTGACCTTCGTGCGCACCAGCAGTCCCAGCGCCGCGAGCGTGAGCACCACGCCGGGCACGTCGACCAGCACAGCGCGGCCGAGCTGCCAGGTCACGGCCGCCATCAGCCCCAGCGCCGCGACGTTCACGCCATCCAGGAAGGCACCCAGGCGGGGGGAGCGCGCGCGCCCGCGCAGCAGCGGCCCGGTCAGCGCCACGAACACGAACGAGGGCAGGAAGATGCCGAGCGTGGCGAGCAGGCCGCCGGGCACGCCACCCAGCAGGTGGCCGATGAAGGTCGCCGCGGTGAACAGCGGCCCCGGCGTGACCTGGCCGACGGCGACCGCGTCGAGCACCTGCTGCTCGGTCAGCCAGCCGAGTCGCGCGACGAACTCCGATCGCAGGAAGGCCAGCAGCACGTAGCCGCTGCCGTACATCACGGCGCCGATCTTCAGGAACGCCAGGAACAGCACAGGCAGGCTGAACGGGACGACGGCCGCCAGCGGCATGGCCGCGCCGGCGACGGTGCTGCCGGCGGTGGCAATAGCGGCGGCGACCGGGCCGTCGTTGCCCCCTTGCCGCGGGCCGCTGCTGCCATCGTCCCGTGGGAAGCCGCGCGCCGCGCGCACCGCCAGCGCCAGCGCGCCGGCCGCGGCCATCAGCGCGATCTCGTCCACGCCCACCAGGGCCAGCGCCAGCGCTCCGGCGCCCAGGACGCCGGTGAGCGGCCCCTTGACGGCCTTCGGCACCAGCGTCCACAATGCCTGCACGATGATCGCGATCATCACCGCCTTGACGCCCGCCATCAGCGACGCCGCCTGCGGCAGCGCCCCGTACCTCTCATATACCCAGGCCAGGCCCAGCACCATCGCCGTCGCCGGCCCGATGAAGGCCAGCCCGGCGGCGGCGAAGCCGCGCCAACCGGCGCGCTCGCGCCCGAGGTGGATGGCCAGCTCGGTGGAGTTGGGGCCGGGCACCAGGTTCGCCAGCCCGATAAGGTCCAGGAAGCGCGCATCGTCCAGCCAGCGCCGGCGCCGTACGACCTGCTCGTGCATCAGCGCGATGTGGGCGGCCGGGCCGCCGAACGCCGTCAGGCCCAGGCGCAGGAACAGCGTGACGACCTCGCGCAGGGACGGGCTCATGCGGTCGGGCCTGCCTGGCGGCCGAGCTGTTCCAGCTCCCGGGCCAGGAACGCCGTCAGGCTGCCGCAGACCACGTCGCACAGCTCGAAGACGCGGCTGTCGGCCACCGAGTAGTAGACGAACATGCCCTGCCGTCGCCGCTGGACCAGGCCGCCCCGCAGCAGCAGCTGCAGGTGCTTGGACACGCTGGCCTGCCCGGCGCCCGTGGCCTGGACCAGGTCCGCCACGGACAGCTCGCCGGCCTCGAGGGTCTGCAGGAGGCGCAGCCGGACAGGGTCGCCAAGGAGTCGAAAGCGCTCCGCGACCAGCTCCAATGTCTTGTCGTTCAACACTTTGCCTGACATCGCGCGTCTCTCCTTCAGAAGCCCTTGACGACGTCGATGAAATCTAATATATTCGATTATGTGCATATGGTCAATAGGCCATGAAGTAAGTATGGCCTCGAAACGCAGAAGGCGCAAGAGGGTGCGAACAAGAGGGCGGACATGCCCGGGCCCCTGACGACGGAAGGTTGGACCATGAGCAGAACGGATTCATGGGCACCGGCGGTGCTGGCGGCGCTGGTGCTGCTGTCGGCAACCGCGGTCGCGACCGCGGCCGACGATGCGTCGCCGGCCGCCGGGAAGTTGTCGCTGCCGCAGGCCGTGGAACTGGCCCTGCGCAGCAGCCCGATGGTGCTGCAGGCGCAGGCGCAGCAGGAGCAGGCCGCCGCCGGCAGGCGCGAGGCGGGCGCGATGAGGCTGCCGCACCTGCAGGTGCGCGAGGTGGCGCTGCGCACGGACTCGCCGGCCGACGCCTTCGGCCTGCAGCTGATGCAGGAGCGCTTCAGCTTCCCGGCGTTCACGATGAGCGACCCGAACAACCCGGAGCCGCTGAACAACTACGCGACCGAGTTCGAGGCCTCGTGGCCGGTGTTCACCGGCGGCCGCGTGATGGCGGGCATCGGGCAGGCCGACCGCATGGCGACCGCCGCGCAGGCGGTCAGCGCGCACACTCAGGAGGCCGTCGCGCTGGCCACCGCCTCCGCCTACATGGACGCGGTGCTGGCGCAGCGCGCCGTCGAGCTGGCCGAGCGCGCCTACGCCACGACGAAGAAGCATGTCGACCAGGCGCAGGCCTTCTTCGACGCCGGCATGATGGTCGAGAGCGACCTCCTGCAGGCGCAGGTGCAGCTGGCGCGCATGGAGGAGAAGGTCATCAGCGTGCGCAATGGCGCGCGCCTGGCCCGCGCCGGCCTGTTCCGCGTGATGGGCATCGCGCAGGACGCGGCGTACGAGCTGGATCCCGCCGTGGCCGAGGTGCAGCCGCGCGAGGTGGCGCTGGCCGAGGCGCTGGACGGCGCCCGCGGGCGCCGCAACGACGTGAAGGCCGTGGCCGCGCAGGTCGATGCTGCTCGTTTGGGAGTGAAGCGCGCGCAGGGCGAGTACCTGCCCGAGGTCTTCGTCATGGGCAAGTACGCGCTGAACGCCGACAACGTGTTCGGCGACGACGGCGAAAGCTTCACGCTGATGGCGATGGCGCGCTGGAACCTGTGGAACTGGGGCCAGACCCGCGCCCGCGTCAGCGGCGCCCGCGCCCAGCACACGGCCGCGCAGCAGGCGCAGCGTTCGCACGACCACCAGGTCGAGTTCGAGGTGCGCCAGGCCTGGCAGCAGGTCGAGGAGGCGCGCGCCCGCCACGCCGTGGCCCGCGGCGCCGTTGCCCAGGCCGAGAAGGCGCTGCAGATCCTCGAGTCCCGCTTCGAGCAGGGCGTCGCGCGCGTCACCGACCTGCTGGACGCCGAGACGATGCTCGACGACGCGCGCGTGCGCGAGCTGAACGCAGGCTTCGACCTGCGCCGCGCCGCCCGCACCCTCGATTTCGCCGTTGGTCTTCCCCCTGTTCCGGAGGTTTCGCGATGAAGCGCAGCGCGCTCACCATCACCGCGGCCGTCATGACGGCCGCCGCCCTCCTGGCCGCCGCCGGCTGCCAGGGCGGGCACAAGCAGGCGCACCAGGAGGCCGGCGCGCCGGTCGCCGTGCGCACCGTCGCCGTGGCGCCTGCCGCCGTGGCCGACCAGGTCGAGGTCACCGGCTCGCTGCACGGCGCGCGCGAGGCCGTGCTCTCGGCCAAGGTCATGGGCACGGTCACCGCGATCCGCAAGACGGCCGGCGAGACCGTGCGCCGCGGCGAGGTCGTGATCGTGCTGGATGACCGCGAGGTGGCCGGCAACATCGCCCAGGCCGAGGGCGCGCTGGCACAGGCCAAGGCCGCCGCCGCGCTGGCGGGCTCGAACCTGCAGCGCTTCGAGCAGCTCAAGGAGAAGGGCGCCGCCTCGCAGCTGGAGCTGGACCAGGCCCGCTACGCCCACGAGACCGCGCAGGGCGCCGTGCGCCAGGCCGAGGGCGCCGTCTCGGCCGCGGGCAGCTACCGCGCCTCGGCACAGGTGCCGGCGCCGTTCGACGGGCAGATCGTCGACCGCATGATCGAGGTGGGCGACATGGCCGCTCCCGGCCGCCCGCTGATGAAGGTGGAGGACGTCAGCTCGCTGCGCCTGCATGTCTCGCTGGCCGAGACCCAGGTGAGCGCCGCGGTGGCCGGCGCCGCGGTGCGCGTGACCGTGCCCTCGCTGCCGGGCCGCGAGTGGACCGGCACGGTGGCCGAGGTGGTGCCCGCGGTGGACCCCGCGACGCGCACCCAGCTCGTGAAGATCGATTTGCCGCAGGACGGCGCGCTGCGCTCGGGCCTGTTCGCCCGCGCCCGCTTCACCACCGGCGAGCGCCAGGTGATCAGCATCCCCAAGAACGCGCTCGTGCGACGCGGCGGCCTGACCGGCGTCTACATCGCCGACGGCAGCCGCGCCGCCTTCCGCCTGGTCGAGCTGTCCGATGCGCAGTCCGGCGACGTGATCGAGGTGCTGTCGGGCCTGAAGGCCGGCGACCGCGTCATCGTGCTGCCGCCCGCCACGCTGGTCGAGGGCTCGACGCTCGAGGTGCAGTCATGAGCCGCAGCACGCTGGGCCTGTCGGGACGCGTCGCGCGC
>JAYRFB010000024.1:0-7950 GCA_041908585.1 Candidatus Krumholzibacteriia bacterium
ACGCCGCCGAGCTGGCGCCGCGTGAACCCCCCCCCGCGGGCTTTGGTCCGCCGGCGCACGGCCGCCGGGCCGCGGGCCGGCCGGCCGGCCAGGCGCAGCACCTGGCCGCCCGGGCCGACGTCGACGGTGTTGACGGTCGGGCAGTCCACCAGCATGAGCGTGGCGACGGCGCCGCCGTCGCGGTGCGCGCGCAGCAACCCGCCCAGGTCGGCATCGGTCAGGACGTCGCCGTTGTGCAGCAGGAAGTCGGGCGCGCCTTCCAGGAAGGCGCGCGCGCCGTCCAGCGCGCCGCCGGTGCCGAGGATCGCCGGCTCGTGGCTCAGCGCGAAGCGGGCGGCGTCCGCGCGCGCCCGCACGTGCGCGGCAACCTGGTCCGCCAGGTGGTGCGTGTTGACGACGATCGGCCCCACGCCGGCGCGATCCAGGTTCGCCACCGCCAGGTCCAGCAGCGCGCGCCCGCCGACCGGCAGCAGGGGCTTGGGCACCAGGTCGGTCAGCGGCCGCAGGCGCGTGCCGTGCCCGGCCGCCAGCACCATGCCGCGCAGGTCGCCGGCGCCATCACGCATAGTGCCGGTGCGCCTCGGCGACGTCGGCGAACGCGCGCAGCTCCTCGAGCCAGCCGGCCTTCATCTGCCACGGCGACAGCCCCGCCTCCAGCTGCTCGCGCCAGCGCGCGCCGCCGGCCAGGATGTCGATGGGCAGCTTCTCCGGCTCGTACTCGTAGGGCGGGCGCTTCCAGGCGAAGTGCTGCGGCCAGAGCCCGGCGACGGCGGCAAGCGCCGCCGTGTAGGTCACGACCGGCTCGAACAGGCGGCGATCGGTCACGTGCACCTGGATGCCGCCGCAGACCTGCCCGGCGAACTTGTGGAACGTGGGCTCGAAGCTCAGCGGGCGCAGGCGGCAGCCCGGCAGGTTCCACGCCTGCAGCACGGCGGCCAGCCGGCGGCCGTCGACGAACGGCGCGCCGAGGATCTCGAACGGGCGCGTCGTGCCGCGACCCTCCGAGAGGTTGGTCCCCTCCAGGAGGCAGCCGCCGGGATAGACGAAGGCCGTTTCGACCGTCGGCATGTTCGGCGAGGGCAGCACCCACGGCAGCCCGGTGGCCTCGAAGTCCATCGCGCGGCGCCAGCCGTCCATCCAGACGACGTCCAGCTCGACGTCGAGGCCGCGCCAGGCGCGGAAGAAGCCGGCCAGCTCGCCGATGGTCAGGCCGTGGCGCATCGGGATCGGCGCCAGTCCGACGAACGAGCGGTATTCGGGATCCAGCACGTTGCCCTCGACGGCGAGCCCGCCCAGCGGGTTCGGCCGGTCCAGCACCACGACGCGCCTGCCGCACTCCGCGCAAGCCTCCAGGCACAGCAGCAGCGTCCAGATGAAGGTGTAGTAGCGGGCACCGACGTCCTGCAGGTCGACAACGAGCGTGTCGATGTCCGCCAGCATCGCCGGCGTCGGCTTCCGGTGCTCGCCGTAGAGCGAGTGCACGGGAACATCCAGGTCCGGGTCGCGGAAGCCTGACCACTCGATCATGTTGTCCTGCGTCTGACCGAGGATGCCGTGCTGCGGACCGAACAGGGCGCGCAGGTCCACGGCGCCGCGCGCGGCAGCCACCTGGTCGCGGGCATGCCGCAGGTTGGCGTCCACCGAGGCCGGGTGTACCAGCAGCCCGACCCGCTGCCCGCGCAGCCGGTCCCAGCCGCCGGCCTGCAGCCGATCCAATCCCGTCATCACAGTTGCCAAGACCGACTCCCGGTCAGTTGTGGTGGTGCTGCCTTCAGGCGCCCGTCACGGCTCATGATCCGGCCAGCTCCTCGATCGCGTCGACCATGCGGTCCCAGGAGTACTTCCGCTTCTCCACGGCAACGGCGGCAGCGAACTCCGCCGCGCGATCCTCGTCGAAGAAGCGCGCGATGGCCGCTGCCAGGGCCGGCGCCTCGCCGGGCGGCACCAGGAATCCCGTGCGGCCGTCCTGCACGACCTCCGGCAGGCCGCCGACATCGGTCGTCACCACCGGCCGGTCGTAGTTGTAGGCTATCTGCACGATGCCGCTCTGCGTCGCCGAGACGTAGGGCAGCACTACCAGGTCGCTGGCGACGAAGTATGCCTCGACCTGCTCGTCGGGCACGAAGCCGTCGACCAGGTCGACGATGTCCCCCGCCCCCGAGGCGGCAATGCGGTCAACGTAGGGCTGACGGTCCCCGTAGATGTCGCCGACGACCAGGATCCGCAGGCCGTCGCCGTAGCGTTCCTTCAGCAACGGCGCCGCGTCCAGCAGGTGCACCACGCCCTTGTACGGCTTGATGAAGCCGAAGAAGAGCACGAGCCGGGCGTCGGCCGGCAGCCCCAGCTGCGCGCGCGCGTCGGCCCGCGTGGGGCGTGGCCGGCCGGGGACGCCGAAATCGTACGTCGGATGCGGCGCCTCCACCACCCGGCGCGGATCAAGGTCGGGCACGACCGCCGCCAGGTCGCGCCTAACCTGCGCGCTCTGCGCGATGAAGCCGTGGCCCTGCCGCAGCGCGCCGCGCGTGAGGAAACCGGCCAGCGGGTACTTCTCGTGCGCGACCACGTTGTCGAGCAGGTAGATCACGCGGATATCCGTGCGCCGGCGCAACAGCCACGACACCGCCCAGAACCCGGGCGCGAAGAAGGGAAGCCAGTACTTGATGACGACCGCGCGCGGCGCCGCCGCCGCCAGGTCGCGATACGTGCGCCACCAGCTCAGCGGCGACCAGGGCACGAAGCGCGGCCAGTTCGGGTGGTCCAGCCAGGCGGCGGTCTGCCCCTCCTGCGCGCTGCCGGGGAACAGGAAGCCCGGGTACTGGCGGCGGAACGAGGCCCAGAAGACCTCGTGCCCGCGGGCGACCAGAGCGCGGGCGAGCAGGCCGTAGTAGGTGACGATGCCCCCGCGCAGGGGCGGCGCGGGCCCGAGGAAGGCCAGCTTCACGGGCGCCCCAGCAGGTCGAGCGCGGCCGCCTGCACCGCGGCGGGCTCCAGCGAGTCGAGGCAGAAGGACGGCGCCGTGCACCGCGGCTGGAAGTAGCACGTACAGGGCTGTGCGGGCTGCACGATGGCGCCGCGCCCGTACAGCTCGAACTCGCGCGGGTTGAAGATGTTGTTGATCAGCACCAGGCGCTTGCCCAGCCCCAGGGCGATGTGCATGGCCATCGTCACCGCCGACACGACCAGGTCGCAGCGGTCGACCAGGCCGATGAACGTGGGCAGTTCGAAGTGGCCCGGGTAGCAGGCGCCGGTGGCGGCAGCCAGCCGCTGGTTCTTCGCGTGCTCGTCCGGGCCGCCCAGCAGCACGACCCCCAGGCCGGCGTCGCGCAGGTCGCGCGCGAGTTGCGCCCAGGCCGGCTCCGGCCACAGGCGGCTGGTCCAGCGCCCGCCACAGCCCGTGTTGAGGCCCACCAGGGGCCTGGCGGGCGGCAGGTCGAACGTCGGCGCCGGCTCGGGCCGGTCGATCACGTACGGCTCGCCGGCGAACTCCCAGCCGCAGATGGCGAAGATCTCCTGCAGGTAGCTGGTCGTGCAGGCACGGTTGACGTCGTCGAACAGCCCGGTCAGGTACTTGGCGCGCACCGCCGCCGCCATCGACGGCGCCACGTCCTCGACGACCGGACGGCACAGGCCGTCGTCGCCGAGCGTGAAGCCTATCTTGCGGTCAGCAGTGACCTCGCGCAGCAGCGCGCAGGCCTGGCGATCCTTGTCGAGGTTGATGGCCAGTTCGAACCGCACGTGGCGCAGCCACAGCAGCGTCGCCGTGTCCAGCGCGCGGATGTCGCCGGCGCGACGCGGCACCAGGGCCGGGAAATCGGTCACCCAGGTCAGCGCATGGTCCGGGTAGTCGCGCTGCAGGGGGAACAAAAGCGGCGTCGTGCGGATGACGTCGCCGGCGGCGCCCAGCTTCACCAGCAGGATGCGCCCGGCGCGGGGCCGGTACTCGGGGCAGGCATCGCAGTGGACGCCGGCGCGCTTGTGCGGCAGGCAGGGAACGTCGCCCCGGAAGTGGAAGCAATCGGCGCGGTACTCCACGTCAGGTCCCTGGCCCTTCAGCGCACGACCGCCGGCTGGCGGTCGCGCAATTCCTTCAACGCCTCGCGCGCCTGCAGCGCCAGGCCGGTCGGCAGCCCGTTCTGGAGTGCCATCGCGTAGGCTCCCTCGGCCTGCGCCGCGTTGTCCATGCTGGCGTAGAGCCGGCCCATGTGGAAGTAGACCACGGCAGCATCGCCGCGGTCGCGCCACAGTGCCAGGGCCTGCGTGAAGGCGTCGATCGCCTCGAAGTTCCGCTCCAGGCCGGCCAGGGCGCGTCCCTTCATGGTCAGCAGCGCCGCCCGGGCCGGGGCGTCGTATTCCAGGTCGCTGTCCAGCAGCGCGGCGCTGGCGGCCAATGCGGCGGCGGGCCGCCCGGCGGCCAGCTCACGCTCGGCCTCGTCCATGCCCTGCCGGACCGGCAGCGGCAGCGGGGCCCGCAACCGCCGCAGGTCCGCGCGCAGGTCCAGCGCCAGCGAGCGCATGTCGCCGGGAAGCTCGTCGCCGAGCGCCTCCTCGACCAGCGCCGACGCCTGGTCGAGATACTGGCCGTCGCGCAGGAAGCCGGCCAGAAGGACCTTGGCGACGCCGTCCCGCGGGTCCGCCAGCAGGGCGGCGCGGCAGCTGGCCTCGGCCTCCAGGCGTCGTCCCGCCGCGAACGCCTCGAGCGCGCGGTTGACATCGTAGCCGTAGGCGGCGTGCACCTGGTCGCGGGGCGGCCCCTGCAGGGTGACCGTGAATTTCGCCTCGTGGTCGCGGTTGGTCACCACGATGATGACCTCCTCGCCCCGCCCCCACGGCACCGTGACCTCGTGGTGCGACTCGTCCGTCCGGAAGTACAGCAGGGACTCGTCGCGAAGGCGCAGGACGTTCAGGTCGCAGCGGTCCAGCCCGCCGTCGACGACCAGCTTCCACGAGCGGACCTGGATCTCCTCGAAGGCCACGCGGAGCTGGGACGATTCCCGCCCGCGCAGGGAGATGAGCTCCGAGCGGTACGTCTCCCAGTTGCGTTGGGCCGCGGCCGGGGCGGCCAGGGCTGCCAGCAGGATCACGGAGAGCAGCAGCGGGTGCGGGCCGTGCGGACGGGGCATCATCCAACCCTCGGGTTGAAGGCGCGGGCAAGTTGGCCGATACTGGGCGCGAATGTACCGGATGGGCGCGGGGAACTCAAGACGGCAGGCCGCCTTCCGCCGTCCCGCGCCGGGATGAACCCAGGCCGCGCCCCGCGTGGCCAGCGGAAAGGACCGCGCCATGCCGACGTTCACCCCCGTGGCCCGCCGACGGCCCCGGCCGATCCCCCGGGCCGTCCCGGTACCGGCCCCGATCCTGTTCATGGTCCTGGCCGTGGCCCTGGCCGGCGGCGCGCCCGCCAGCCTGCCCGCGGTCGCGCGGGCCCAGGCCGTGGATGGCAGCCCGGCCGACCTGCAGTTCACCGTTCGCGACGCCACGACGGGGCAGCCGGCCACTGCCGAGCGCCTGGTCATCGACTACGTTGCCGGCCGGCTGAACACGGTCCTGGACACGCAGCCGCCGGCGGCCTCGTTCACGACCCCGGGCGTGCCGGTCAAGGACATCGGCAAGTATGTGCTGACCTTGTGGTATCAGGGCGTGCCGTACTGGTGGCAGAAGCGCGGCGACGAGCTGCTGGCCGGCCCCGTGCAGCTGGACGTCTTCAGCGCCACCGGGTCGCTGGCGGACGTGGCGTTGTCGGGCGTGAACATCGTCGTGCGCCAGCGCGGGGCCACGGCGGAGCTGGAGATCCTGGCCACCGTCACCAACGACGCGCGCCCCCAGGCCACCGTGCTGCGCGACGGCGGCACGTTCGACCTGCCCCTGCCGCCCGGAGCGACGGCCGTGGAGGCGACCTACAGCCGCGGACCCGAGCCGACGCCCGTGCCGATCACCGTCGCCGGCGCGCGCGCCCGGCTGGCGATGCCGCTGACCCCGGGCGCGAACAGCGTGCGCCTTGTCGCGGTCGTACCCTGGGACGGCACGCTGGAACTGGACGTCGGCAGCGACCTGCCGGTGGCCGCCTGGAGCCTGCTGGTTGCTCCCGCGTCGGTGACCGTCGACGGCGATGGCCTGCAGGCGCCGGACGAGGGCTCGGCACCAGGCTACGTGCGGCGCCCGGGGCCCCCGCTGGCTGCAGGCGAGTCGCTGGTGGTCAGGCTGCATGCCCGGGTGCCCGCGGGCGAGCCCACGGACCTGTTCGCCGGCGGGCCGGCAGGCGGCGATACGGCGACGGCGGCGTCCCCGGCCGGTGAACCGGATGGCGACGGCGGGCGGGGCCTGCCGCTGCCCTTGGCCGCGCTCCTCGTGTTGATTATCATCGGCGCCCTGGTCCTGGTGCGGCGCGGTCGGTCCTGACCGCGCCCGACGCCCCCTCCCCGCCAACGGCCGCCACCGGGCGGCCCAAGGAGTCCGCATGTCCGGCACCATCGAACTGACGCTCGGCCACAGCCCCGATCCCGACGACGCGTTCATGTTCTACGGGCTGGCGCGCGACAAGCTCGACACCGGGAAGTACCGCTTCCGCCATGTGCTCCAGGACATCCAGACGCTGAATGAGCGGGCCACGCGCGGCGAGCTGGACATCACCGCGATCAGCATCCACGCCTACGCCTACGTTCTGGACAAGTACGCGCTGCTGCCGGCCGGGGCGAGCATGGGGTTCGGCTACGGGCCGATGGTCGTCGCGCGCGAGCCCATCGCCCCGCGCGACCTGACCGGGATGACCATCGCCATCCCGGGAACGATGACCTCGGCCTGGCTGGAACTGCAGCTGGCGATCGGGAGTTGTCGGCCGGTCGTGGTGCCGTTCGACGAGATCATCGCGCGCGTCGCCGCCGGCGAGTTCCCGGCCGGCCTGATCATCCACGAGGGGCAGCTGACCTACCGCGAGGCCGGGCTGGTCGAATGCCTGAACCTTGGACGGTGGTGGTGGGAGACGACCGGCCGGCGCGACTGGCCGCTGCCCCTGGGCGGCAATGCCATCCACAAGCGGCACGGTGCTGCGATGAAGGACATCAGCGACATCCTTACCGCTTCGATCCGCTACAGCCTGGACAACCGCGCCGCCGCCCTGGACTACGCGCTGGGCTGGGCCCGGGACATGGGCGTTGAGCTGGCCGACGAGTTCGTGGGCATGTACGTCAACGACTGGACGCTCGACTACGGCGAGCGCGGGCGGGCGGCGATCACGGAGCTGCTTGGTCGCGGCCATGCGGCTGGGCTCATCCCGCGCGTGGACCAGCTCGAGTTCGTTTCCTAGGTTGTGCCTTCGAAATTATGTCCGTCCATGCCATGCGCGCGTCCGGGTTCGACTGTCAACCCGCTCACGCCGCGTGCTTCAACGCGTGCGCCCGCTGCCGAGCCAGCACCCGCGTCCGCACCCGCCCCCAGTAGTACTCCTGCCAACGCGCCGGCAACGCCGTCCGTGTCACGAAAATCCGCCGCTCCAGCACGTCACTGACCTCAAGCCGACGATCCAGCATCCCCCGAGCCTGAGCCGGCGTCGGGCTGCCCCGCACCTTCTCCCGCCGACCCTTCAGGTAGTTCCGCCACACCAAGAACACCGCCAACCGCTCCGCGCTCGACTGACGGCGCTTCGACCACGCGATCGTCTCCCGCTTGTGGTTCGCGCTGCTGTGCCGAAGCAGCAGGTCCGCCAGATTGACCGGGAACAGCCGGTTGTGCGCGTCCCGACGCTCCCGGCTCGACGTAACCAGATGCTCCACCTGGCACTTGAGCTGATTGATGGCCCGCGGATACGCCTTGTGCTCGTCACTGAACACCGTCAACCGCGGTTGGCTGCCCGCCACCACCTCCAGCAGGTGCGTCACGTCCCGCAGCACAGCCTTGGGATCCGGACGTCCGTGGGCGGCCTCCAGCCGCTCCCGCTTGCGCTTCTGGGCCGGGGTC
>JAYRFB010000025.1:0-7782 GCA_041908585.1 Candidatus Krumholzibacteriia bacterium
GTTTTGTGGGTCACTCGCGCTCCCTGGGTTTTTACCGGCCCCCCCCCCCCTTCTGGCCCCGGCGCTGGGGCCGGGCCGGGGGGGGGGGCCGGGTGGGGGGGCGGGGGGGCGGGCCCCGGGGGGGGGGGGGCCCCCCCCCTTCTCTGCCACCCTGAAATTCGCGCTTTGGGCCGTGGCCGCCAGCCCCTATCTTGGCAGCCCCCGGCGGGAACCTGAGACAAGGCCGCGGGTTGCAATCCCGATGGCGCGCCAGGTCCCGGACGGAGCCGCGCCTGAGCGCCGCGCGCCCCACCAGCCCTGCGGCCGTGCTTGGAAGTTGTGGACCGCGGCGACGGGTGCTAGACTGCCGCCGCCGTTTCCGCCAACCCGACGGGTCGACTGGACCCGCTGATGGGGAGCCCCTTGCCAGACCTGCTCCGCAATGCGCGAACCCGGGCGCCGGCCCTGGCGCTGGTCCTGCTGCTGGCCGCCGCCGGCACCGCCGGGGCCGCCGAGACGCCCGTGATCAAGGCGGTCGACGTCGTCGGGGCCCTGACCGTCGGGCCGCGTCAGGTCCTCGCCTGGTCGGGACTGTCCGAGGGCGCCACGCTGACTCCCGACCTGGCCGCCGAGGCCATCCGCCGCCTCTTCGAGACCGGCAAGTTCGCCGACGTCTTCGTGTACCGCCTCGACGAGGCGGACGGCGTGCGGGTCGTGGTCAACCTGCGCGAGTTCCCGCGCGTGCGCAGCGTCACCTTCCGCGGCAATGACAAGGTCAAGGAGCAGGACCTGCGGGAGGCGTTCCCCGTCACCGTGGGCCAGTTCGCCAACCCGGCGGCGGTTCGTCGCGACCTGGAGCCCCTCCGCGAGCTCTACCAGGAGAAGGGCTACTACAACGCGACGCTGAACACCGACTCGACCCGCGTCGACGGCGCCAACATGCAGGACCTGGTCGTCACGATCGACGAGGGTCGCAAGGTCAAGGTCGAGTCCATCCGCTTCACGGGGAACGTGAACCTGGAGGAGGGGGGCCTGCGCGGGGCGATGAAGCAGGGCACGACCGGCTTCCTGCGCAGCGGCTCGTTCAAGAAGAAGCAGTTCGAGGAGGACCAGGAGCGCATCGTCACCTGGTGCCGCAACCAGGGTTACCTGGACGCGGCGGTGACCGACACGACGTTCGCCTTCAGCCCCGACCGCGAAAAGCTGGACATCACGATCGAGATCAGCGAGGGCCGCCAGTACTTCGTCGGCGACGTCCGCTGGGACGGCAACACCGTGCTCGACGACCTGGCGGTGGCCGACCGGATCCTGCTCCAGAAGGGAAAGGTCTTCAAGGAGGACGAGTACCTCCAGACCCTCGACGACCTGCAGCAGGTCTATGCCGACCGCGGCTACATCTACATCACGGTCGAGCCGAAGCGCGAGATCCGGGACCAGGAGGTGAACGTCTCGTTCTCCTTCATCGAGGGGCGCCCGGCCAGCATCCGCGACATCACGGTCTCCGGCAACACGAAGACCCACGACAAGGTGATCCTGCGCGAGCTGCGGATCTTCCCCGGCGAGACGTTCAGCAACTCCCTGATCCGCGCCTCGCTGCGCGACGTGTTCCAGACCGGGTTCTTCGAGGACGTGCAGCCGGACATCCAGCCGACGCCCGACGGGGACGTCGACATGGACCTGAAGGTCAAGGAGAAGCAGACCGGCCAGTTCATGTTCGGCATGTCCTACAGCGCCGAGACCGCCGCCAGCGGCTTCATCCAGGTGGCCGAGACCAACTTCCGCGGCAAGGGCCAGAACCTGGGCTTCACCTGGCAGTTCGGGACGCGGCGCCGGTACCTGGACATCAGCTTCACCGAGCCGTGGTTCCGCGGCACGCCGACGCTGGTGGGCGTCGACATCTTCGACCGCTTCCAGTACAACTACGACGACTTCTACGAGAGCCGCGTGCGCGGCTTCAACGCGCGCCTCGGCCGCCGCATCCCGGGCACGCGGTACAGCCGCGTCGGGCTGCGCTACGAATGGTCGCAGACACGCCTGGACAACTTCAGCGCCTCCTACGTGAAGTACCTGGACGACCTGGAGCGCTCGCTGGGCACGAGCGACCTGCCCTGGCAGCGCCTGGACCGCATCGACTGGCCCCAGTCCAAGAGCAGCATCCAGCTCTCGCTCAACCGCAACTCGACCGACAGCCCGTTCTTCCCCACGCAGGGCTCGAAGACGAGCTACACCTTCGAGTACGCCGGCGGGCCGCTGGGCGGGCAGATCGAGTTCCAGGAGCACATGCTCCAGCACTCGTTCTACAACCGGCTGCCGGGTGGTTTCGCGCTGCACCTGCGCGGCTTCTTCGGGCTGATCCATGGGCTCGGCTCGGCCGACGGGGTGCCGGACTGGGAGCGCTACCGGCTGGGTGGCAACCGGCGGCTGCCGCTGCGCGGGTACAAGGACCTGGAGGTCGTGCCGCGGGGCAACCCCAGCTTCATCGGCGGCCGGTTCTTCTCGATCTTCAATTCGGAGATCCTGTATCCCTTGACCCCGGCCGTCCATTTGCTCACCTTCCTGGACATGGGTGACGTCTGGAACAGCTTCTCCCAGGCGGACCTCGCCGACCTGCGCAAGGGCGCCGGCTTCGGCATCCGGGTCGAGGTTCCCATGATGGGCAACATCGGGTTCGACTACGGCTACGGCTTCGACAGGGCCGGCGGTCCGGCCTGGGAGCCCCATTTCACCATCGGCAACTTCTTCTAGACGGTGGCCCGGGCAGGGTCGACGACGGAGGCATGTCATGATTCGGACCGGGACGGCACGGGTGGCGGCGGTGGCGGTCTTCCTGCTGGCGGCGGCTGCCGCCGGCGCGGCTGAGCTGCGGCCGCTGGCCATCATCGATTCGCAGAAGATCGCCGAGGAATACGAGGCGGCGCGCGACGCGCAGGAGCAGTACCAGAAGTTCATCCGCGAGCTCGAGCGCGAGGTGGGCACCAAGGAGAAGGCCCTGACGGCGCTGATGGAGGAGATCGAGAGCCAGAAGCTGCTGCTCGGCCAGGAGGCGCTGGCCACCAAGACCCAGCAGTTCGAGCGCCAGCGCGCGGAGTATTTCCAGTTCCGCGAGACGATCGACCAGCGGGCGGAGGCGGAGTACAAGACGCGCATCCAGCCCATCCTGGACCAGGTCAAGACGATCGTCGAGCGGCTGGGCAAGGAGCGCAACTACGGGCTCATCCTCGACTCGGCCGCCGTCTCGGTCCTGTACGTCAACCCGGAGTTCGACCTGACCAACGACGTCCTGCAGGCGCTGGTGCGCGGCGAGAAGTAGGCGACCGCCCGCCCGCGGCCCCGGTTGGGGGTTGACAGCCGCGCCGCGGGCTGGGAGATTGGCAAGGGACGTATTGCGAAGCGCTTGGCCCCTCGCCCCGGCGGCGGGGGGCGCTTGCTTGGCAGGGAGCCGCCGCGGGAGGATCGTGGACACGCCGATGCGCCTGAGCGACATCGCCGCCCTGGTCGGCGGCCGCCTGCTGGGCGATGCCGACCCCGAGCTGACGGGCGCGGCCTCGCTGGCGGAGGCCGGGCCGGGCGACCTGTCGTTCGTGGCCGACGCGCGGCGCGCGGCCGAGGGCGCCGCCAGCGCCGCGGGCGCGCTGCTGGTCCCGCCGGGGCTGGACCCCGGTCGGCCCGCGATCGTCGTGGACCGGCCCTACGAGGCCTTCGCGCAGTTCCTCGCCCGCCTGGCCCCGGATCCGGACCGGCTCTACCCGCCCGGCGTGCACCCGACGGCCGTGGTCGATGCCACGGCGGTGGTCGCGGCGGCGGCCATCGGGCCTTACTGCGTCGTCGGGGCGGGCGCGGTGGTGGGGGCCGGGACGCGCCTGGGCCCGCATGTCGTGGTCGGGTGCGATGCGAACGTCGGCCGGGACTGCGTGCTGCACGCGCACGTGGTGGTGCGCGAGGGCTGCCGGCTCGGGGACCGCGTGATCGTCCATGCCGGCACCGTGGTCGGTGCCGACGGCTTCGGCTACCTGCCGGGGCCGCACGGACAGGTCAAGATCCCGCAGGTGGGCATCGTCGAGATCGGGGACGACGTGGAGCTCGGCGCACTGGTGACGATCGACCGCGCCACGACCGGGCGCACCGTCATCGGCGCCGGCAGCAAGCTCGACAACCAGGTACATGTGGCGCACAACGTGCGCATCGGCCGCTGCTGCGCGATCAGCGCGCAGACCGGCATCGCCGGGAGTTCCGTCATCGGCGACGGCGTCGTCACCGGCGGCCAGGTCGGGATCGCCGACCACCTGGTCATCGGCGATGGCGTCCGCATCGGGGCGCAGGCCGGCGTGATCAAGGACGTCCCTGCCGGGGCCACCCTGTTCGGGTACCCGGCGCTGGACTTCCACGAATCGTTCCGCATCACGGCGGCGCTGCGGCGCCTGCCGGCCGCCCTCGGGCGGCTGCGCGCGCTCGAGGGGCGCGCCGCCACCGATGCACCCAAGCGGGGGAAGTGATCGTGCTCTGGTTGCAGCGCACCGTCGGGTCGGAAGTGACGATCGAGGGCATCGGGCTGCATTCGGGGGAGCCCGCGCGCATGACCTTCCAGCCGGCGGCCGTCAACACCGGCCTGGTCTTCGTCGTCCCGGGTCCCGGCGGTGAGACGCGGATCCCGGCGCTGGTCGAACACGCGGCTCCGGCGGCTGATCTCGTGCGCGCCACCACGCTGTCGCACGAGGGCGTCACCGTCCACACCGTGGAGCACGTCCTGGCGGCGCTCTACGGGATGGGCGTCACGAACTGCCTGATCAGGCTAGAGGGCGGCGAGCCCCCGGTCACCGGCTGCGCCAGCAGCCTGCCCTACGTCGAGATGCTCGACCGCGCGGGCCTGAAGGACCAGGGCCTGCCCGCGACGTACCACCGCATCGCGCGCCCGGTCACGCTCGCACTCGGGGAGGCGCGCCTGGAGGCCGTCCCGGCGGACGATTTCCGGATCAGCTTCGAGATCGACTACGATGACCCGCTCATCGGCCAGCAGGCGGCGACCTTCGAGATCCGCCCCTGGGTGTTCAGGCGCGAGATCGCGCCCGCGCGGACGTTCGCGCTCATGCGCGATGTCGAGGGCCTGCGCCGGCAGGGCCTGGCCCTGGGGGGCAGCCTGGAGAACGCGCTGGTCTACAACGACGGCGTGCTGGAGGGCGGCCAGGTGGCCCGGTTCGCCGACGAGTGCGTCCGCCACAAGGTGCTGGACCTGATCGGCGACCTTGCGCTGCTCGGCATGCCCCTGCAGGGCCACGTCAAGGCGCGGCTGTCGGGCCACGCGGCCAACGTCGAGTTCACGCGGCTTCTGGCCCGTTCCGAGCGCCGCATGCCGCGCATCTACCCGCCGCGTGAGCCCGCGCACTGGGATATCGCCTCCATCATGGAGATCATGCCGCACCGCTACCCGTTCCTGCTGGTGGACCGGATCACGGAGCTGGAGCCCGGCAAGCGCGTCGTCGGCCTCAAGAACGTCACGATCAACGAACCCTTCTTCCAGGGACACTTCCCGGGCCATCCGATCATGCCCGGGGTGCTGATCATCGAGGCCATGGCCCAGGTGGGCGGCGTGCTGCTGCTGAGCAGCGTCGAGGATCCGCGAGGGAAGCTGGTGTATTTCAGCGGCATCGACGCCGCGCGGTTCCGGCAGTCGGTCCTGCCCGGTGACCAGTTGCGCTTCGAGCTGGAACTGCTCAAATTGCGCGGGCCCCTCTGCAAGATGCGGGGGACCGGCTGGGTCGGCGACGCCCTGGTCGCCGAGGCGGAACTCATGTCCACGATCGTGGATGCCTGAGGCGCGACCCCCGAAGGAGGAGAGGGATGGACCCGGTGAAGATCAACAAGGTGCCCGGCCTGCGTCCGGTGAGCGAGCCCGAGATCCATCCGACGGCGGTCGTGGACCCCGGCGCGCGGCTCGGCCACAACGTGAAGGTGGGGCCCTACACGATCATCGGTCCGGATGTCGTGATCGGCCCGGACTGCGTGATCGGGTCGTCGGTCCTGCTGACGGGGCACGTGATCATGGGCAGCGGCAACCGCGTCTTCCACGGGGCGGCCATCGGTTGCGAGCCCCAGGACAAGAAGTACAAGGGTGAGGTGTCGTACGTCGAGATCGGCGACAACAACGACATCCGCGAGTACTGCACGATCCATCCCGCCACCGGCGAGGGCGCCAGCACGCGCGTGGGGTCGGACAACCTGCTGATGGCCTACGTCCACATCGCCCACAACTGCAAGGTCGGCGACCGCACGGTGCTGGCCAACGCGGTCAACCTGGCGGGGCATGTCGAGATCGAGAGCAACGCGATCCTCGGCGGCATGACGCCGGTGCACCAGTTCGTGCGCGTGGGCGCGTTCGCCTTCGTCGGGGGCGCCAGCCGCCTGCCGCAGGACGTGCCGCCGTTCATCAAGGTCGCCGGCAACCCGATCGAGGTGGCCGGCATCAATGCCATCGGCCTGAAGCGGGGCGGGTTCACCGACGAGGACCTGCAGAACCTCAAGAAGGCCTACCGGCTGCTGTACCGCTCCGGCCTCAACGTGACGCAGGCGCTCGAGCGCATCGCCGCCGACTGCAGCCTGACGCAGCACATCGAGGACCTGATGGCGTTCATCAGGCGCTCGGACCGCGGCATCGTCCGCTGACCTGGCGGCCGCCGGCCGCAAGGAGCGACCCGTGGGCAGAGCCGGCCCCAGGCACATCTTCATCAGCTGCGGAGAGGCCAGCGGGGACCGCTACGGCGCGCGCCTGGCCGTCGCCCTCCGCGAGCGGGATCCCGACCTGCGCATCACCGCCCTCGGGGGGCCGGCGCTGGCTGCCGCCGGCGTGGAACTGGTCGGGCACTCCGGCGACGTGGCGGTCATGGGCGTCGGCGAGGTGCTGCGGGCGCTGCCCGCCCTCGCGCGCGCGCGCAGGCGCCTGTCGCGGCACCTGGCCGATGGCGTCGACCTCTTCCTGCCGATCGACTTCCCCGGCTTCAACGGGCACCTGGCCGGCGCGGCACGACGGGCCGGCGTGCCGGTCTTCTGGCTGGTGGCGCCGCAGCTGTGGGCCTGGGGCCGTTGGCGCGCGGCTTCCTACCGGCGCCGCATCGACCGCCTCGGCACGATCCTGCCGTTCGAGGCGGCCTACTTCCGCGACCTGGGGTTCAGTGTCGAGCCGCTCGGCCACCCGCTCATGGACGACTACGGCGCGGGCTTCGGTTTCGAGGCTGGGATGCGACGCCGCGAGGAGCGGCTCGGGCGACGCGACGGGCCGCTGGTTATCGGCCTGCTGCCCGGCAGCCGCCGCCAGGAGCTGGACCAGTTGCTGCCGGTGCTGAAGGTGACGAGCCAGGCGATCACCGGCCACCTGGCCGGGCGGGATGTGCGCTTCCTCGTGAGCCTGGCTCCCGGCGTCGAACGCGAGGACGTTGCGAGCCGGTTCCAGGCCACGGCGGAGTTCACGGCAGAGCCGCTGCCGGCCCTGCTGCCGCAGCTGGACCTCGCGCTGGTTTGCAGCGGCACGGCCAGCCTGGAGGCGGCGCTGGCCGGCGTGCCTCACGAGATCGTCTACCGAACCGGCGCGCTGACCGCGTTCGTCGGCCGGCGCCTGGTCCGCACGCCGCACATCGGCCTGGCCAACCTGATCCTGGGCCGGGAGGTGGTGCGCGAGCACCTGCAGCAGGACGCGAGCCCGTTGCCCCTTGCGCGCGAGCTCCTGGGCTGGCTCGCGCGACCGGCCGATCGACAGGCATACTACGGCGAGGTGCGTCGCCTGCGCCAGCTGTGCGGCGAATCCGGAGCCTGGGA
>JAYRFB010000026.1:0-6422 GCA_041908585.1 Candidatus Krumholzibacteriia bacterium
GAACTACCTGAAGGGTCGACGGGAGAAGGCTCGGGGCAGCCCGACGCCGGCCCAGGCACGGGGGATGCTGGATCGGAGGCTCGAGGTCAGTGACGTATTGGAGCGGCGGATGTTCGTGACGCGGACGGCGTTGCCGGCGCGTTGGCAGGAGTACTACTGGGGGCGGGTGCGGACGCGGGTGCTGGCTCGGCAGCGGGCGCATGAGCTGAAGTACGCGGCGTAGAAGGCCGGATGGTGCCGCCCGCGCGGGTAACTGTCGCGGGCGGACACAATTTCGACGGCACAACCGCTGGCTTGCCGCCGCCATGGGCGTCTGCGATCCTGTGCCCCTGGCCGCCCCGCTGTGGGACCGGCCGCAGGCTCGCCGGCAATGGCTGACGGAGGCTCGCGCATGCGCAGGACCGTGGTCGGAGTGATGGGAGGGACCGAGGCCGACGAAACCACCGCGCGCCTCGCGCATGAGGTCGGGCGGCTCATCGCGCGCAACGGCTGGGTCCTGTTGTCGGGGGGGCGGCCGGGAGGCGTGATGCAGGCGTCGGTGGCCGGCGCCCGCGCCGAGGGCGGCTTGACGCTGGGCATCCTCTACGGCGACGACCGCGACGACGCGGCGGAGGGACTCGACCTGGTGATCCCGACGGGTCTCGGCGCCGCGCGCAACGTCGTGAACATCCTGGCCTCGGACGTGGTCGTGGCCTGCCGCGGCACCGGGGGCACGCTCAGCGAGATCGCGCTGGCGCTGCGCTTCGGCCGCCCCGTGGTGCTGCTGGACTTCGATCCCGGCGCGGCCTTCCTGGACCAGTGCGCCGCCGGCGCACGCTGGACACTGGCCGCGGATGCGGCGGCGGCCGTCGCGCAGGTGGCCGAGTTCCTGCGCCAGGCGGGGCGCTCGTGAGCGGGCAGTTCGATTTCGACACGCCGGTCGAGCGCCGCGGCACCGACAGCGAGAAGTGGGGCCGGTGGGCCGGGCGCGACGTGTTGCCGCTGTGGGTCGCGGACATGGACTTCGCGGCGCCGCCGCCGGTCGTGTCCGCGCTGCGCGCGCGTGTCGAACACGGGGTCTTCGGCTACGCATTGCCGGACGACGAGGTGACGGGCGTGCTGGTCGCGGCGCTGTCGCGCACATGCGGCTGGGCGGTGGAGCCCGCGTGGGTCACCTGGCTGCCGGGCCTGGTCAGCGGCCTGACCGTCGCCTGTCGCGCCGTCGGCGATCCCGGTGACGGCGTTGTGGTGATGCCGCCTGTCTACGGGCCGTTCCTGCGAGTGCCGGCGCTGGTCGACCGCATCGCGCGGCCGGCACCCCTGGCCGGCAACAACCTGGCGGGCTGGCGCCTCGATCCGGAGGCGCTGGCTGCGGCCGCCGGGGCGTCGCGCCTGCTCCTGTTCTGCCACCCGCACAATCCGGTCGGCCGGGCCTGGCGACCCGAAGAGCTGGCCACCCTGGCGGACCTGGCCCTGCGGCACGACCTGGTGGTCTGCAGCGACGAGATCCACAGCCAGCTGCTGCTGGAACCGGGGGCACGACACAAGCCGCTGGCCAGCCTGGCGCCGGAGGTGGCTGCGCGCACGATCACGCTCGTGGCCCCGAGCAAGACGTTCAACATCCCGGGATTGGGCTGCGCGGCGGCCATCATCAGCAACGATGGACTGCGCGCCCGCTTCCGGCGCGCGATGGCGGGCATCGTGCCACACGTGAACGTGCTGGGGCTGGTCGCCGCCCGCGCCGCCTGGGCCGAGGGAGATCCCTGGCTGGCGGCGCTCGTGGCGTACCTGCGGGACAACCGCGACCTGCTTGCCGCGCGCCTGGCTGGACTGCCGGGGCTGACGATGGCCCCGGTAGAGGCCACGTACCTGGCGTGGCTCGATGCGCGCGCGTGGGACGTGGCGGACCCGCACGCGCACGCGGTTTCCCATGGGCTGGGCCTGAGCGACGGTCGCGACTTCGGCGCACCCGGATACCTGCGCCTGAACTTCGGCTGCCCGCGCGCCACGCTCGACGCGGCCCTGGGACGACTTGCAGCGGCGGCCGCGGCCGCGGGAATCCGCGGCTGAACGAGGCCGCGGCGCTAGGCTTGCGAAAAGCGCCGCCGGCCCCGCGGGGGACGGCGGCGCTTGTGTGCCCGCAGCGGCGCTTGTGTGCCCGCAGCGGCGCTTGGGTACCTGCAGCGGCGCCTGTATCCCCGCGGCAGCGCCTGCGTGCCGTTGAACGGGCGGCCGTCCGTCAGTCGCCCGCCGGGCTGCCCTCCTGTGCGGTCTTGCCCAGCAGGTAGCGATCGAACCACGCGAGATCCCACTCCATCTTGGCCATGCGGTTGCGCCGCGTGGTCAGGCCGTGCGGCTCGCCGGGGTACTCCACCAGCTGCACGGGCACGTCCAGGTAATGCCGGAGCGCGCGGTAGAGGGCGCGGCTGTGGGCCGCCGGCACGCGCGGGTCGCTGCCGCCGACGTGGATGATCGTCGGCGTTCGCACGCGGTCCAGCGCGTACAGGGGTGATGCCTTACGGTACTCCTCCGGCTGCTGCCACGGCAGGCCGCGCACGAAGTTGATCACGTGGCCGGGCGTGTCCTCGGTGCCCCACTGGATCACCATGTCGAGCACGCCGGCGCCGCTGCTCGCGGCTGCGAACATCGCCGGTTCGGCGGCGATCAGGCAGTTCGTCAGGTAGCCGCCGTTGCTCCAGCCCATGACGCCCAGCCGCTTCGGGTCGGCATAACCCTGGTCCACCAGCCAGCGGACGCCGGCGGTGATGTCGCGCACCTCGATGTCGTTCTCGCGCCCGATCAGCTCCTCCAGGAACGTGTCGCCGTACCCTGTCGAGCCGCGGTAGTTGGGGCTCAGCAGGGCGTAGCCGCGCGCCGGCATCAGGCCGCGGCCGTACATCCAGTGGCGCAGGCCGATGCGCGTGGAGGAGGTCGGACCGCCGTGGATCTCGACGATCGCGGGCAGGGGGCCGTCGCCGGGCTTCCAGTCGGGCGGCAGCTCGAGGATGCCCCAGCAGGTCTTGCCGTCGGCCCCCGTCCAGCTCACGTGGCTGATCTGCGGCAGCTTCCAGGTGTCGACCTGGGGGTTGACCCGCGTCAGGCGGCGGTGCTTCGCCGGTCCGGCGACCGCGTAGAGGTCGTTGGCATCCAGCGGGGTCTCCCAGGCGGCGACGAGCGAGGCGCCCTTGCGGTCGAAGGCGAAGGCCGTGACCACCAGGTCGCCGGTGGTCAGCTCGACGGTGCGGCCCTGCGCGCCGCCGGTCACGCCCTCGGTCGCCAGCACCTGGACCCGGGCCAGTGCCTCGCCGCGCCAGCACAGCGTGCGCCCACCGCCGCGCCAGGCCAGGCCGCCGTCGTAGTGCCAGGGGTCGGGGCGCGAGATCCGCTGCAGCGGCCAGCTGCCGTCGCGTTCCTCGGCGACCCAGATGTCGGTGGCGTAGCCGTCATAGGCGATCGCGAAGGCCAGCGCGCGCCCGTCGGCCGACCAGGCCAGGTCGTCGATCCAGCCGTACGGGGACTTGTGCGCATCGCGCCAGGCCTGGCCGGTCAGCTCGGTCACCGCGCCGGACGCCAGGTCCAGCACGTCGACGCGCGACCAGCCCTCCTTGAAGATCAGCTCGTTGTCGGGCGCGGTGATCATCGCCAGGCGCGTGCCGTCGGGCGACAGCGCCATCTCCGAGACGACCCGCGTCGCGGGGGCGGCGACATCGTCGCGCCAGGTCTCCAGGTCCAGCCGGCGCAGTTCGCTGAGCGTGGTGACGCCGTGGCCGTAGTGCAGGTCGTCGTAGCGCCCGAGCAGCTCGCCCCAGTCGTCGTCCGTGCGCTCGCGCCCGACCAGGTACCAGAGCGTCCGACCGTCCGGCGACAGCTCGAACGCATCGACGCCCTTCTTCGCGCGCGTGACGGGCACCGGCGTGCCGCCGTCCGGCGCCAGGCGCCACACCTGCGTGCTGCCGTCGCGGGGAGGGGCCTCGCGCCCCGCCCGGTCGCGGCCCATGAAGTACAGCCAGCGCCCGTCCGGCGACCAGGTCACCGTGCCGCCGCCGAAGCCGTCGAAGGTCAGCCGGCGGGCGGGACCGCCGGCCGTCGCGACCACCCACAGGTCGCTGGTGCGGCCCTTGTCGTCGTCGCCCCAGCGGTTCTCGGTGTAGGCGGCCTGCGTGCCGTCGGGGGAAACCGCCAGGTTCTCCAGGATTGTCAGGCTGAACGTGTCCTCGGGGGTCAGGTCGTGGTTGCGGGTGGGGGCGGCGGGCGCCGCGGCCGCACACGCGGCCAGGGCCAGGCCGGCCAGGGCAGCCAGGCATGCGCGTCGGTTCATCGTCAGGATTCCTCCGGGGCAATGGCTCATGGTCAGGGAACCGGGGTGAGCATACCACCGCGGGGCCCGGCGGGCACGGGCCGGTTGCGGATCGGGTCCTGACGCCCATATCGTCGTTTCGTGAGGCAAATGGTGAATCTGGTGTTTAATTATCAACTATATCCGATAGCTTGCCTCCACGATCATAGGCCGCAACATATTTCTTGTGCATTGGATATCCGCTCGTGATATAATCTAGGCAAAGGTGAAACGTTCGGCGGGCGTGCCCGTACCTGAACCTCCCTTGCAGCGTGAAGCCCCTGTTCACCGAAGTACTTCCAAGGAGTGACACAATGAAGAAGCTGGCTCTCGCCCTTGCGCTGACCCTGGTTGCCTTCGCGGGCACCGCCTCCGCCTCCGACTGGTTCTCCGACAATGTCGGCATCTACTTCGACGAGGCTGCCACCCTGAACTGCGGCACCGCCGCCCCGTTGACGCCGTTCCCGGCCTACCTGGTCGTGACGCAGCTGACCAGCCCCGACGTGCTGGCATGGGAGATCGCCCTGACCTACCAGAACGTGCTGTCGCTGAGCTTCATGCCCCGCGGCAACGCGATCGACGTGGGCATCAACCCGGGCGAGCACATCGTCGGCCTGCCTGCCCCGCTGCCGGCGCCCGGCGGCGTGTGCGTGGTCGCGGACATGACGCTGATGGTCCAGAACACGAACCCGGCCGGCATCCGCTCGAACGGCGTGTTCTTCCACTCGCTGCCGCTCAAGGTGCCCGCCTTCCAGGGCAGCGCCACGGAGATCCGCGAGCTGCACCCGATCACCGAGCCCGGTGCGCCGATCATCTCGATCAACAACGGCTGCGCGGTCGACACCGAGGTCGACTCGTTCGGCAGCGTCAAGAGCCTCTTCCGCTAGTCCGGAACCGGCCGACGCGATTCGATGAACAGGGGCCCGGGCACTGTGCCCGGGCCCCTGTTCATGTGGCCTTCATCTTCATGTGGCCATCGGGCGCGTGGCTCCATGCGGCGGCCCGCGCCGGCACTGCAACCCGCGCTGCTAGTCCTCGTCCGGGGCCGTGGGCGCCTCCAGGCACGGCTCGCGTCCCTCGGCCAGGGCGCTGAGGCCCTCGCCGGTCTCGTCCGACTCCCAGCATTGCTGCTGCGACTCCCATTCCATCGCCAGCATCGAGGTCAGGTCCAGCGCGGGGGCCTGCTGCACGGCGAGCTTCGTCAGCTGCACCGCCGGCTGCGGGATGCGGCTCAGGCGGCGCGTGAGGGCGAACAACTCCTGTTCCCACAGGTCCTCCGGCAGGACGCGGTCCACCAGGCCGATGCGCTCGGCCTCGGCGGCGGTCAGCGTGCGGTGCGACCACAGGAACTCGAGCGCACGGCCCGGCCCGAGCAGGCGCGGCAGCGTCAGGTGCAGGCCCCAGCCACCGACCAGTCCGCCGCTCATGTCCGGGGCCGTGAAGGTCGCCGACTCGCCGGCCAGGCGGATGTCCGCCGCCAGGTACAGGCCGAGGCCGACGTTGCGGATATCCCCCCGCGTGGCCGCGACCACGGGCTTGGGACATTCGGAGGCCAGCGTGACGATCTTGCGGGCGATCTCGTCGTCCGCCGCCAGGTGCTCGAAACCGCTGCCGCGGCGCCGGGCGCTGGCCAGGCCGTCGAGGTCCCGGTGCAGGTCGAAGGCGTGGTCGCCGTCCGTCAGCAGGATCACCCGCGCGGCGCGGTCCTCCTGCAGGCGCAGGATGAGGTCCACGAACTCGTCGCAGAGGGCGCCCAGGTCTGGCGCGCCGGGGCCGGTCAGGCGGACGGTCGCGCAACCGTCGGCCACTTCGCAATCGAAGTTGTCGTACTGCATCTTCCTCTCCCGCAGGTTGTCGCCTGCGGCCATTATCGCCGCCACCGGCGACCCCGGCAACCGCCGGGTGGACACCCCCGAAAGGTTGCCGGATCGTGCGGGGCCGGTCGCCGCGGGCGGCCGACGCCCCTGGGAGGTGGGCGGGCATGCGCATCTTCGTGACGGGGGGGACCGGGCTGGTGGGCCGGCGGCTGGTGCGGCTGCTGGCGGCGCGGGGCGACGAGGTGACGTGCCTGACGCGCAGTGCGGCGGCGGCCGCCCGGCTGCCGGCC